>NZ_JBHUMD010000005.1:0-402250 GCF_042684765.1 Flavobacterium suzhouense | reverse complement strand
CCTCTTCCCATCCCGAACAGAGAAGTTAAGCCCGACTGCGCAGATGGTACTGCAATTTGTGGGAGAGTATGTCGTCGCCTTTATTTTGAAAACCCTTCATCATTTACGATGAAGGGTTTTTTGTTTTATAGCACTGTTGGTACTGTAATTTGTGGTAGCCCCGATAGCTATCGGGGGTAGTCGCCTTTGCTGCGCCAATTCAGCCGAAGGCCTCGTGCCTTTTAAAAATCCTTCATCATTTACGATGAAGTTTTTTTGTTTTATAGCATTATTGGTACTGTAGGAAGATAAGATCTTTTGAAAACCCTATCCCGTGCGATAGGGTTTTTTGTTTTATAACTGTTTTTACAAGATAAATGTTTATATGAGTTAAAACCAAAATAGTATTTATTACGTACTATGTAGTGATAGTTATAGATTGCTGATTTTTATGGTTGCATATTTTTAACTTAAATTAAATTTAACTAATATTAGCATATTTTTAACTGTTATAAAGTTTTCGTATGAAGCTATTGTCGTTTACAGGTGACTGTTGTTTTAAGAGTTATAAATCGTTGTGTTGCTTTTTATTCGTATTTCTTGCATTCTCTGTATCTGCATATGCGCAACTTGAGGATTTTGATATAGAAATCACTGTTTCAGATGAAACCTGTAACGGAAATGGGAGCATGTTATTTATAATAAATAATGCTACACCGGGTTCCAGTTTTGAATATACCGTATATAAACTTCCTGATCAAACAAATCCAATTTCTATTTCTTCTGCTAATACTTTAGGTAGCTTGGCTGAGGGTGATTATAAAGTTGTCGCTGTTCAATCATTGGGACAAGAGAGTAATACCGAAATAGCACAGGCTACTATTGTTAAGATTCCCGCGCCTTTAGATTTTTATGTTAGTGCTACAAATCAGGCTTGTGTAGAAGGTGCTAACATGATCGTAACTGTGACGGAGGGTACTGGTGTGTTGTATGAAATAACATCGGGACCTGTAGTAAGACCAGCACAAAATTCGAATGTGTTTGAAGGTTTACCAGCAGGTATATATATAGTTAGGGTATTTAATGAATGTGGGAATGCCGATGTTACGACTTATACGTTAGCTGCCAGTCCAGGTCCGCCAGCTATTTCTGCTCCTGAATATAATAGTGATGTTAACGGGGATTGCGATACGGTTACTGTAATAAATACTATTTCTTATGGAGAGGGTATTTCTATAACTTATCCTTTGACTATAGAATACACATTCACTCCTTCAAATGGTGAGCCTCCTACTGTATTTGAGCAAACTTTTGAGAGCGGTGATGCAATTGAATTATCCTTGTCACAAACATTTTCAGTTGGAGATTCAGAGTATTCTTATACGTTGAAAATTACAGATGGATGCAATAGTGAATATACCAGCGATGCTATGAGTTTAAATCCTGAGGCCTCGATCAGTCATGTTCCTAATATAATCCTGCCTTGTGGTGAACATTACCTAACGATTTCTGTGGCAAATTTTGTTCCTCCTTTTACCATAAATTTTACTGATTCTCCTGAAGGATTTGATCCAACTGCTTTTAACAATACACATCCGGGACCTTTTAATGAAAATGGAGCCATTATATATGGTGATCCGGAGACGGCTGTTCCCGAAGGAGAATATACAGTTGAGATTATTGATCATTGTGGGAATACCATGTCGTATGAGTTTGAGATTAAAGATGAAATTGTTGAACCTTCAGCTGGAGGAAGTAACAATGGTTGTTATTCCGAGTTTGGAAGAATTGCTGTTGCTGTACCTGATCGTAAAATTGTGTCTGCTTTTGTCATTGAAGCACCGGATGATTATGAGGCTTCCAATACCCTGCCTAAAGATGTATCGGCCAATATTAATAACAATGGTAATTTGATCTTGACTAATATTCCAAAAGGAGAATATAAATTGAAAATTACTGATGAATGCGGAAAAGAATATGAAGTAACTGTTCTGATTCCTGATTTTGAGGAAAAGGATTTTTTAGCTTCTTCTGTTAGTAGTTGTGTTGAAAATAGTGGCGGAATAAGGGTAAGTAGTGGAAATGGAAAACTGGTGTCTTTAACGATGACTGATGCGCCTGCTGAATTTGAACAGACATTGCCTTTTGATGTAAGTAATTATATAGATAATACAGGCATATTCTTTATGGATGGGTTACCTGCCGGGACCTATACTTTTATGGGTGTGGATATTTGTGGCATTGAAAGAACGGTTTCTGTAAATGTAAAAGATAGTTCATCAGCAGGTAATGCAGTCACTTTTGTGCGTAATTGTGGTAACTATGATCTAAGTCTAACGGATAATGTTACTAATAATTTAGGAGATCCGCCTACTTACTGGTTACAGAAATTAATTGATCCTCAAACTAACATATGGGGACATCCGGTAACCGGAGTTGTTTTTACGGAAGGGAGCGAGCCTACAACAAATAATTCAATATCATTAGTAAATGGACAAACCTTAACCGCCCTCGAATATGAAGGAATGTTCAGGGTAATTAAATATTTTGAAAATTATGTAAGCCCTCAAAATATCAAATCTTGTTTTGGTGCTCTTTCAACATTTGAATATACCGATGGTGTTAATGTAAAAAGCGTTTATAATCTTTCCTGTTATCAAAACAGTAATGATATTTACGTAGATGCGACAGGATTTGCGCCTTTGCATTATAGTATAATCAATAAAGATGATGTGCCATTTTTTTTAGATAATGGTAATAATAATATATTTTCAGGTCTCGATCCCGGGAAATATGAATTTTTGGTTGAAGATGCCTGCGGTTTTGTCGGTAAAATAGAAGTTGATATCAGGCAGTTACCGGAATTAACCAATGCACATGATCCGGGTGATATGGTTTTGTGCGTTGATACTACAGATAGTATGATATCCGAATTTGATTTACAAACACAAACACCACTGATCTTAGAAAACCAGCCGGCAGCAATATATACAGTAACGTATTATTTAAGTGAAGAAGATGCTGAGAACGGTATTAATGCCATACCAACCCTACATACCAATACAGCTAATCCTGAGACGATATACGCCCGTCTTATTCATAATCACATTCCATTATGCCATGATGTTGTTTCGTTTCAACTGAGGCTTTCAGAATATCCCGAGATTAAAATGAAGAAAGATTACATTCTTTGTTCGGATGATAATAGTGTAACTGTTTCTGCTGATCCGGGATATAATAGTTATGAATGGTCTACAGGTGAGACTACACGTACGGTTAAAATAACTCAACCGGGTAGCTACTGGGTGAAAATTGGTAATGAGTATGACGGGATTGTCTGTGCTGAAGAAGCTACAATAACAGTAATTCCTTCCGGACCACCTGATACATGGTCTTTAGATATTAAGGACTGGACAGAAAATCAGAATTCCATAATAATTAATGCAAGTGGTCCGGGTAGTTATGAGTATTCACTTGATAATGATATTTATCAGGACAATCCTTATTTCAACGGACTTAAGCCGGGTGTTTATACTATATATATCAGGGATAAGAATGGTTGTGGAGTTGTTTCGGAGGAATTGGTACTATTGAATTATCCAAAATTCTTTACACCCAATGGTGATGGAATTAATGAAAAGTGGCGTCTTGAGTATTCCTGGTTTGAACCTGAAGCAAGAATCTTTATCTATGACAGATATGGTAAACTATTATCGGGCTTTACACCTACCGATGCCGGATGGGACGGTACTTTTAATGGAAGGCCATTACCTGCAACAGATTATTGGTTTGTGGTAATCAGGAAAGATGGTAAAGTTCATAAAGGACATTTTTCAATGATCCGTTAACTATTAAAAGTGTGGAATTTCTACAATAAGTTGTGGAATTCCACAATTATGAGATATTGCTAAAATTTGACTTTGTATTCTTAATTGTTTGTTTGTTAGTTCTTTATGTGTGTTTTGTGCTTTAATGTCTTTTTGGTATGGTTATTTCATATGTATTAAGTATCAAAGCAGGAATGATTTATGAAAAACTTTTTATTTTCAATATTTGTTGTAATAAGTTTTTCATCCTACAGTTCTGCTACGATAAATGACATTAAGTTGTTTTACTTATTTCAAGAGGTTCTTTTTAAGAAGATTGAAGGTAATCAAATACCTTCGCAGGTATTAAAAAAAGCAAGTGCCAGGTATAGCGGTTATTCTCTTAATGAAGTCTTTGTGAATGAAAACAATGAATATAAACTAGTGTTGAAAAAGAATGATAAAATAATTAATGTTTATTATAAAGACACTGGTGATTTTATAAAAGAAGAAGCTAAGTAAGCTAAAAATATATAGTAAGGTGATTGAAGAATTTTTTCTTCGAATAGAAGGAGACGGGAGCGTCTCCTTTTGTTTTTTATTAACATCTACTAACCCCCAAAACAGTTACATTTGTAGATATTATTTTTATAGCTCATGAGTTCTAAGATACTGGTAATTGATGATGATACTGCTTTTTGTGTAATGCTGAAAACCTTTTTGCAAAAAAAAGGTTTTGATGTCACAAATGCATTTAACGGACAGGAAGCAGAAGAATTCATCAATAAGCAGGTTTTTGATGTTGTTTTAACAGATATAAGACTTCCTGATAGCGATGGCCTCAAAATACTTAAACGGGTTAAAGAAATCTCTCTCGATACTCAGGTTATACTCATGACAGGATATACCGATATTAAGACAGCGGTAAATTCGATTAAAACAGGAGCTTTTGATTATGTTGGCAAACCTATTAATCCTGATGAGATACTTCACACCATAGGTTTGGCCCTTACCAAAAAATCGGCCAAAGAAAATCCTCCGGCCAAAATCAAAGAAAAGAAAAGCAGTACTTCTCCTTTATCTTTTGTAAAAGGCATAAGCAGTGATTCCTTACGATTACATGAACACATCGAGCTTGTAGCACCAACCAATATGTCGGTGCTGATTATAGGCGATAGTGGAACCGGAAAAGAGTATATCGCACAATCGATACATCTGCTTAGTAAAAGAGCTAAAAAGCCTTTTATTGCTGTAGATTGTGGTGCAATACCCAAAGACCTTGCGTCGAGTGAATTCTTCGGGCATATTAAAGGTTCATTTACAGGAGCTGTTAATGATAAGACGGGGCATTTTGAGGCGGCTAATGAAGGAACTTTATTTTTGGATGAAGTTGGCAATCTTTCGTATGAAGTACAGGTACAGCTTTTAAGAGCGCTTCAGGAACGAAAAATAAAACCGGTTGGAAGTAATCAGGAAATTCAGGTAGACATAAGAGTAATTGCAGCTACCAATGAAGATCTTACAGAGGCTGTAAAACGAGGCGATTTTAGGGAAGACCTATATCACAGGTTAAATGAATTTTCTATTAAAGCACCGCGCCTTTCAGAAAGAAAACAGGATATCATGATGTTTGCTAATCATTTTCTGGCTCAGGCCAATAATGATTTGGAAAAAGATGTCGAAGGCTTTGATGCAGATGTTACAAAACTCTTTAAAAGCTATGAATGGCCAGGTAACTTAAGAGAGATGAAAAACATTATCAAGAGATCTGTTTTGTTGACAAAGTCAAACCTGATTCATTTAGAAGTACTGCCACATGAAATGCTTGAAGCATCTAAAGATGAAGGCTCACTTTCCGGTTACGCTAAGGCAGATGAAGAACAGGTGATACGACTTGCACTCGAAAAGGCTAATTTCAATAAATCTAAAGCTGCCGTTTTACTGAATATTGACAGGAAAACGCTTTATAATAAATTAAAGCTTTATAATATAGAGCTTTAATTCATTTCATTTTCATAGGCTTCGCACAATACAACGAGTCGGCTGCAAATATCGTTTACATAGTTCTGGATTTCGGGCCATGTCATCTCATGGGTTCTGTCCTCTAAGGGTTCCAATAATGTATAGATGCTGTGCACTTCCATTTGCTTAAGCATAGGAATCATTTTATGTGCAGTTTCAGATAACGCCTGTTCGTTTTGGGCTTCAACAGCATCTTGTAATGCGCTGCAATTTTCCTTTACGCTTTCTATAAATGTCCTCAGTATTGTTTTCAGGGATTCAGGGTCATTATAAGTAAATTGCGCGAGACTTCGTAAATTATATAGAGGTGCTTCTTCAATTTCGTGCTCAATGCTTTCTTTGACTATAATAGCTGTTTTACGAACTGCTGTTCCACTTATAATTTCCGAAATTAAGTCAAGTAATTGTTTTAACTGAACAGGTTTTGGGTGGCTTGCATTAAATCCTCCATCAACAAAATCTTTTTGCGTAAGATCTCTTTTGCCGGATAATGCAATAACAGGGATTGATGCTATGTGCTTATCAGGATTGGTGCGAATCAGCCGTACCAACTCGAAACCATCGATAGAAGGCATTTGGATGTCTGTAAGTATGAGGTCGAAGTATTCTTTTTCCAGTATGGAAATTACTGAGGAAGCGTTGATCTCGGTTTGTACTACAGCAGGATAGTTTAAAAATAATTCTTTCATTAGCGCCAGCTGCATATTGTCGTCATCTACGATCAGGATTTTCTTTCCTTTTAAGTGCGAATAATTATCATCTTCATCTTGTGATGCGTTTTCGCTGACAATGAAATTAGACTCAGAAGGCGTACACGGTATTATGATAGTAAATATTGAGCCCTGACCTTCCTCACTCTCAAGAGTAATTTGGCCGCCAAGAAGTTCAATTATTTTTTTAGAGATAGTAAGGCCTAATCCGGTACCTCCAAATTTCTTTTCTATACCGGAATGTGCCTGAGTAAACTCCTTGAAAACATCATCGTGTTTTTTTCTTGAGATTCCTATACCGGTGTCAATTACTGAAATAGTAATGTTTTCTCCGTCGATCTTAGCTGTAACTTCAACTGATCCTTCAGGGGTAAATTTAATAGCGTTGCTGACTAGATTGGTCAGTACCTGCTTAATGCGGTAAGGATCTGAAATAAAATTTGCATTTAGGTCTTCTGTAATGTCCCAGTTGAGCTCAATGCCTTTATTTGTAGCCATTGGTTCGAGGGTTTTACAGGTATTCTCTATAACATTTTTAATGTTAAAAGGTGTCTTTTCTATAGATATCCTGTTGTTTTCAAGTCTTGAAAAATCTAAAAGATCATTTACTAACTTAAGGATATAGTTTGCCGATTCATTAATGTTATTAAGATACTGCTTTTGTTTACCGGTTACTGCTGTGTCTTTAATAAGGTCATGGAAACCTATAATGCTGCCAAGAGGAGTTTGCAGGTCGTGCGTTACAGTAGCCATTAGCATGGTTTTGGTTCTCAGGAGTTCTTCATTTTCCTGGTTTAAAATCTCAAGTTGCCTTCTGTACTTTTGGTTTATACTCAAATCACGTATAATAATCCATGCAAACGTAATTAAAATGAGTAATGCCAAAGCTCCTATCCATGCAACGTTCTCAACCAGTTTTTGCATGCTTAACTGAGATTTTCTTATTTGCTGATATGACTTTTGCAGAAACTCTTCTTCAACTGATGTCAGGATTTTTCTTAACTGATCTGATATAATACGGTTTTCATCCAGTAAATGTTGTTCCTTCTCAAACATCATCCGGTCTTGTTCTTTCTCTTTTAAAATAAGGTCAATAAGTACTTTTGAGTATGCCATCGCCAGAGAATCATTCGGTACGGTAGGTTTGCTTAATGCTTCTCTCAAACGAGGAGAAAGAATAGCGTTTACGGATTGTTTACCCGGGTATGATTTCGTAGCCTCAATGGATTTTTTAGTATTTACAATCGAATCTTTAGTATGGTAAATACCTTCAATGGCCTGGCTGATATTTTTTTTTCTGCCGTATTGTTTATGGTAGGCTATAATCTCGCTGATACTGTTTCGCTTGCGGTCTATCAGTAATTTTATAGAATCAAATTTGGCTATCTGTACAGGGTCAACATCCTTTTTAATGGAGTCAATTTCAAGGTGTATGTTGTCTATAAGGATGCTGTAATTCTGAAAATCGGCCTTTTTCTCGGTAAGGATAGAATTTCGTCCAATTGCCTCAGAAGCATAAAGATTTGCTATTGTAGTACTGATACGAAGAATCTTTTGTTCTTCGTTAGTTTTTGCAGGGTTGGCAAGTTTAGAAATCTCTGTGTATACAAGCCAAACGGATAATACTGCCATTGCTAATAGCAGTACGTATCCGGTTATAATCTTATATTTTACAGCTTTTGGTTTTTGTACCATCAGATAAAAGTAGTAGTTTTTAATATCTTATAAAAACGGTACAAAAATATTTAAAGTATAATTTTTAGCCTTAGCTTTTTACCATTATCCTTAAAAAATTGATTTCATCTTTAAGGTGCTGAATCTCTGCTCTCAGGCTTTCAACAAGGATGTTGTAAACTTCTTTATTCGCGCCATTTAGCATTTGGCTGTCGTCAGAGTCAATTTCGGTAATAGTTTCGTTAAACATGTAAGAGATGTTTACGTTAAGTATCCTGGCTATTTTAAGAAGCTTTACAACGTTTAGCCTTCTGTCATCTTTTTCAAGACGGCCATAGTTACTTTGTGTAACATCAAGCTGTTGCGCCATAGTTTCCTGAGTTATGCCTTTATCTTCTCTTAGTTTTTTAATTCGTTGCCCAATAATGTTCATAAAAGTTATTTTTAAAGATGCTTAATAAGTAAGGTTTGACATAAAAGTAGAAAAGAAGAGTACGTCAGAAAAAGTATCGGACAAATATTCGATATAATGCACTTTTTTCCCCACGAACGGTAGATAAAAAATAATTATATATCTATTTTTTGATAGTTATAAATTAATTATTCTTCAAGGATTACATTTTATGAAGGTAATGTGTTGATGCTTTATTTGGGGAAAGAATATTTAGAGAATGATTTTTTTATCTCGTAAAAATTGTTGGTAAGTCTTTATTTTTAAGTCTTTACGGATGGGTGTTTCTGTGACTGGTTTCAGGCTTTGTATAATGGTGTGGAATGTTTATTGCTAAAGGGAGGTTGGCGTAATATAAAAAAGTGTATTTTTTTTAATATTTAATAAATGATTTTTTAACCGGTCTGTTTTAGATGAGACTGGTTATTTTTTTGCTTTATAGTAAGCATAAAAAAACCCGCATTTGCGGGTTTTTATTATTGTGCGATAATCGATCTTGAAATTACGATTTTCTGTATCTCAGATGTCCCTTCGTATATCTGTGTGATTTTTGCATCACGCATAAGTCGTTCTACGTGGTACTCTTTTACATATCCGTTACCTCCATGTATCTGTACGGCTTCGATGGTTGTATCCATAGCAACCTGAGAAGCGTATAGTTTAGCCATAGCGCCACTTAGATCGTAGTTATTGTGTTGGTCTTTGTCCCATGCAGCTTTAAGGCAAAGGTGGCGTGCAGCTTCGATAGAGACAGCCATGTCTGCAAGTTTGAAAGCGATTGCCTGGTGGTTGCAGATTTCTGTACCAAAAGCTTTACGCTCTTTAGAGTATTTTAAAGCTAACTCGTAAGCTCCTGAAGCAATACCCAAAGCCTGTGAAGCGATACCGATTCTACCGCCGGCTAATGTTTTCATTGCAAACTTGAAACCAAATCCTTCTTCACCAATCCTGTTTTCTTTAGGAACCTTTACGTCAGTAAACATTAACGAGTGAGTGTCAGATCCACGAATACCAAGTTTTTGTTCTTTCGGACCTATTTCAAATCCTGGCATGCCTTTTTCAACAATAAGTGCATTGATACCTTTATGTCTTTTGTCAATATCTGTCTGAGCGATTACAAGGTAAACATCTGCAGTACCACCATTAGTGATCCAGTTTTTAGTACCATTTAAAAGATAATGGTCTCCTTTATCAATTGCAGTTGTTTTTTGCGAAGTAGCATCACTACCTGCTTCCGGCTCAGAAAGACAGAAAGCACCAATTACTTCACCTGTAGCAAGTTTTGTAAGGTATTTTTGTTTTTGCTCTTCAGTACCAAACGTCTGAAGACCCCAGCAAACAAGAGAGTTGTTTACCGACATAACTACTGAAGCTGAAGCGTCAATTTTAGAGATTTCTTCCATTGCCAGTACATAAGAAATTGTATCAAGGCCGCTTCCCCCATATTTAGGGTCTACCATCATACCAAGAAATCCAAGTTCTCCCATTTTTTTAATTTGTTCAGTCGGGAAAATCTGTTTCTCGTCTCTTTCTATTACACCAGGAAGTAATTCGTTCTGTGCAAAATCACGCGCAGCTTGTTGAATCATCAGGTGCTCTTCAGTAAGTTTAAAATCCATAATAATTAAATTATATTTTTTGTTTTATTGCGTCCAAATGTAGCTATTAAATGTGAATTTTTCAATATGAATGCGTAATTTTAGCCTCGCGATGAAAGAAAACTATAACGTTATAGGAGTAATGTCAGGAACTTCGCTTGATGGCGTGGATTTGGCACATATTTTTTTTACCAATAATACAGGTAAATGGGAGTTTGCAATAGCGGAAACTATTACAGTTCCATATTCCGATCTATGGGTAAAACGCCTTAAAGAGGCTGTAGGGTATAGTGAAGATGAATTAACCCTTCTTAATAAAGAATATACTGCATTGCTTGGCGGTGTTATAAAGTCATTTATAGAGGGTAATGGAATTAATGATCTAGATGCTGTTTGTTCTCACGGTCATACTATATTACATCAGCCGCATAATGGTTTTACGTTGCAGATAGGTAATCTTCCTGAAATCGCTTCTATTATTGGAGTGAAGACTGTTTGCGATTTCAGGGTGCAGGATGTTCAGCTCGGGGGACAGGGTGCTCCATTGGTACCGATAGGAGACAGACTGCTTTTTTCCTCGTATCGCTATTGTCTTAACCTGGGCGGCTTTTCAAATATTTCCTTTGAAGAGAAGGGCCAACGTATTGCTTTTGATATCTGTCCGGTAAATACCGTTCTTAATTATTATGCTAACCAATTAGGTTTGGAGTATGATGACAGGGGATTGATAGCTGCAAAAGGGAAGATGTTGTTGCCGCTTCTTTCAGAATTGAACTCGCTTGAATTTTACAAACTTCCGTATCCCAAATCTTTAGGGTTTGAATTTGTTAAAGAAACAGTATTGCCCTTAATAGATAGCTATAATGCTTCTGCGGAGGATAAAATAGCAACTTTTACTGAGCACGTTGCCCAACAGATAGCTAATACAATTATGAGTATAGGTCCGGGAGAGCTTTTGGTAACGGGAGGAGGTGCCTATAATGATTTTTTAATCGGAAGGCTAAAACAATTGCTTCAGGATACAGTGATAGTTGTTCCGGATGATAAAACCATACAGTTTAAAGAGGCGCTTATTTTTGCGCTCCTAGGTGTATTAAAGTTGCGAGGTGATGTAAATGTCTTAAGTAGTGTAACAGGAGCGGCACACGATCACAGCTCTGGTTCTGTATATGAGTCTTAAAGTATTCCCATTTTCTTAATTGCCTCAATAAGTTCGTGGTCGTCACCGCCTTTTCCCTGAAGCAGCATGTTTTTCATTTGTGCTTTTCTTTTTTCAATAGCGCTTAAGGAAAGCGGTACATAATTAGGGATGTTTTTGGTTAAAATGCCTTCCGAAAGGCGCATAAGTATTTGCTTGTCGTAATTGTCAAGTTTGTAATTGTCAAATACTTTGTCCTTTAAAGACTTTACAATTTTATTGCTGAGATATGTGTCACCTCCATAGATTATCTTAAATGCATTTAGAAACTCATCTATATCAATGTCACTTTTGCATAATATTCCCTGAGGATTGATTTCTTTAATGAGTCTGTCCACCAGCGATGCTTCACTATGCATTGTTAATATAATTATGATACAGTCCGGAATTGTTTTTCGGATAAGTACTCCTAAATCAAGTCCTGAAAATATATTTTGCTCCGGATAAGGAGGAAGGCTAAGGTCTAGGTAAGCAACGTTAAATACCGTACCGCCGTTTTGAGATGCAGTAATAAGCTTGTAGGCCTGTTCACAATCTAGTGCTTTAGTGAAAATAAGATTGTGATCTTCGAACTCTTCGTCCGATAGTACATTTACATATCCGTTAACGGTCATTGGATGATCGTCAACAATTAAAATATTTAAATCTTCTCGCATAAGCTTCTCATGGTTCCAACAAAATTAACAAAAATTACGGGAAAACCGTAAAATTGTCAGGTCAAATGTTTTTAAATTGCGCAAAATTTTCTCTGTTAAGAAGTGCAATATTCATACCTGATAGTAGATGATAACAAAGATAATGCCAAGGAAACCTTAAGGAGATTTGAGGATTTCCCGGAATTCTATTGCGTTGGAGTTGCTGAAAACAGAGAGGATGCAATCAATAAAATTCTGGAGCTACAGCCGCAGTTGGTTTTTCTGGAAATCTGTCCTAAAAACAAGAAAAGTAACCTTTCTTTGGGTATCATATCTGAGTTGTACCGTTATATAGATAATGTTCCATACTTTATTGCTTTGACGGCTTCCCCGAAATATGCATTTGAAGCAATTCAGGCAGGGGTGTTCGATTATTTATTGACGCCACTAAATCAGTTCGATTTAAGAAAAAGCCTTTTGAAGTTCCAAAAGACAAACCCTGCTATAGCAAACAGTACTATTTGCATAAAATCATACGGAGATTATCAATTTGTTTCTTTGCACGATATAGTTTATTTGAAAGCTGATAATAACACCACTGATTTTCACCTTCAAAACGGGCGCAAACTTACGGCGTATAAAACCCTGAAACATTATGAGGCTAATTTGCCATTTTATTTTTTCAGGATTCACAATAGCTATATTGTGAACAGTAACTTCATTTCAAGAATTAATACCGGTAAATCATTATGCTACTTGAATAATAGTGATTTGTCTATCTCTTTCTCTAAAACTTTTAAAGATAATATTGATACTATTATCAGGAAGATAGCTCCCGATTATCTTTAAAGATTCAGCTTTCAAGAGTTTTAACTAAAAATTAGTACGTGTTTTTAACCTGTAATTTTTTTGTAGACTCTATTCATTTGTTTAGTAGTGTTTTGTGTTGATGTTTTAAATTGTGTTGTTTTTGTTAATTAACATTTTTTTTGGATTACAATTCTTCATTTACCCTTCAAATCGGTCGAGTTACTCGTGTATGGATGTGTTCTACTAAACCTGCTGTAAATCATTGTGTCAGTAAGGTTTTACTGAGTAGTTTTGCTTCAGAATCAAACGGGAAATACGAGGTTCTGAACAAAGAATTTAAAAAAATCATAACATCTAATAAAAACCTTACTATCATGAAAAAAATTATCCTTACACTTTGCTTAGTTGCTTTTGTTGGCTCATCTCTAGTTTCTTGTTCTGCTGATGACAGCGAAATCCAGGATACTAAAGCAGGATCTTTTGATATAACTCTCCCTATTGATAATGGTGATAAAGATCTTCCAAAACCTCCAATCAGAGCGTAACTATATAATATAAAAATCATTATTTTTGAGGCTGCAGTTTATAATAAACTGCAGCCTCAAAAATTATAATGATACGCCAACTTCAATTATTATTAATAGGGTTATTGCTTTTTGCCACTTCATGTAAAAAAGCAACTGTCCAGAATGGAAGCTCTGATAGCCATTTGGATAGTATGGTCATGTTGTCTCGCAGAGATGATATAGACAGGGAAAAAAGAGTAGCCTATGCTGATACGCTTTTTAATGCTGTTTCCGATAACAGAAATGATTCTCTTACCCGCTATTATATGAGGGAGGCGGTAGTGAGTTATTATAATCTTGATGAATATGATAAGTCAATACATGCCAGTAAAAAGGTTTATGACTTTGGTAAAAGAGCCAATGATACTTTATCGATGGCTAAAGGACTTCACTTTACAGGTGTTTCTTATTATGGAAAAGCAAATAACGATAGTGCTCTTTATTATTATAAAGATGCAGAAGATTTATATGTAAAGTTTAAAGGAGCAGAGGCCAGGTCGGTAGGCGAAACCATTTTGTATAAGGCTTATGTTTATTATGATGCAGGTTTGTTTGCAATGTGTGAATCAGAGGCTTTTAAGGCTCAAAAGTATTTACGTATTGACAATAAAGCTACAGATTTATACAATTGTTATAATCTTATTGCTTCTTCTCTGGATGGACAGGATGATAATGATGAAGCGATAAAATATTACGAGATGGCCTTTGATGTTATCGATGATTTTGAGAAAGAAGGATTTAGTGGTGGTCAGATTGCGTTAAACAAAGCTTCCTGTTTTAATAATATGGGAGGTGTTTATGTGAAAATGGGGCAAAACAAAAAGGCTATCGAAATTTATAACCAGGCGTTAACTATGCCGGGCGTTAAGGAGCAATCGGGGCTTTATGCAAAACTGCTTAATAATCTGGCAACAGCCAAATATAAATCTGGCGACAATTCTCAGCTTCCTGAACTTTTTTATGAATCGCTTGCGATACGTGAGGAGCTAGAAAAAGAAGCCGGGATTATCGCGAGTAATGTGAGTCTCGGTGAATATTTTTTATATAAAAAAGATACTGTAAAAGCAATCAGTTATCTTACAACAGCCTATGCTAAAGCGAAAGCTAATAAAAGTAATTCTGATATATTGTCAAGTCTTAAGCTTCTTACGGCTATAGATAAGGTTAATAATGATTATTACATGCGAAGGTACATAAAAGTGAATGACAGCCTTCAGAAGATTGCGCAGAATACCAGAGATAAATTCGCACGAATTGAGTTTGATACCGCCAGAATTACTGATGAAAAAGAGGCTCTGGCTAAAAAGAATAGCTTTATTATAGGAGTGTCTATTGTAGTTGTGTTATTTATTGCTGCGATATTTATAATCTATTACCTAAATTCAAAAAACAAAGAACTCTTGCTTGTTCAGGAGCAGCAAAAAGCAAACGAAGAGATTTACGAGCTTATGTTTGAGCAGCAGGGGAAAATAGAGTCGGCAAGAACTGAGGAGAAATCACGTATTGCTATGGAACTGCACGATGGTATTTTGAATAATATATATGCCGTCCGGCTGAACCTCGAATTTATCAATAAAAAAGCAGATGAAGAATCTGTTTTAATGCGAAAAGGATATATTAAAGAGTTACAATCTATTGAATCAGAGATACGGGGAGTTTCACACGACCTTAGCCGAAATGCACTTTTCAATCAGGAGCAAAGTTTTGAAAGTATGCTGGGCTTTATGATTACTTCACAAAAAAATACATTTGATACAGAATTTGAAGCCGACATTGATCCATCTATAGATTGGGAATTGATGACTAATATTTGTAAAGTAAATGTGTACAGAATAATCCAGGAGGCATTACAAAACATAAATAAATATTCGGGGGCAAGCCATGCAAAAGTAACGGTTAGTCATAAAGATAATAATGTTATTGTTACGGTTGCTGATAATGGAGTTGGTTTTGTTCCTGAAAAAGCTAAAGGAGGAATCGGTTTAAGAAATCTGAAGAAACGTGCCGATGCTCTTCAGGGAATATTGCAAATTAAATCGCAGCCAGGGAAAGGGGCGGTTGTTGAATTCTCATTTCCGGTTTAATTATTCTGTTTAAAATGAAGAATTCACATTTATATGTTTCATATATTTGTGCCGATTTATAAAAATACAAACAAATGAAAGATTTACTAAGTAAATTTGAAAATAAACAACCTGAAATAGTATTCAACTGGAAAGATTCTGAAACGGAAGCTGAAGGGTGGACAGTAATTAACTCTCTTAGGGGAGGTGCTGCTGGTGGTGGCACAAGAATGAGAAAAGGACTTGATATGAACGAAGTGCTTTCGCTTGCTAAAACAATGGAAGTGAAGTTCTCAGTTTCTGGTCCTGCAATCGGTGGAGCTAAATCGGGTATCAACTTCGATCCTGCCGATCCTCGTAAAGAAGGAGTTCTTAAAAGATGGTATAAAGCGGTTTCTCCACTACTAAAAAGCTATTACGGTACAGGTGGTGACCTTAATGTTGACGAGATACATGAGGTTATCCCAATGACTGAAGAATGTGGTGTTTGGCATCCGCAGGAAGGTGTTTTTAATGGACATTTCAAACCAACTGAAGCTGATAAAATCAACAGAATTGGGCAGCTGCGTCAGGGTGTTGTAAAAGTTATCGAAAACCCTGCCTTCTCTCCTGATGTAAACAGAAAATATACTGTAGCCGATATGATTACAGGTTATGGTGTAGCAGAGGCTGTTGGTCATTACTACAAAATTTACGGAGGTTCTATCGAAGGTAAAAAAGCAATCGTTCAGGGCTTTGGCAACGTAGGTTCTGCTGCGGCTTTCTACCTTGCTAAAATGGGTGCTAAAGTTGTAGGTATCATCGACCGTGATGGGGGTGTTATGAATAGCAACGGATTCACTTTCGAAGAAATCACTAAATTGTTCCTTAATAAAGATGGTAATAAGCTTGTAGCTGATAACATGGTTCCGTTTGAGACAATCAATGAGGAGATATGGAAAATGGGTGCTGAGATATTCGCTCCATGTGCTGCATCAAGACTTGTTACTAAAGAGCAGGTAGATAACATGATCGCTAACGGTCTTGAGGTTATCTCTTGTGGTGCTAACGTTCCGTTTGCTGATAAAGAGATCTTCTTTGGTCCAATTATGGAAGCTACAGATAGCAAAGTGAGCCTTATTCCTGACTTTATTTCCAACTGTGGTATGGCAAGGGTATTTGCTTACTTTATGGAGAAAAAAGTTAGCATGACTGATGAGGCTATCTTCTCAGATGCTTCAGAGATCATTGGTAAAGCAATTGCTAATGTACACGCTCTTAACTCATCTAAGCAAAACATAAGCCACACGGCATTTGAAATTGCACTTAAGCAGTTAGTATAAGCTATACGATAAATAAAAATAGTATTTTTGAATGACAGATTAACCTCTGTCATTTTTTTATTTATGACATACAAAGAAACTACAGAATGGATGTTTGCCCAGTTGCCAATGTACCAGCTACAGGGGGCATCAGCCTATAAAATAGACCTGACCAATACGCTTCTGCTGGCAGAGCATTTAGGGAATCCTGAAAAGGAAATTAAAACAATTCACATTGCGGGAACCAATGGAAAAGGCTCGGTGTCGAATATGCTGGCTTCGATATTACAGGAAGCCGGTTACAAAACAGGATTATATACTTCGCCGCATTTAAAGGATTTCAGGGAACGTATTAAGATTAATGGAGAGGATATCTCTGAAGCATTTGTTGTTGATTTTATAGCGGCTAATAAAACCTTTTTTGAAGCCAATCATCTTAGTTTTTTTGAGATGACTGTTGGTTTGGCTTTTGATTATTTCAGAACAGAAAAAGTTGATATAGCAATCATAGAGACAGGTCTTGGAGGAAGACTGGATTCTACGAATATAATTACGCCTTTAGTGTCGGTTATTACCAATATAGGTATGGATCATACACAGTTTTTAGGTAATACGATGACCGCAATTGCAGGTGAAAAGGCAGGCATTATAAAAAAAGGTATTCCTGCGGTTATAGGGGAGTATAATGATGAGACAAAACCTGTTTTTGTTGCTAAGGCTAAAGAATGTAATGCTCCGTTGTATTTTGCCTCTGATGAGGTTGTTCAGGATTACCCGTCAGATCTAATCGGTGATTACCAAAAACAGAACAGGAAGACGGTGCTAAAAACTATTGAGCTGTTACAGGACGAATTCCAGATTTCTGAAAACGCTGTAAAAGTGGGTTTGCTTCATGTTGCCCGAAATACAGGTTTTATGGGCAGATGGCAGCAACTGCATAATAAGCCTACAGTAATTGCCGATACGGCTCACAATAGTCATGGATTAAAAATTGTGATGTCGCAATTGCAAAAGCAGGAATACGAAACGTTACGCATTGTTTTTGGAGTTTTGAATGATAAAGACCTGACAGAAGTTTTGCCTTTAATGCCTAAACAGGCAGTTTATTATTTTTGCAGGCCGGATATACCACGTGGACTGGATGCAAAAAGTCTTAGTGATGCCGCCGCAGAATTTGGTTTAGAGGGTAAAATTTACGGTTCCGTAACCGAAGCATATCAAAAAGCACTGGAAGATTCGGCTGAAAACGACTTTATTTATGTTGGAGGCAGCACTTTTGTGGTAGCTGAGGTTCTATAGCTACTATGGTGATGAAAAAAAATGCTTTTTTTTCATTTCGTAATGTTTGTGCATTGTGTTTTGTAACAGAAAGTTATTGAAAGCTTAACGGATAAAGCGGGTTTGGATTGAAAAATAATTAATTTTTTTTCAAGATTATGTTTGCAAATATCAAAAACCGCCCTATATTTGCACTCGTAATAATGAAGCAAACATCGCGACAGAAATTACAAAATACGGGCGATTAGCTCAGTTGGTTCAGAGCATCTCGTTTACACCGAGAGGGTCGGGGGTTCGAATCCCTCATCGCCCACAAGAAAAGCTTCAGTGAAAACTGAAGCTTTTTTTTATTAATTACTTTCTACAAGCTCAATATCCATAGTTTTTATGAGTCCGTCTTCAAAGGTGTAAATGTGCTTTACAGTTCCGTCAAACATTAAATTTCCCTCAAGGTCTTTTACGTTCTGATGTACTCTCACTTCCACGCTTCCGTTTTCTCTTTCGGAAAAGCCGACAGTTTCAACTTTCGGGTTTATTTCTTTCCACTGCCTTGTCCAGTATTGTTTTATTTCCTCGTGGCCGCTAATATAACCACCTTCCCATGCTTTAGACCATTGAACGTCTTCCTGCATGGTTGCAAGTGCATTGTCAATGTTCCTTTCGTTAAATGCGGTATATGCTTTGTCAATGATGTCTTTAAATTTTGTCATTTTGATTGATTTTGATTTCTGCTAAGATAGGAATTATCCATTTTTGAATATGGGATCAGTGTATTGTTTATAATCATTTCCTCAGATTATTCCTATACGTATAAGTACGCGTTTTTGCTGTTGCGTACAAACCCCTGTTTTTAATCATGATGGTTTTAGGTAGGTTTTTTTATCATAAGTTTACCGTGGATTGGTAACGCTTTCCGGTATTCAACTAACTTTAAATTACTAATTTATGAAACAAAAAATTACTTTTCCAACTTCCTTTGTTGTGTTGGCAGCTATTGCATTTACTGTAAGTAGCTGTCGTAAAAATGACAATACTGAGGAAGGCAAAGAACTCACCGCTATGGCTGAAACTCCTGTTAGCGGTGCATTTCAAAACCACCGTGACTCAGTACCTACCAAGGAGCAGTATGGTAATCCTTTATTTGTTCTGAGCCATGATTATCCTACAGAGGTTAAAGATGTCATTAATCCTTCTTGGCAGCAGGCACTTAAAGGCAAGCCTATCTCCGAATCGAATGTGTTTGCGTATATGGATTCATTAAAAAGCTATATAGCTCCTAATGTCAAGCCATTTTTTACAGATAATAAGAATTGGACGTCGGCTAAATATGGTTGGTTTAATGAACCCTGGATTGGTTCTGAGAGAGAGGCTATTCTAGGGGCTTATCTAGGCAATGGGAATCCTGCGGGAATGTTTAAAAGCCTAAAAGAAGATGAGGCCGGGTATGCATTAGTGTTCTACGATTCTGTTGCCGCATATACTGTAGGTCAGCTATGGGGTAAAACAGGCGAGAAAGTTAATCTTACTAAAGAATCGGGGCAGTTTAAAGAAGGAAGTATTGTTGTGAAACTTGCTTTCTCAAATATTAATGCGCCTAACTGGCCTGTACTTAAAGGGGCTGAGACCTTAAGTGTTTATGATACTATTGCAACTGCTGAAAATCCTAAAAAAGGGTATCAGGTTCGCAAAGTGAGCTTCTTCCAGATGGATGTGATCGTTAAAGACAGTAAGACTGCACCTAAGACAGGTTGGGTTTACTCAACTTTTGTGTATGATATGGATGCCAAGGGTGATTTTTGGGATAAAATGGTGCCACTTGGCGCTATGTGGGGCGACGATCCGGATGTAAACAGTCCTATTACACCTCCGTATCCTAAACTATATGAAACGATAATCAATCCTAAAGCTCCTTTTTACAGCAAAGAAACACTGGGTTGGGGCGGAAGGTTAAGTGGTCCTAACGATGGTGCTGTAGCTTTGGAGGCAGTTGATGTAACAACGGGTAAAGTTTATAAGAATCTGGCATTGTCTTCTTGTATGAGTTGTCATAGCCCGGCTCAGGCAAAACTAAAATCGTTCCTGCTTCCAGGTCCTAAGCAAACTACCAATAACCTGATGGTATACACGCCTGGTAGTGCTGACTGGATGCTTTGGTTCAGGGATAATTATGGTGATGTTCCTTTTGATGAAGGCCAAATAGCACTGGATTATGATATGGCAATGGCTGCTAAATCTATCCCGGCTTATAATACTGCTATGGCGAAAACGGCAACGTCGGCAAAGAATGCTAAAGTTGTTGCTGTTGACAACGAGACAGCTGCTACCGTTAAGGCTTTTACAAAATACAGGCATCGTAATATGAAAAAATAGGTAGTGCCCTATTATTGGTTGTTTATTGATTAAAACTACCCTGACAATAATGTTAGGGTGGTTTTTTATTCTTGTCTTGTTTGTTAAAACTCCTCCATAGCTTCAAAAGTCATAGTTTTTCCTGTAACCGGATGCACAAACTCAAGATAGGCAGCATGCAGGTGCAGCCTGTTGGCAGCAGTGCCATACAGGTCATCGCCCACAATAGGTGCATTTAGTCCGAGTTCATGGGCAGCGTGCATGCGTAACTGATGGGTGCGTCCTGTATGTGGCCAAAAATGGACTTTTGTGGTTGTTTCTGTTCGCTCAATGGCTTTCCAGGTAGTGTGAGCCTTTTTTCCAAAGTCAAAGCACACCAACTGTCTTGGCCTGTTGTCAAGGTCGCCACGTAAAGGCAGTTTTATTTCTCCGCTATCTTCTGCAATAACTTTTGCGAGCACTGCAGAATAGCGTTTGTTTACGGTGCGTTTCAGGAATTGTTTCTGGATGTCTTTGTGTGCATCTTTCGTTTTTGCAACTACTAATAATCCAGAAGTTGCCTGATCCAGCCTGTGAATGATAAGCGGTTCGATACCGTTAAGTATATATTTTAATCGTGTATAAACCGAATCGTTTATCAATATACCCGGAACTGATAACAGATCGTCAGGTTTATTTACCACAACAAAACTGTCGTCTTCATAAATTATTTTGAGTTCTTTGCCTTCTCCAATGTTTATCAAAAACGGGTTTTCGTCGGTCTCTATGCCTTCGAGCATATGTTCTAATATAGGTTTGCATTTGCCGTTGCATGCCGGGTAGAACTGTTTGTGTTGTCTTATTTCCGATTTAGGAGGGGACCCCCACCAAAATTCCGCCATGGCTAAAGGTTTATAACCATGCAGGAATGCATATTGCAAAAGTTTTGGAGTGGCGCATTCACCTGCTCCTGCCGGTGGTTTTCCAAATACGGTATTCCCAAATATTGACTGAAGGCTTTTAGTTTTGCCGTCTTTGTTTAAGAAAGAATATTGTTCAAAGAGTTGTAGTTGTAGCGCTGCTGATTTCTCTTTGCGATCTTTTTTTAATGTTTCAATTCTATCCTGATATATTGAAAGTTTCTGCTGAACTTCTTCCAGTTTTAGTTTCCATTTTTCGGTCAGTAACCTGAACTGATGATTGTCGTAATGACTAAAACGTATAAGGTAGGCATCAAAACGATTATAGTCTTCTTCGCTGATAACATTCTTTCTCCGTTCACGTAAATCTTTACGATACGCTTTATTTATTTTGAGCTGTTTCTTAAAAGTTTCTGTCTCTTTAGCTGCCTGTAGGGTAAATGATTCTAAATCGGCTTTGAGTGACAGATACTGTTGATCCGCTTCAATTGTTTTTACTTCGTCATTAATGCTGTTTAGGATATATTGTTCTTTTAAGAAAAAACTATCTTCAAGAAGCATATCAAAAACAGGCGGGACAAACTTTGGGTGATCGTTAGAATCTGCAAGTTTTCCTGAGAAAGCTGACAAGTATCCTAATTTACCTTCGTCATCTTGAACAATCAAAACACCAAACATTTTGCCTATAACCAATCCTTCCTGATCTTCTTTAAGCCCAAAATTATGGTCAAGATCGGTAAGACTTTCCAGGTATTGCTGCAATTCTTCGGCGGCAATTTTAGTCAATGGATGAGGTTCGTAAAGAAACGGGAACGTAAAGCGTTCCGGTAAAGATATGCCTGTTATTGTTTCTTCGTTAAAATATGTAATCCTTTCGGAAGTGTTCCTGCTCAATGTGAGTATGTTTAGGCTGCGAAATTAATTTATCTGATTCATTAATTCAAATGGGTGGATTGTTTTAACAGGACTGTCTGACTTGTTCCGTTTATTTTGTCGTATTTTGCAGTAGTACCTGAATGATTTTATATGGATGATGAAAAATTCATTTTCTGCCTTGAAGCAGTTGATGATATTGAAAAAACCGGGGTTACTGAAGTGGTAACAATTCTCGAAAAACTTGCCTTTGAGCAGGGGATAGGGAGTATCTACAAGACCTGTGATACTATTGAAGGGCTTGAGGATAGCTTAAATGCACTTTTGTATGATGATCATAATTTTAAAAATTATGAGATCATCTATCTTGTAATGCCGGGAGAGCAGAATACAATTTGTCTTAATGGTTACTATTATAGTATTGAAGAAATTGCTGAATTATTTGAAGGAAAATTAAGAGGTAAGATCCTTCATTTCGCTAATGAAAAAGTTCTGGATTTAAGTTCTGAAGAAGCACAGTATTTTTTAGATATTACAAATGCAAAAGCAATATCGGGTTATGGTCATGCTTATGGTAAGCAAAGTAGCAGCGGTCTTGATCGTGCTTTCTTTGGATTGTTTGAAGATAGTGATGATGTAATCGAAATTGTAGAAGAGCTACATCAAAAATATTATGCGTTGTGCAAACTGCTTGATTTCAGATTGTATTATTAAAAGAAATGCTCCTTTTTTAGGAGCATTTCTTTTATATCAGTTCAAGTGTTCTCTCTAGAGCCATGCCTCGCGAGCCTTTGATAAGTATTGTTTTTTTCTCAGGTTTTAAATTGCTAAAGTTCTCCTTAAAGGTGTCAAAACTTTCAAAGAAATGCATGTGGGTTACCTGAGCCTTACTATTGTAAAAATCTTTGCCTACAAAATAAATTTCAATTCCTTCTTCATTCACAAGTGACTGAACAATTTTAGCGTGTTCTTCGTGACTTTCCTTGCCTAATTCAAACATGTCTCCCAGAACGGCGATTTTGTAGCTTTCTTCAGTGTCAAGCTGAAGGAAGTTGGCGATAGCGGCCTGCATACTGCTTGGGTTGGCATTATAGGCATCCAAAATGATATTGTTACTATTCTTTTCAAGTAATTGCGAACGGTTATTTGATGGAATATAACCTTCAATAGCATCTTTTATTTTTTCATCACTTACTTTAAAGTGATGTCCGATAGTAATGGCAGCGCTTATGTTTGTCGCGTTATAAATACCTATGAGGTGTGATTTTATATCCTGTCCGTTATATTTTATCGTAACCATTGGATTGGCTGATGCAGCATCAATTCTTACGTCGCAGTTGTAGTTATCTATTGCAAATGTATAACGCGACATATCTTTGGTTTTTTCACGCTGAATAGGGTCATCAAGATTTACAAAAGCAGTTTTGATGTTCTCCTTCAGATAATCATATAATTCGCTTTTGCCTTTAATAACGCCTTCATAACCTCCAAAACCTTCAAGGTGTGCTTTTCCAAAATTAGTTATATAGCCAAAGTTAGGTTCTGCTATAGAGCATAAGAAGGCAATTTCCCTTTGGTGATTAGCACCCATTTCTACGATACCTATTTCAGTTTCGTGGGTAAAGGATAGTAGGGTAAGAGGTACTCCGATATGGTTGTTAAGATTGCCAATTGTGGCAGTAGTATTGTATTTTTTTGAAAGAACAGCGTTGATAAGTTCTTTGGTGGTGGTTTTTCCGTTGCTGCCAGTTAAGGCTATTACCGGAAGGCCAAGTTCACGACGATGATGACGTGCAAGATTTTGTAATGCCGCAAGGCTATCAGGAACCAAAAGCATATTGTCGCCTGTTTTATAAGCAGGATTGTCAATCACTACATATTTTGCCCCTTTTGAGAGCGCTTCAGCAGCAAAGGTATTGGCATCAAAATTATCTCCCTTCAGGGCAAAGAATAACGAGTCCGGAGCTATTTTTCGGGTATCTGTTGCTATGCTTTTACATTGCAGGAAATAGCTGTAAAGTTCTTTGGTTTCCATGGAAAGTATATAAAAAAATAAAAGCCCTAAGATAGGGCTTTTATTGTATTTACATAAGATGAAACTTAATTAGTTTCTAGCTTTCTTTTTGCTTGATTTTGGACCTACTTTAGACATAGCACAACGGAATCCGATGTAGTCTGTAGCCATATCCTGTGGGAAGTATCTTCTTTGTGCAGGGTCTAGCCAGTAAGCTCTGTCTCTCCAAGATCCTCCTTTGTATACACGAACGTTATCGTTTACAAGAGTAGTTCTTTTTGAAGATTTGTCATACTCTCTTACCATGTTGCCAAGGCTATCTTTAGTTACAAGGTGTTTTGGAGAGTCATACATTCTTTCTGATTCTTTTTCAGTACCTTTTTCTTCATCAGTACCACTGAAATCGTAGTAACGTGTAGATTGTCTGTCACCATCTCTGAAGTTTCTGTTGTCACTTCTTGTATAGTTTTGTCTTAGGTAAGTATCGTCAGTTGTAATTTGCTCCTGAGAAATTTGACCAGGTAGGTTTCTGTATTGGATTTTACCATTAGCAAGTGTATCATACTGAATGTTGTCAGTAGTTACGATCTCAGCTCTTCCGTCTTCACCAATTTTGTTTTTCATATAAACGTTACCTCTGTAGTAGTTGAAGTCGTTAGCTTCGTCATCTACGATAGGACGATAAACGTCAGCTACCCATTCTGCAACGTTACCAGACATATCATACAGACCAAAGTCGTTTGGTGGGTAAGATTTAGCCGGAGCTGTGATATCAGCGTTGTCATCAGACCATCCTGCAATTCCTCCGTAATCACCTTTACCTTGTTTAAAGTTGGCAAGCTGATCACCTTTTGAAGTTCTTTTTCCACTACGAGTGTAAGAACCTTTCCAAGGGTATTTTTTATCTCCTCTGTAAAGGTTGTACTCACGGTTACCTACAAGAGCAACAGCAGCATATTCCCATTCAGCTTCAGTTGGAAGTCTGTATTCAGGAAGAATGATACCTGAAGTTCTTTGTGCGTATACGTTAGTAGCACCTTCTTTGTTTGCTAATTTGTTTCTTTGGCCTTTAAGAACGATTTCCTCGTTACCACCGTACGATTTAGTAGGGCTTTCTAGGTAAGCCTCAGTACTGAATGTAGTTTCAGCAGTTACGTCAAGTACTTTTGCGTCTCTTTTAAGGTATCCTTCTCTTTCAAGTACAGATTCGTTAACACGGTCTGTTCTCCATTTAGAGAATTCTACAGCCTGTATCCAGTTAACACCTACAACCGGGAAGTTAGAATATGCCGGGTGTCTTAGGTAGTTATTTGTCATTGTTTCATTGTAACCAAGAGCACTTCTCCATACAAGAGTGTCTGGTAAAGCACCAACATAAATGTTTTTATAGTTCTCTTCTGTTGGAGGGAAAACCCTTTTTAACCAGTCAAGATACTCCATGTACATTACGTTAGTAACCTCAGTTTCGTCCATAAAGAAAGACTGAACGTGTTGCTGTGTTGGAGTGTTGTTCCAATCGTGCATAACATCGTCCTGAACTTTACCCATAGTAAATGTTCCACCTTCTATCTCTACAAGCCCCGGAGCAGTTTCCTGCTTTTTGTACTTAGAGTTGTGTTGGAATCCACCTTTCTTGTCATTGATCTTCCAGCCTGTAGCAGTGGAATTACCATTTGACCCTTTTTTACTGCACGCAGTAAAACCAAATGCCATCGCAAACGCGAGAAGCAACTGTAAAGCCGTGATTTTGTTAACTTTCATCTTTCAGTAGGTAAATAAATTTCGTGGCGCAATATAATAATTAACCGTTAAACCGCAACACGTTTTTAAAATTTTTGTAAAAAATCTAAAATTATGTTAAATCTCTTATTCTATAACGCCTATTTTGAAGTAATATTGCAGGCGGGTAAAAGAAAAAATTTTCCTTTTGCTGTAATATATCTCGCATAGCTGCGTTCTCTCAATGATGAAAAACAGATTATTCTTTTTTACTCTACTATATTCAATTGTTTCTTTTGCGCAGCAAAGGGGTGAAATTGTTTTGAACTGGACAGACAATGTTAAGTCTTTTCTTGTAGAAGAGGCTTTAGTTTTGCCGGAATTTCAGGCTCAATATCTCGATTATGACGCGAATACAAAACAATTGTTTTTCTCTTATTCTTTTCCTGTTTCCGGTCCGGTAGATCAAAAATCATTGCAAATCACTAATGTGGTTTATGAAAGTATGACTTCGGATAAGTTGGGGACACTTTCTGCATCATCTGTCCCGTCGGCTATTAATGCTTCTATAGCTGCTTCGAAAGCAAGAGACAAATGGATGGCCGGGATTAGGCTGTCTCCTATTATAAAAGAAGGTGGAGGGTATAAAAGGATCAAATCGTTTACCTATAGTTATAATGCTTTTGCCGGAGAAACGGTTACCTATGGGGTTAATGATTTTAATGTTATTTCAAATTCAGTACTTTCTTCTGGAAGCTGGTTTCGTTTTTATGTAACCAAATCAGGGGTATATAAAATATCACGTGGTTTTCTGCAGCAATTAGGTTTGGATGTTAATGTAGATCCGCGTAATATTAAAATATATGGTAACGGCGGTAGAATGGCACCTCTTAGGAATAGTGTTGATTACCCTGCCGATCCGGAAGAAAATGCGATAACTTTTATTGGCGAAGAAGACGGTAAGTTTGATAGTGCTGACTATATTCTTTTTTATGCTGAAGGTGTTGATAACTGGAGTCAGGAAAACGGCTCGCACAATAATCTGTATGCGGATAAGTCATACTATTATGTTACATCGCAGGGTGGTCCGGGTAAGCGTATAACAACTATGGGGCAGCCTTCGGGAGCGCCTACACTTACTACGGCAGTGTTTGATGAATATCAATACTATGAAAAGGATCTTGTTAATATCGCGCGACTTGGACGTAAATGGCATGGAGATCCTTTTAATGTAAATAATGAACAGGAGTTTAAATTTACCATTCCTGATATAGAAGCTGTCGCAGCTACTGTAAAAGTTAGTGCGGCTGCAAATGCTCCTGTGCAAACCTCTATGGTAATAAAAGTAAATGGTCAGGATCTTGGTGCGCTTCGCTTTAAGGTGCCTGGTGAACATGATGCTGCTGATGACGGAGGTGTTACTGTTAATGTGGGTGATAATGGTCCGGTGTCTGTTTCGTTCACTCCCTCAGGAAATGATATAACTGTAGGGCTTACTTATAATAACAATGGTGCTCCGAGTGCTAATGCGTGGTTAGATTATGTTGTGGTTCAGGCTAAGAGAAAATTGCAGGGTAACGGGAAGCAGTTTCGTTTCCAGTATAATGATGCAGCGACCAATAATGGAGTAATACAGTATAATCTGTCTAATGCGACAGGAATAAATCAGGTTTGGGATATTACAGATATATATAATGTAGGTAAAATACAAAACGAGGGACTTCAGTCGCAATTTTCGTTTAAGTCTACATTAGGAGAGGTAAGGAAATATATTACGGTAGTTTCGTCAGATTACTATACGCCATTACGTGATAGTCAGACCCGTGTTGCTAATCAAAATATAAAGGGTACTATTTTTAATGGTTCTAACGGTCAGTTTCAGGATGTGGATTATCTTATTGTAACTCCTGCGAATCTTAATTCTTCTGCTGAAAACCTTGCTAATATTCATCGTAAGGAAGGAATGAATGTAAAAGTGGTTAATCTTGAAAATATATATACCGAGTTTTCTTCGGGAAAACAGGATATTGCTGCGATTCGAAATTTGGTTAAATATATTTATTTGAATGCATCGTCTCCGGACAAAAGAATAAAATATGTAAATCTTTTCGGCGATGCGTCATTTGATTATAAGAACAGGATTCCGAATAATACTAATGTAGTGCCTATAATGCAGGGGTATGATCCAATTCCGGCTTTTAATAGTTATAGTACGGTAACAACATTTACTACGGATGATTTTTATGGCCTCATGGATCCGGAAGAGGGTGCTATGCTTGATTCCGGGAGCGAAGGGCTTGATGTCGCTGTTGGAAGGATGCTTGTGAATGATAAAAAGCAGGCGGATGAGATGGTGAATAAGGTTGCGGAATATAAAGCGTCTGAGGCGTATGGCAGATGGCGTAATGATTTTATTGTTATTGCCGACGATCTTGATGGTAGCGGTTCTTTAGGTTTTGTGGATACGCTGGATGATATGACGAATGAGCTTATTGCGGCAAGGCCTTTTGTGAATGTCAGGAAAATATATACAGATTCTTATGTGCAGGAGTCTTCGGCGGGAGGGCAGCGCTATCCTCAGGCTAAAGAGGAATTGATAAGGGCGATTAATTATGGTGCTCTTATTGTTAACTATTTAGGGCATGGTGGAGAAGATGGCATGGCAGGAGAGCGTATCTATGAAAAAAAAGATGCTGATAATCTTACTAATAAACATAAGTACCCTGTTTTTATAACGGCTAGTTGTGAAATAACCAAATTCGATAATCCTTACAGGCCTACAGTAGGGGAATATACTTATTGGAATGCTCAAGGTGGTGCTATAGGTTTGATAAGTACTACAAGAGCGTTATATATTACTGTTGCTGAAAACTTTACGCCGTTGATGGTGAAAAATCTTTATGCTTACGGACAGGATGAGTTTCCTTCGGTAGCGGAAGCGCTTCGTGTTTCTAAGGTAACTATGAATAACAAAAATATCAGGATGGTGTGTTTTATTGGGGATCCGGCGCTTAAGCTGGCTATTCCTAAGCCTGAGATAGTTCTGACGGAAATAAATGATATTCCCGTAGCAGATTTTACGGGAGCTCTTAATTCCTTAGCTTATGTAAAGTTGGAAGGTAAAGTAGTGAATGGCTCGGCGACGGCAACCAATTATAATGGAGAGCTTGAGGTAACTGTTTTTGATAAAAATATTAACAGGCAAACGCTTGATAATGATCATATGGGCAAAGTGATTCCGTTCTCTACGCTTGGTGAGACAATATTTAGGGGTAATGCATCGGTTACTAATGGTTTGTTTGAGTTTGGGTTTGTGGTTCCGCGTGATATTAAGATACCTGTTGCAGAGGGGAGAGTGAGTTTGTATGCTTCACGAACAACAAAAACAGATGACAGGCAGGGGTATAGTACTACTGTAAAAGTGGGAGGTGTAAATCCTAATCCGGAAGCAGATACGACAGGCCCAAAAGTAAGGCTGTATATGAATGATGAGTCATTTGTTTCAGGGGGTATTACAAATGCTTCACCAATATTTCTTGCTTTTCTTGAAGATGAGCATGGTATTAATACAGCGAGTGGTATTGGACATGATATTGTTGGGATTCTCGATGGAGATGAAAACAATCCTTATATTATGAATGATTATTATGAGGCGGAAAAAGATAACTACCAAAGAGGTTCGTTGCGTTTTCCGTTTAGTAATCTCGAAAAAGGACTGCATACCATAACGCTTAAGGCGTGGGATGTGTATAATAATCTTGTTACTGCTGAAATCCAGTTTGTAGTTGTAGGTGATGAAGGGCTTACGCTGGATAAGGTGCTTAATTACCCTAACCCTTTTGTGAGCTATACCGAATTTTGGTTTAACCACAACAGGCCTTTTGAGCCTCTTGATGTACAGGTTCAGATATTTACCGTGACAGGTAAGGTGGTTAAAACAATAAACCAATCTGTTACTACCGATGGGTTTTTGTGCCGCGATATAAAATGGGATGGAAAAGATGATTTTGGCGATCGGATAGGTAAAGGAGTTTATGTGTATAAGCTCACTGTAAGGTCGACTGTTACTAATAAAACAGCAGAAAAGTACGAAAAGCTTGTATTGCTGTAAAAAACATTATATTTGTGACCCTTTAAATTTTTAAAATAAGAATGAAAAAGATTGTATTAATAGCGCTGTGCCTTTTAGGAGTGCAGTTTGCCAAAGCCCAGGTGACTGATAGTAGAGTGATTACTACAGCAGTTCCTTTTTTAACAATAGCCGCTGATGCCCGTGCTGCCGGTATGGCAGATAACGGTGTTGCAACGTCTTCGGATGTTTATTCACAACAGTGGAACCCGGCAAAATATGCATTTGCTTTAAAAGAGCATGGTCTATCATTTAGTTACACTCCTTATCTGACAGATATCGCTAATGATATATCTTTGGGTCAGGTGACTTATTATAACAGATTTAATGAAAGAAGTGCCTTTGCGGGTAGTCTTCGTTACTTTGGTTTGGGTGATATTGAACTTCGTCAGAATCCTGATGATCCTGCAGTAGTTAGGTCTCCAAATGAGCTTGCTGTAGACTTGTCGTATTCACTTAAGCTTGATGAGCAGTTTTCAATGGCTATAGCCGGACGTTTTATAAGCTCTAACTTAAAAATACCTGAATCGGCAGGAGGGGGTGATGCCAGTGCAGCTACAACTTTTGCTTTTGATGTTGCTGGTTTCTACCAGTCTGAAGAAATTGCTTTTTCTGATTTCAATGGACGTTGGAGAGCAGGTTTTAATTTTCAGAACCTTGGTCCTAAATTAAGCTATGATAACGATCCGGAAATGAGTGCAAACTTTTTGCCTTCTACAATGAAGCTTGGCGGTGGGTTTGATTTTATTTTCGATGAGTATAATAAGTTAGGTGTTAATCTTGAGCTGGCAAAACTTTTAGTACCTACCCCTAAGGAGGTAACTGATAGAAATGGCGATGGCAATATTAATGCAGACGATCAGGCAATTGTTAACGAGGAATACAATGATATAGGCTGGGTTTCAGGTATCTTTAAATCATTCGGCGATGCGCCGGGAGGTTTTAGCGAAGAACTTAAAGAGGTTACTTATTCAGTAGGTGCTGAGTATTCTTATCAGGATGCCTTTATGTTCCGTTTGGGTTATTTTAACGAGAACGAACTAAAAGGGGCTCGTAAGTTTTTCTCTCTTGGTGCCGGATTCAGATATACCGTAGTTAAGATTGACGTGTCTTACCTGTTCTCTGCTTCTCAGGTTAGAAATCCTCTTGAAAACACATTACGTTTCTCACTTAGCTTCAACTTCGGAGACGACTGGGACGAATATTAGTATAATATATAAAATAAGGGATTCATTTGAATCCCTTATTTTTTGTTTAATAACAAAGGCTTTTGAGTTACCCCAAAAAATAAACAAAATACTTAGCTTATTTTTTTTTGTTATTGATGGGAAGTAGTATTTTTGCCTTTCGCAAATTTGTGTGAGGAAACTATTTGCGGTCACAGAAAACATTTTTTATAAAATCACATCAGCAACAATAATTTAGCCCAATGAAAGAAATAACAAAAGAGGTTTATCTGAAGTGGTATGAGGATATGCAGTTTTGGAGAAAATTTGAAGACAAACTTGCAGCTTTATACATTCAGCAAAAAGTTAGAGGTTTCCTTCACTTATATAACGGACAGGAAGCTGTCCTTGCAGGAGCATTGCATGCAATGGATCTTTCAAAAGATAAAATGATCACAGCTTACCGTAACCACGTTCAGCCAATAGGTATGGGAGTGGATCCTAAGAAAGTTATGGCAGAGCTTTTAGGTAAAGCAACAGGTACTTCACAAGGTCTTGGAGGGTCGATGCACATTTTCTCAAAAGAGCATGGATTCTACGGAGGTCACGGTATCGTAGGTGCTCAGATACCTGTAGGTGCAGGTATGGCATTTGCCGATAAATATTTTAATACAGGTGGTGTAACCCTTACTTATTTTGGTGATGGTGCTGCACGTCAGGGATCGCTTCACGAAGCTTTCAATATGGCGATGCTTTGGAAACTTCCTGTAGTTTTTATTGTAGAGAATAACGGTTATGCAATGGGTACTTCTGTTGAGCGTACTGCTAACCACACAGATATCTGGAAACTTGGTCTTGGGTATGAAATGCCATGTGGACCTGTTGACGGAATGAACCCTATTAAAGTTGCTGAGGCAATGCACGAGGCAATGGAAAGAGCAAGAAGAGGAGACGGACCAACGTTCCTTGAAATGAAAACATACCGTTATCGTGGTCACTCAATGAGTGATGCACAGCACTATAGAACTAAAGAGGAGGTTGAAGAGTACAAAAAAATCGACCCTATTACTCAGGTTCTAGATATTATTAAAGAAAACAACTATGCAACAGAGGCGGAGATCGAGGCAATTGATCAGAGAGTAAAAGAGCTTGTAGAGGAGTGTGAAAAATTCGCTGAAGAGTCTCCATATCCGGACTTAAGCGTAATGTACGACGTTGTTTACGATCAAAAAGATTATCCATTCTTACCACATAAACTATAATTACCATGGCAAAAATCATTACAATGCCGCGCCTTAGCGACACAATGACCGAAGGTACTGTGGCTACGTGGCTTAAGAAAGTTGGAGACGTTATTAAAGAAGGCGATATCCTTGCTGAGATTGAGACTGATAAAGCTACTATGGAATTTGAGGCTTTTGATGCAGGTACGCTTTTACATATTGGAATTAATGAGGGCGAAACTGCACCTGTAGATTCAGTTCTTGCTATCATCGGAGAGACCGGAGAAGATATTTCAGGTCTTCTTAACGGTAATGCAGCTCCTGCTGCTGAGGCTAAAAAAGAAGAGGCCGCTGCTCCAAAAGCTGAAGTTGCTGCTGAAACTGCAGCTCCTGCTGCATCGGCGGAACTGCCTAAAGGTGTTACTGTGGTAACAATGCCTCGTCTAAGTGATACAATGACTGAAGGTACTGTTGCAACATGGCTTAAAAAAGAAGGCGATACCGTAAAAGAAGGTGATATTCTTGCTGAGATTGAAACTGATAAAGCAACAATGGAGTTTGAATCATTCCATTCAGGTGTGCTTCTTAAAATAGGAATTCAGGAAGGTCAAACAGCATCTGTAGATAGTATGCTTGCTATCATCGGGCCTGCAGGAACAGATGTTTCAGGTATTGATGCTAATGCTTCTGCACCGGCTCCTGCAAAATCTGAAGCTGCACCGGTTGCTGAAACTAAGAAAGAAGAAGCTGCTGCTCCACAAGCAGAAGCTGCTCCTGCAACTAATGATGGTGGAAGAGTATTTGCTTCTCCGCTTGCCCGTAAAATTGCCGAGGATAAAGGTGTTAATCTGAATCAGGTAAAAGGTTCCGGAGAAAACGGACGTATCGTTAAGAAAGATATTGAAAACTTTACTCCTGCTGCTGCCCAGTCTGCTGCTTCTGCCGCTCCGGCACAATCGGCTGCTGCTCCTGCTGCTGTAGCTTACACGCCTGTAGGTGAAGTGGCTACCGAAGAAGTGAAAAACAACCAAATGCGTAAAACTATTGCGCGTCGTCTTGCTGAATCTAAATTCACTGCTCCGGAGTATAGCTTAACTATTGAGCTTGATATGGATAATGCTATTGCAAGCCGTAATGTTATCAACGCTGTTCCTGATACTAAAGTATCATTCAACGATATGGTTATCAAGGCTAGTGCTATGGCGTTACGTAAGCATCCGCAAATTAATACACACTGGAAAGATGATGTTACTGTTTACAACAAACATATCAGTATAGGTGTAGCTGTAGCTGTTGAAGACGGTCTTGTGGTTCCGGTACTTAAATTTACTGACATGATGAGCCTTTCTCAAATTGGTTCGGGTGTAAAAGATCTTGCCGGTAAAGCAAGAAATAAAAAACTTACTCCTGCCGAAATGGACGGAAGTACATTTACAGTTTCTAACTTAGGTATGTTTGGTATCCAGGAGTTTACATCTATTATTAACCAGCCGAATTCAGCTATCCTTTCAGTAGGTGCTATCGTTCAGAAGCCGGTTGTTAAGAATGGACAGATTGTAGTAGGGAACACTATGACAGTAACGCTGACTTGTGATCACCGTACAATTGATGGTGCTACGGGAGCTCAGTTCCTGCAAACCCTGAAACAATATATCGAGAATCCGGTTACTATGCTGGCGTAAGCTTGCAGTAATCAAAATATATATACCCGTTCTGGATTCAGGATGGGTATTTTTTTTGTAGAATTGTTTATGGGGAAATTAAGGGAATTGCTTTTTGGCGAATATAATAGCTTGGAAAGGGCGCTTAAAAATCCTAATAGGGTTAAGAGGCTTAGACTGCATTTTACTGCAAATATTGATGATTTTGCTGAAGATTTTTTAAAGTTCAGTAAATTAAGTTCTTTATATGTTTTAGTGGGAGGTGGTTATTCAAAGCTTCTTCCTGAACAAATAGGAGAGTTGAAAACATTAACTGAATTAGCGATAATTAATGTGCCGTTTAAGGAGTTTCCTTTATGGATTACGAGATTATATAGATTGAAGCGTTTGTATTTAAGAGGGTTTGATTTTTTAGAGCTTCATCCTGATGTAAAAAAAATGGATAATCTGAAGGAGCTGAGTCTTGAGAATTGTGATTTTACAATAATTCCTGAAGATATAAGGGATCTTGAAAATCTACGAATGTTGAGTTTTAATGCCGACTGGTTGTTAAAGGTTGAGGAGAATCGACTTCCTGAAAAGCTTGAAGAGCTAAATGTTTTCCGTCATCAGATAGACGATAAGGTATTGAAAGAGTTAAAAGAAAAGAGACCGTTGCTAAAGATTAATTTTTATGATAGATGACATACTCAAAATGAAATTGAGCTTTTGATTTCTAAACGTAACCTTATTTTTGAATCTTAAATCAACTTGTAAATTTTTCTTATTTTAGCTGAATACAAAAAACAAAACATGAAAAAACTTATATATGTTTCCCTTTTATCTTTGGGATGCGTAGGGATGATTTCTGCCCAGAAAAAGAAGGCTGTACAGGCTCCTTATAAGGTAGAAGAGGCATCAGTAATAACAACGCTTAAATTTCTTGCGTCTGATGATTTGAAAGGCCGTGAGCCTGGCACGCCGGAAATGGAAATGGCTGCTCGTTATCTGGAGGATGTGCTTCAAAAGAATGGAATAAAACCTTATTTTTCAACATACAGGGATACACTTTCCAATATGACTGTGCCGGCTTATAATATTGTTGGTGTTCTCGAAGGAACTGATCCTAAATTGAAAAAAGAGTTTGTTGTAATTGGGGCGCATTATGATCACATCGGGCTTGCAAAAGAAACTGTAAATGGTGACAATATTTATAATGGGGCCGATGATAACGCAACAGGTACTACAACCGTTGCAGAACTGGTTAATTATTATGGCAAGGTAAAATCGAATAAGCGCAGTATTTTGTTCTGCTTTTTCTCGGGTGAAGAAAAAGGCCTTTTGGGGTCAAAGCATCTTGCTGCTAAGCTGAAAGAACAGAACTTTCCTGTTTACACCATGTTGAATTTTGAAATGACAGGTGTGCCGTTAGGGGATGGTTTGTTAGCTTACTTAACAGGTTATGGGCGTAGTAATATGGCAGACAAGTTAAATGAGTATGCCGGTAAAAAGATAATTGGCTCAAATGCTTTTGAGATGCAATACCAGTTGTTTAGGGCATCGGATAATTACCCGTTTTGGCAGGAATTTAATATTCCTGCACATACATTGTGTACTACTGAGATGACGGCTTTTAAATATTACCATCAGCTAGGTGATGAATTTGATGTTATGGATACTAAGCATATGACTGATTTTATACAACAGATGATACCAGTGGTAGAAAAAACAGTAAATGCGCCAAGTAAAGAAATTGTATTGAAAAAATAATGAAAAATATAATTATAACAGGTACAAGCAGAGGGATAGGATATGAGTTGGCTCTTCAGTTTGCAAAAGCGGGTCATAATGTACTTGCAATTTCCAGAAAAATACCTGAAGCCCTAATTGAAAATCGAAATATCTCATGTTTGAAAATAGATCTTGCTTCAGGAGAAGGGTTAGAGCGTATTTCAGACTTTGTTGAAAAAACATGGAAAACGGTAGATATTCTAATCCATAATGCAGGGGCTTTGATATTGAAACCATTTGCTCAAATATCTGCTGAAGAATTTGAGTATATCTATAAAGTAAATGTTTTTGGAGTAGCTGCCCTTAACAGAGTTGTGTTGCCTTATATGCCTAAAGGCAGCCACGTGGTTACCGTAAGCAGTATGGGAGGAGTTCAGGGTACAATGAAGTTTGCCGGACTTGCCGCTTATAGTTCCAGTAAAGGAGCTGTGATTACGCTTAGTGAACTTTTGGCGGAAGAATACCGTGAACAGGGAATCTCGTTTAATGTACTGGCTCTCGGCGCTGTAAATACCGAGATGTTGCAGGAAGCTTTTCCGGGGTATGAAGCGCCGCTTTCTCCTAAACAAATGAGTGATTATATTTATAATTTTGCGCTAACCGGCAATACTTATTTTAATGGTAAAGTACTGCAGGTGTCAAGTACTACGCCTTAATACGTGAAACATATACTTTCCCCTTATTTGCCGGAACATGCTACAGATGCAGCTTTTGAGCTGATAAAACATTATGGGGTTAACCTGAAAATAGTAAATGAAAGGGTAACGCGTCATGGTGATTACAGGCGCGATCATAACGGATTACATCAGATAACTGTGAATGCCAGTCTGAATAAATACCGTTTCTTGATTACGCTTATACATGAAATTGCTCATTTAGCTGCTTTTGAGAAATATGGAAGAAATATTAAGCCTCATGGAGATGAGTGGAAAAGTACTTTTCAGAAGCTAATGGTGCCTTTTATTCGTCCTGAGATATTCCCGAATCAGTTATTGCCATTACTTGCCAGGCACTTTAGAAATCCGAAAGCAAGCAGTGATACCGATGCTACTCTTGCAATTGCTTTAAAACAATTTGATGATAGGTCGGAAAAGAATTATATATTTGAACTTCCTTACGGAAGCCATTTTAGAATACACAATGGCAAGATTTTCAAAAAGGGAGCCCAAAGGGTTAAAAGATTTGAATGTCTTGAGATTAGTACCGGCAGAGTATATCTTTTTAATCCTAATGCCGAAGTTGAGCTTGTGCCTTAATGTGTTAAATGAAAATTAAACGGCTTTGTTTTTTACTTATTAAGTAGAAACTTTACTTAAGGAATTAAAACCAAAAGAATGAACACAAACTATTATGCGGTATTGATGGCTGGCGGTGTTGGCTCTCGTTTTTGGCCTGTAAGCACTACACAGTTTCCTAAACAGTTTCATGATATGCTGGGTACGGGAGAAACCCTTATTCAAAAGACATATAGCAGACTTACTAAACTTATACCGCAGGAAAATATACTTGTACTTACTAACGAAATCTATAATGATATCGTGTTGGAGCAATTGCCGGAGCTTACTCCTGATCAGATTGTTCTAGAACCGGCAATGCGCAATACTGCTCCCTGTATACTTTATGCTACGCTGAAGATAAAGAAACTAAATCCTGATGCCTTAATGGTTGTTGCGCCAACAGATCATTGGATTGAAGATGAAGATGCTTTTCTTCAAAATCTTCAAAGCGCATTTGATTGTGCCGGAAAAGAAGAGGTGCTAATGACTCTTGGTATAAAGCCTACTTTTCCAAATACAGGATATGGTTATATAGAATATGATTTCAAAACGGACAGGCAAATTAAAAAAGTAGAGCAGTTTAGAGAAAAACCTGATTATGCTACCGCGAAATCTTTTTTAGCGCAAGGGAATTTTCTTTGGAATGCCGGTATTTTTATTTGGGGTGTTAAAGCTGTAACTAATGCTTTTCTTGAGTTTCAGCCGGATATGTATGAGCTTTTCATGGCAGGCTATGAGAGTTATAATACTTCAGGGGAAAAGGAATTTATTGGTGCCAATTATATTAAAAGCAATAATATTTCTATTGACTACGCTGTAATGGAAAAAGCATCTAATGTTTATGTGCTTCCCGCAGATTTTGACTGGAATGATCTTGGCACATGGGGGTCTTTGCATGATAAACTTGACAAGGATGAAAATAACAATGCTGTAGTTAATGCCAGGGTATTTATTGAAAACGCAACCAACAATATAATTAGGACGGATAAAGGTAAAACAGTTATTGTTGACGGCCTTAATAACTATATTGTAGTAGATAAAGAAGATATATTACTGATTTATCCTAAGGAAAAAGAACATGAAATAAAAAAGATAACTGAAATTGTTACATCAGCTGCTAAAAAGGTAGAGTAAATGTAAGTTTTTATGTTAAATTTTGTAGGTTTTGTTTAGGTGTCTGAAGAAATCAATATCTTTAGAGTGCTTAAACTAAACCAACCATGACTGAAAAATTACCTTCTTACAGGTTATTACTCAATGTAATAATCCTGTTTTTCTCATTGAGTGCATTTGCGCAACTCCCCGCATTTAATTTTACTGTTACAAAGACTGATGAGACGTGCTTAAATAACGGAGTGCTTAATTTTGCCGTTTCAGGACTTCAACCCGGAGCTACAGTAACCTATAAAGTATATCTGCTTCCGGATACGGTTAACGATGTGATTACCACAACCAGTACTACTGTCCCGGGACGTACTTCGGGTAATTATACAATAGTTGCGACTCAGTCTCTTAATGGACAAACAAGTACAAATACTCAAAGTATTACTATTAATAATCTGATCGTACCACTTACTTATGGTTTTACTGTTACAAATTCACGTTGTGGTAACGATGGTGCTATTACTCTGACAGCTACCTCTGGTTATCCTTCTACCTATGAAATTATAGCAGGGCCGGTTATTAAACCTCCTCAGGCCTCAAATGTTTTGACGGGGCTTCCGGCCGGTTTATATTCTGTAAGGGTGACAGACACTTGTGGCGAAGCAGTAGTGGTAAGTATTACCGTTACTCAGTCTACGACCGGTATAATTATTTTAGATCCTGATTTTAGTGATATTCCTGAATTGCCGGGTTGTAATACTATTACAGTATTAAATCATATAGGGGCGAGTCAGCCTAATATCATATTCTTTCCTATTACAGTCCAGTATACTGTTTATCCTCCGGGAGGTGGTACACCTATCGTTACAACTTTATCAAATGTAATGACAAGTGATCTGAGTTTTGATATGCCTTTTTACAATAATCAGCAATACTCTTATAGCATAAAAATAACTGATGCCTGTGGAAATATATTTACCAAAAATTTGATGGCGATTAATCAACAGTATTCAGTTCAGGTTTTGGATGAAGTTGAAGGGTGTGGTAATAATTTCTTCAGTTTACAGGTAGCTAACTTTGTTGGACCTGTAAATGTAACTTTTACCAGTTCACCAGCCGGATTTACCCCGTCAGCTCTCAATATAAATCATCCTAACTTTGATGTGCCTGTGATAGAGTATGGCGGAGACGGAGCTTATGCTCCGGAGGGAGATTATACGGCAGTAGTTGTAGACGCTTGCGGTAGGTCGGTTACGTTAAATTTTACACTTAACGATGATGATTTAGATGAGCCGCAGGTAACCGGAGATATGGCCGCTTGCGGTGGAGATGGTTCGATAGGGATATCATTTCCGGATCGTGAAGTAGATAGCGTTATTCTTACATCGGCTCCGGCAGGATACCCGGGACCTTTCCCTTTAGATGTAAGCGCGGGTATTGATGCTGATGGTTTTTTTAACATGGTAGATATTCCTCCCGGCACTTATGTTTTTGTAGTAACGGATGAATGTGGGAATGAATATGATGTAGTGAGGGAAGTTACATCGGGTGCATCTTCGGATAATCTAACGGTGCTTCATCGTGCTGGCTGTGCTTTAGGATACGGATCGGTTAGAATTGCAAGTTCATTGGGGTTGACGGGGCTTGTTATTACTGCTGCACCTACTTCATTTGGACAGACTCTTCCTTATAATGCTTCAGTTAATGTGGCTTCCGATGGTAGATTTTACATGAACTCATTACCGGCAGGGAATTATACTGTGCAGGGTACTAATATTTGTGGACAGGTACTTACTTTAAATTTTGTGGTTTCGGGATATGGAATGTCGGTCAATACTGTTGATGTGGCTAAGCATTGTGGATCTTTTGACCTCTTTTTACAACATGTGAGCAATGGTAATTATGTTCCGGGCTATTTCCTTCAAAGATTAGACCCCGTTACAGGCCATTGGGAACATCCTGATACAGGTGTAGATTTTGTTGAAGGAACCGCTGTAAATTCATTAAATTCTTTACCATTAGGAAATAACCAAACGGCTTTAAGTCTTGTTTATACGGGTGAATTTAGGGTGATAAAAACATTCTTTGTTTATGACAATGGTAGTATTGCTAACATTCGTTGTTATCATGTGCTACATACATTTAATTTTGGAGGTGGTCCTGAGATAATTGATGCGTATAGTTTTCCTTGTGCTAATGGTTTGACTGAAGTTGCAGTTATAGCAGATGGTATACCTCCATTAACTTATAGCATAACGACTAAGGACGGACAACCATTTACTGTAAACAATGGTCAGTCTAACCTCTTTACCGGATTAGAAAGCGCAACATATAATTTTAGACTAACTGATGTTTGTGGAAATATCAGGAATATTTTACTGGATATTGATGCACTTGATCCTATTACTATTCAGGCTGAAGGATTTTGTGAAGGAGAAGATAGTAAACTTTTTGTGCCTGAATTTACTTTTCTTGATTATAAATGGTTTAAAGAAGGTGCTCCCGGAGTTGTGCTGAGTACAACAGGTACGCTTAACTTCCCGGATTATGAATCGGCAACCGATGGAGGGGTTTACCATCTTAGCGTTACAAGCGATAATCCTTTGTCGTGTATGAATCAGGAGTTGAGTTTTTCATTGTTGGAAAACACATTGCCAAATGCAGGCCAGGATACAACTACCCAGTTTTGTAATAATGGTGAACCAACAGATCTTAGGAGTTTCTTAGAAGGCGGGATTGTTACAAATGGCGACTGGGAAGATGTGAATAATACGGGTATGCTGACAAATCATACATTAACTACTGCAGGATTGCCTGAAGGGACATATCAGTTTAGGTATATAGTGTCAGGGTTGTGTAATTTGTCTGATGATGCCATACTTACCCTTGAAGTAAAAGATATTCCTCAGGCTCCCTCAATCAATATGGTTTCACCGATTTGTGAAGGAGGTAATTTACAATTGGGAACTACAGCGGTTGCAGGCGCTACTTATCAATGGAATGGTCCCAATGGATTTACGTCTGCTCTTGAAACGGTTTTAATAAATGCGGTTTCCCTTGATAATGCAGGGACTTACACCCTAAGCGCTACAATCAATGGATGTACTTCTGCAGTGAGTAGTGTAGATGTCGTTATTAATCCTTTGCCAAAAGCAGGAGATGACGCTACTGTGCCTCTTTGTAATGAAGGTAATGCGGTAGATCTTGTGTCTTATTTATCAGGTTCATTTGATGGGAATGGTGTTTGGGAAGACGTTAACGGAACAGGTGCATTAACAGGAAGTAATTTTGCAACTACAGAAATTACTGAAGGGACATATCAGTTCAGGTATGTTGTTACCAATGTTTGTAATGATACTGATGATGCAATAATCGAGATACAACTTAAAAACATTCCGGATGCTCCCGTGCTAAATCCTGTGGCTCCGGTATGTGAGGGTACAGATATTCAGCTTTCTGCCGATACGGTTGCTAATGCTGTATATCAATGGACAGGCCCTAACGGATTTACTTCTGCTGAACAAAACCCGCTTATTGCAGCGGCTGGTATTCAGGCAAGTGGAGATTATTCTTTGAGTGTTTTAGTGAATGGCTGTGCCTCAGATGTTACTATAGTGCCAGTTACTGTAAATCCTACTCCACAATTTATGATTGAAGGTAATACGGAATTATGCGAAGGGCAGACATCTCTTCTTACAGTTATGCCCGCTAATTTTAACGGCACAACAGCTTCTTATCAATGGTATCTGGAAGGAAATCTTCTGGGTGAAACTTCTGCTAATCTGTCAATATCCCAAATAGGTAATTATGAGGTGATTGTTGATAATGCTACTTGTACAGCGAGCCGTGAAATAGCTGTTGTAGTAAATGATAATCCGTTTGAGTTAGAACTGGGTTCGGGTTGTATGAATTATGATTACATGCTTTGGGTAGAAAATATAAGCGATATTAATGGTGCTACGGTTGTGTGGACCGGTCCCCAGAATTTTAATTTCATTGGCTTGCAGGCAAATATTACCAATAAGCCCGAGGGTGATTATACGGCAATAGTTACCAATGATGAAGGTTGTACTGCTACTGCTACTATAACTATTGATAATACCTCATGTATCATTCCTAAGGGGGTTTCTCCTAATGGTGATGGCCTGAACGATACTTTCGATCTCTCTAACCTTGATGTTGTTGAACTGAAAATATTCAACAGGTACGGACTTAAAGTATATGAAGCCCATAACTACCTTAATGAATGGCATGGGCAGTCGGATAAAGGTACACTGCCTACAGGTACATATTATTATATGATAACCCTTTCCGCTGGAAAACAGGTAACGGGCTGGGTTTACCTTCAGAGGGAGGAATAATAACAACAAAAAGCGCTTAGATTATCTAAGCGCTTTTTTTATTTTTTATCGTCATGACTTTGTCCAAGATGTGGATGATGACCTTCATCTTCTTCGGCTTCAGCTAACAGGCTTTCGCGTACTTTTTTGAAAAGGTCAGATGAATAAACAAATTCAACTATAGATTTGTTTCTTGTTTCAAGTATCTGTTCGTTGTTTCCTTCCCATTCCTTGATTCCGTTTTTCAGGAAAACAATCTTTTCTCCAATCTGTAATACCGAGTTCATATCGTGAGTATTAATTACTGTAGTGATGTTGTACTCTTTGGTAATTTCCTGGATCAACTCATCAATAACGATAGATGTTTCCGGGTCAAGACCTGAATTGGGTTCATCACAAAACAGGTATTTTGGGTTGTTTACGATTGCTCTGGCAATGGCAACCCTTTTTTGCATACCTCCTGAAATCTCGTTAGGAAATTTTTTATTGGCATCCTTAAGGTTAACCCTGTCCAGTACCTGATTTACCCTTTCTTTTATCTCACGACTTCTCATGTTGGTAAACATCTTAAGCGGAAATGCCACGTTATCCTCCACATTCATGGAGTCAAATAGAGCACTTCCCTGAAATACCATTCCTATCTCTGTACGAAGTGTCCTTTTCTCGTCAGGAGTAAGTTCAGAGTATATCCTTCCATCAAAAGAGATGGTGCCTGAGTCAGGTGTATGAATGCCTAAAAGTGTTTTTAGCATAACGGTTTTTCCCGATCCGCTTCGCCCTATGATTAGGTTTGTTTTTCCTGTGTCAAATGTTGTTGAGATGCCTTTTAATACTTTAGACTCCCCAAACGCTTTCTCTATGTCTTTAACTTCAATCATGAGCTTAAAAGTAATTGGGTTACTATATAGTTAACCAAAATGATTACAACACTGGTCCATACAAACGATGTTGTGCTTGCCTTTCCTACCTCCAGTGCTCCGCCTTTCATATAGTATCCATGGAACGAAGGTATAGTTGCCAAAAGGAATCCAAATATGAATGTTTTAAAGAATGCATAGAAAATGTGGAAAGGAATAAAGTCCTGTTGTAATCCCTGAAGGAACTGATCGCTGCCTACAAATCCGCCATACACACCAGCCAGCCATCCGCCAAGAATACCAAGGAACATAGAAACTGCAATGACAAACGGATATAAAAGGAAAGCGATGATTTTAGGGAATACAAGATAGTTTAGTGAGTTTACCCCCATTACTTCAAGGGCATCTATCTGTTCGGTTACCCGCATAGTACCTATACTCGAAGTAATGTATGAACCTGCACGTCCGGCCATAATGATGGAGATGAACGTTGGTGCAAATTCCAGGATAACAGATTGTCTTGTTGCGAATGCGATAAGCATTTTTGGAATAAGAGGGTTAGTAAGGTTAAGTGCAGTTTGTATTGCAACAACCCCACCAATAAAGAAAGAAATAAAGGATACAATTCCCATCGAACCTATAATAAGGTCGTCTATTTCTTTAAAAATCAAAGGCTTCATTACCGTCCACTTTGTAGGCTTATTAAAAACCTCCTTCAGCATCAGGAAATAGCGCCCTATCTGGTGTATTGCTTTTATCATTTAGAGTATGAAAATAAATGGCTAAAATACCGAATTGTAGCCAGTAATCAGTATTAGTTAATAGTTTTTTAATACTCCCGTGTTTAGAATAGTTTTTCTTTTATCTTCTTCCACCTGTAACTGCGGATGTATTTTGCCTGCTCTTCGCTAACCAGTAATGCTTTGCCTTCTTTTTTGGCTTTCAGAAAACCATTAATGTAATCGATGAAAAGAAAAGGTTTCTTTTTGCGTATGGCCAGTTTTGCTCCGGCAATAGCGGTTATTGTAAATCCGTAGCCCAGTGTGTAAAAAGCTTCACCTTGTTTGTAACGTGCTGCTTTGTTGTAGTTGGCTCCGGTAGGTTTAAGGTGCTTTACTTTAAGCCTTTCGATAGTTATTACTTTCCAGCCGTAGAATTTTGCCAATAACTCGTCAACGGTGTCCCATCCCATTGCAGGACGAAGTCCGCCCATTTGGATGAAAAGTTCTTTACGGTATGCTTTAAATGCTCCACGGATGTGGTCTTTATCGGTCAGGTTTTCCAGTATCCATTCGCCGTTTTTTTCTATGTAGGCAAATCCTCCTGCCATACCTACTTTTTCATCGTTTTTAAAGGCTTCTAAAACCGTTTCAAAATAGTCAGAAGGAAGGATGAGGTCAGCGTCCAGTTTTACGATGATATCATAATTGTTATCAATTGTTGCCTGTCCGGCATGAAAAGCCTGTATTACTTTGCTTCCCGGCATGTGTACAGCATCTGATTGTTTGTTTACCAAAGTGATCCACGGATGCTTTTCGGCAAACTCAGTAACTATCGCAGCTGTTTTATCAGTAGAATTATCATTTACCACAACAACTTTGGCCGGTAGTACAGTTTGCGCTGCAAGCGATTGCAGGGTCAGTCCCATAAAGGCTTCTTCGTTGTGGGCAGGTATGATTGCGTAATATCTCATTATGAATTATTTTGCCCTTTCGGCATAAACAATATAATATCTTGGGGTTATCGAGCGTAGCAGTGGTCGGATACCCAGTTTTTTTGCAGGGTTAGTCCATTTTTTACGGTCTTTAATCACCCATCCTGTTTTTTCCAGAAGCCAGTCCAGTTGCCAGTCTTCAAACTCATGGTAGTGCCTGTCCCACATGTCTGTCTTACTGCGATATGCCGGACTAAACCAAAGACGTAACGGAACAGAAATAATAAGCTTATCGCTTTTTACATTCTGTAATACCGTAAAAGGATTCAGCAGGTGTTCAAAAATCTCGAATGCCGTAAATACATCATAACCACCTTTTGCCAACGCGCTTTGGTCCACATCAACATCTTCGCCTGTAGTATTGGCAACAGTATAGCCTTCCTTCTTCATAATTTCAGAGAAAGGATTTTGTACACCAAGATCCAGTATGGAATTGTTTACAGGGATATGTTTTTTGAGGAATTCAAGCGTTAACGCATAGCGTTTATGGGGAAAGGTATTTTCGTACATCGCGACAATTATATTGAAGGTCAAAAATATGAAAAAGTATAGTCTTATTTGATAATTGCAGCCTATATTTGTTATTGGCTTATATCACACCCTTCACTATTGAAAAGCAAAACGTTACATAAGCAGGTTGTTTACTTTGCTATTATCAACTACCTCGGTACTGCCATAGGTATTATTTCGGCACTATTTATCTATCCGTTGGATTTTACTTTTTCGGGAACGATTAAGTTTGTTGATAATATGGCTCAGATGCTTTATCCTATTATGGTGCTTGGAGCTTCTCATGCCCTCATAAAATTTTATCCCGAGCTTAATGATGAGAAAAGAAAACAACTGTTCAATTACAGTATGCTTTCAGTAGCGACAGTAAGCGTACTTGTACTTTTTGGAATTTTCGTTTTTAACACAGTTGCAGATTATAAAGATGCCGCGCTGATTTATTTTGCGTTTCCGGTAGGTTTGGCATTGGCGTATATCGATCTTTTCAGGAAACAGGCGCAGGATCTGCAAAGACTTGCTGTACCTACGCTTTTCGAAAAAATTATACCTAAGGTTGTGCTTCCGGTATTGTTTCTTTTGGTTATAAAGAACATAGCAGGTGTAAACGAATCCCTCTTTATTTATGCAATTTCTTTTGTGCTGATAGGTGTGTTTATTGGAGTATACCTTTTCAGGCACTTTAAGCCGGGCTTCAATTATAGGTTCAAGACGTTGTTCGGAGAAATTTCCAGGAAAGATTATTTCAAATACAGCCTTTTTTCCTTTACGGCAAGTTTAGGCTCGTTGTTAGCATTCAGGATTGACGGTATAATTATCTATAACTGGATATCCGAAGAAGCAAATGGTATTTTCAGTAACGGAGCTACACTGGCCTCTACATTACAAATTCCTGCGGTGGGAATGTTTGCCCTATATGCACCATTAATCTCTAATTACCTTAAAGATGGTAATCTTACCGAGCTGAATGTGAAATACAAAGAAGTAGCCCGCTTGCTTTTCTTTATAGGAGCAGTATTGTACAGCTGTATAGTTTTGGGTATAGATGATCTTTTCAGTCTGTTGCCTACGGGTCCGGCATTAAAACAAACCACATCCATAATTTATATTTTAGGGTTTAGTGTGCTTATCAATATGGCGACTGGTTTTAATACCGAGATCATTACCTATTCAAAATACTACAGGTTCAACATGATTGCTATCTGTTGTCTGATATTTGTAAATATCGGGCTTAATGTATTCTTTTTGGGTTGCACTGAATTAGGTATAATAGGAGTGGCCTATGCTTCATTTATATCGGTAACGCTGTTTAATATCCTTAAGCTGCTGTTTCTTTATAAGAAATTTGGGCTTTTGCCTTTTGATGTTAAATTCGCAAAGATGATGTTGCTTTTTGCCCTGAGCGGAGTTTTGGTTTACATTTTACCTGATTCAGAATACCATTTGCTGAACCTGGTCTATAAAACAGGACTTTCCCTGCTTATAAATGTAATAGCTGTATATAAATTAAGGCTCGTCTATCAGGTAAATGTTACCATAGACAAAGCCTTAAATAAATTGTTCAGAAAGTAAATCCTTAAATCTGATATACAAAAGCGTTGATGTTCATTCCTGCGCCTACTGATGCAAAGATAACCACATCGCCTTTGTTTAGTTCCTGGTCTTCAAGTTGTCCTTTAATCAATAGGTCGTATAAAGTAGGGATGGTGGCTACACTGCTATTGCCTAAAGTGTGAATGCTCATTGGCATAACGCCTGCAGGAGGGGTTTTGCCATATAGCTTAAAGAATCGATGGATGATAGCCTCGTCCATTTTTTCGTTTGCCTGATGTATCAGTACTTTTTTTACATTCTCTACTGGTATACCGGTTTTCTCAAGGCATTCTTTCATGGCTTGGGGAACGCGGCTTAAAGCAAACTCATATATTTTACGACCGTACATTTTAATGTAACGTACATCCGGGTCATGGTCTTTGTTGAATGAATTTCCAAAGAAAAGAAAATAGGCTTCTTCAAAAGTGTAGGATGCTGTTTCGTGAGCAAGGATTCCGCCTTCTTCTTCGGTAGCTTCAATGATACTGGCACCGGCACCGTCTGAATAGATCATGCTGTCCCTGTCGTGCGGGTCAACTACTCTCGAAAGTGTTTCTGCACCAATTACAAGGCATCTTTTGGCCATGCCGGCCTTGATATACGCCTGTGCCTGAATCACACCTTCAACCCAGCCCGGACAGCCAAACAGGATGTCATAAGCAACACACTTAGGATTTTTAATTTTAAGGCTGTGTTTTACGCGTGAGGCTAGGCTTGGCAGTATGTCCGTTTGTATAGCACCGTCTTTTACATTTCCAAAGTTGTGTGCAAAGATGATGTAATCTAATGTTTCAGGGTCTATTTTTGCATCTTCAATAGCTTTTTGAGCCGCAAAATAAGCAATATCAGAAGTTAGCAGGTTTTCCTCTACATAGCGGCGTTCTTCAATGCCGGTAATCTGTTTGAATTTTTCGGTTACTACTTCGTTGGTATATGAAAGTGGCGTTCCGTCATCGTCTAAAAACAGATGTTTTGCAAAGTCAGCGTTGGTTACAACGCGGTTTGGGATATAACTCCCGGATCCTGTTATCCTGATATTCATAGTATAGCATGTTTGTTTAAGGCTAAGTTAACCAAATATACCATACGAAAAGGTTAAAAGTAATATGCTTGCATATTATTTTAAAGAATAGTTATTTTTTTGTTATAAAAATTAGTCAGTCAATAATTTAGAGTGCAGAAACCTTTATTTTCATAATTGTAGCTATTGAAAGAGCGCGTGTTTTTATCTTTTCTGCATTTGCACCTTCAAACAATTCATCTACAGTATCATTAAAATGACCCAACCATACGTCAAAGTGTTCGTTTGTAAGCTGTTCTTTATCGTTTAGTTCCATGTGCACATGCATTGGGTTGTTGTGATATGGACCTGTATGAAACATACTTAGTTCCCAAAAGTCTGTAATTTTAGGCAAATGACTTTCCACGTCTATTTTAGCTACATCAGTAAATATATAATTAACTCTCTCGTCGTTTAGTAAGCGTGTGTAAAATGCTCTTGTAAACACTTCAAGGTCGGTTCTTGATTCTATGTCTTTCATTTCAAATTCTTTTCAGCAAATGTAGTCAATGACTTTATTCGTTTTTATGACATAAGTCAATAACTGGTAAAAGAAAAGGGCTGCAATCGCAGCCCTTTATATTAGTTTTCCATGTAAGCCTCAATTGGCGCACAAGAACAAACAAGGTTCCTGTCTCCGTAGGCATCATCAACACGACGAACACCAGGCCAGAATTTATTCTCGTGTAGGTACTCAAGCGGGAATGCCGCTTTTTCTCTTGTATAAGGGAAATCCCAGTTGTCTGTAGTAAGCATTGCTAATGTGTGTGGAGAGTTCTTCAGTACGTTGTTTTTGTCGTCTGCTGAAGCCTCTTCAATTTCTTTACGGATAGCGATCATCGCATCACAGAAACGGTCAAGTTCCTCAAGGTTCTCACTCTCGGTAGGCTCGATCATTAATGTTCCTGCTACAGGGAATGATACTGTTGGCGCGTGGAAACCGTAGTCCATTAAACGCTTAGCAATATCAGTAACCTCGATACCGTTAGCTTTAAATGGACGGCATTCGATGATCATTTCGTGAGCAGCACGGCCCATTTCTCCTGTATAAAGCGTGTCGTAGTGTCCTGCTAATCTCTCTTTAATGTAGTTTGCATTAAGGATAGCATTGTGTGTAGAGCTTGTTAGTCCTTCAGCGCCCAGCATAGTGATGTAGCCGTAAGAGATAAGGCATACAAGTGCAGAACCCCATGGTGCAGCCGATACAGCAGTAATAGCATTGCTTCCTCCTGTAGGGATTACAGGGTTTGTTGGAAGGAATGGCACAAGGTGTTCGGCAACACAGATAGGTCCAACACCAGGTCCACCACCACCGTGAGGGATAGCAAACGTTTTGTGAAGGTTAAGGTGACATACGTCAGCACCAATAGTTGCAGGGTTAGTAAGACCAACCTGAGCATTCATGTTAGCACCATCCATATATACCTGACCACCATTTTCGTGGATTATGTTTGTAAGCTCGATGATAGAAGCCTCGTATACACCATGTGTAGATGGGTAAGTAACCATCAAACATGCAAGGTTGTCCTTGTGAAGGATAGCTTTTGCTTTAAGGTCTTCTACGTCGATGTTTCCGTTCTCAGAAGTTTTGGTAACCACAACCTCCATACCTGCCATGTGAGCAGTTGCAGGGTTGGTTCCGTGAGCCGATGCAGGGATAAGTGCAATGTTTCTGTGGCCTTCACCTCTTGACTGGTGGTAAGCACGGATAACCATTAGTCCTGCATATTCTCCCTGAGCACCAGAGTTAGGCTGTAGCGTAGTACCGGCAAAACCGGTAATTACGTTAAGCTGCTCTTCAAGTTTTTTAAGCATCTCCTGGTATCCCTGAGCCTGTTCAACAGGAGCAAACGGGTGAATGTTGTTCCAGTTTGGCATACTTAGCGGAAGCATCTCTGATGCTGCGTTAAGTTTCATGGTACAAGATCCAAGAGAGATCATAGAGTGGTTAAGGGCAAGGTCAAGACGCTCCAGTTTTTTGATGTAGCGCATGATAGCCGTTTCACTGTGGTATTTGTTGAATACATCGTGAGTAAGGAACTCGCTTGTCCTGTTTAATGAACCAGGGATAGCAACAGTTTCAGTAAGGGCAGTTACCTTATCAGCAGTTTTTCCTGCAGCTTCAGCAAATATGCTTACGATGTCGTTAATGTCGTTTAGAGAAGTTGTCTCGTTGAAAGCAACTGCTACAGTGTCGTTAGACGGGTAGTAGAAGTTGATCTCTTTTTTCTCGGCAGCAGCCTTAACTTTATCAGCATCCGCTTTTACAAGAATGGTGTCAAAGAAAGAAGTGTTTACCTGCTCAATACCAAGTTTAGCAAGAGCCTCTACAGTTGTAGCAGCAGATGCGTGAACTTTATCAGCAATATACTGAAGACCTTTTGGTCCGTGGTACACAGCATACATACCTGCCATTACAGCAAGAAGTACCTGAGCTGTACAGATGTTAGATGTAGCTTTTTCACGTTTGATGTGTTGCTCACGAGTCTGTAGTGCCATACGTAAAGCACGGTTACCGTTAGTGTCGATAGTAACACCAATGATACGTCCCGGCATGCTACGCTTGTATTCTTCTTTAGTAGCGAAGAAAGCAGCGTGAGGACCACCATAACCCAGAGGAATACCAAAACGCTGAGTAGTACCTACTGCAACGTCAGCTCCCATTTCACCCGGTGAAGTAAGTTTCACAAGGCTTAATATATCAGCAGCAACAGCTGTTTTGATGTCGTTAGATTTTGCTCTTGAAATAAAAGCAGCATAATCGTAAACCTGACCATGTTTACCAGGGTATTGAAGCATAGCTCCGAAGAAATCGTCGCTGAATTCAAATGTTTCGTGGTTGCCTATTACAAGCTCAACACCAATTGGAGTTGAACGTGTTTGTAATACAGAAAGGGTTTGAGGAAGAATTTCTTCAGAAACGAAGAATTTGTTAGCGTTAGCTTTTTTCTTCTCGCGAGAACGCACGTCAAATAAAAGTGCCATAGCCTCAGCAGCTGCTGTACCTTCATCAAGAAGTGATGCGTTTGCGATTTCCATACCTGTAAGTTCAATTACAGTAGTCTGGTAGTTAAGCAAAGCTTCAAGACGTCCCTGAGCAATCTCTGCCTGGTATGGTGTATAAGCAGTATACCATCCCGGGTTCTCAAAAATGTTTCTTTGGATAGGAGCCGGAACAATAGCAGGGTGGTAACCTAAACCGATATAAGACCTGAAGATCTTATTTTTGTTTCCTAACTGCTGAATGTGGCTGCTGTATTCATATTCCGTCATTGCCGGCTCAAGGTTCAGAGGAGCCTTAAGGCGAATGTCATCCGGTAGTGTTTCGTAGATTAATTGGTCAATAGATTCGACACCAATGGTCTTAAACATATGTTTCAGATCATTCTCCCTAGGGCCAATGTGTCTTAAAGCAAAAGCATCTGTTTTCATTATTTTCTTATGCGTTGTTTTTAGAGGCACAAAATTAGTTATTTATATTCAATTTTTAATGCCTTTTTGCGACCGAATTTTGTGATTTTTTCATTGTAAATATGTTACTGTTAGGATATTGATTAATTTTGTAAGATGAGTGTTATAAAAAAGCTTTTCTGGCTCTATGTCTATGGTAGTATGCACGTTGGTGCATCGGTGCTTGCACTGATACTGATGACCAACCATATGTTTCATATTCCCTTTAACTGGGCAGTAGCGGTTTTTGGATTCTGCGGAACCATGTTCAGTTATAATTTCATGAAGTATGACGGCCTTTTCCGCGTAAAAAAAACCGCTGGCAGAAGGGTGAAATTTGTAGTTTTTCTCAGTACGCTCGCGCTGATTGCAGCCGGAGTAAGCTTCTTGTTTCTGGAACGCATAACCCAAATTACAGCAATAGTATTCCTGGTACTGACTGCCCTTTATACTGTTCCGTTTTTTCCGAATACCCAAAACCTGCGCAACTGGAGTGGGGTAAAAATATATATTGTGGCATTTTGCTGGGCAGGTATCACTACAGTTGTGCCTATATTAAATGCGCACGCACCCATAAACAGTGATATCTTCCTGAAATTTACCCAAAGGTTTATGCTGGTGATTATGCTGATACTAATTTTTGAGATCATCGACCTTAAGGAGGATGACCCGCACCTTAAAACCATACCGCAGCAGATAGGAGTGAGGCGTACTAAAATACTGAACCTTATTTTTTTAGTGCCGTTCTTCTTTTTAGAATTTCTAAAGATCCATGTTGATTATCGCCAGATAGCGGCGAACCTCATCATGGTTATTACCACGGCATTATTTACGGTTTACGCTACGCCTCAACGCCCAAAATACTATACGTTATTTTGGGTGGAGAGTATACCGATCTTTTGGTTGGGACTGGTTTTACTGATAAGTAGTTTATAACCTCATCAACGCCTTTTCCAAATCCCCATAAATAAATTTAAATCCGCTTTCCTGTAATCGCTTCGGGATAACATTTCGGCTTTTCAGTACGAGTTCGGTCTCTGTGCCAATGATTTTTGCACCAATTTTTAGCAATAGTCTTCCAATCGGAATACCGAACGTTATATTTTTTACTTCCCTCAGCGTCCTCATGAAGTCAGTATTACCGATAGGGGTAGGAGAAACCACATTTACTACGCCCTCGATTTCTTTATCAAGAATAAAAGCTACGGCACGGGCAAAATCTTTTTCGTGTATCCAGCTTACAAATTGCTTTCCGTTGCCTTGCTTTCCACCAAAACCAAGGTAAGCCAGTCTTTTCAGTGGTATATAAGCCCCTCCTTTTTTACCAAGCACTATTGAGGTTCGCAATGCTGTTTTTTTGGTTTGCAATGTTTCTGTCTGAAAGAATGCTTTTTCCCACATATGCGCTACATTCATAGAGAAGTCAAATCCAATCTCGCCGTTAACCTCATCCATCTGTTTGTCTTCGCTGTGCCTGTAAATGGTAGCGGTAGAACTGTTGAGCCAATGCTTTGGCGGATTAGCGCATTGCAATACTGCCTTATTGAGAACAGCAGTACTGTCTATCCTTGATGCCATGATCTCACTTTTGTTCCTTGGCGTATACCGGCAGTCTACTGATTTTCCGGCAAGGTTAATAAGAACATCGGCAGTTTCGAGTTCGCTTTCCCAGCCGGTCATGGTTTTTGCATCCCAGTGAATATACCGAACGGTATTTTTTATTCCTGATTTTCCGCGGGTCAGTACCACAATTTCTTCGGCTTTGGTTTTAAAATGGTCAACCAATACCTGACCGAGAAATCCGGTACCTGCTGCGATGATTAATTTTTTCATTTTCTACTGTTTTTATAGATGTAATTGGTGAGATAAAGGAAATAGAAGGCTATGAATCCCGGAAAAAGAAAATAGAATAGTATTCCCGGTAAATCAAATAAATCATATTCGAGACAGCGTGTTAAGGCTATGAAGATAAAATCGATACCTACAAATAACCAATAGCGATTGAGCAGTTGTTTTTCCTTTTTATTTAGGGTTGCCCAATAAAAAGTTAATGTTAATGCCAGTACAATCTGAATTGTGCCAAGCAACATCATTAAAAGCATTCCTACAGGTGGAACCATAAAAAGAAAAACATTACAAAAAACAGCCCCTGTGTTTATGTTGTGTATTGTTTTCATTTTGTTGATAACGTTAAGTTTATCAATTGACATTATTTACTGCCCTTTATAAACTATTCTTTCGGGGCTTTGACTTTCTTTAGCTTTTCTTTTCCCTCTGAAAAAGAAATAAAGGTTTAGGAACAACATGATACCAAGATAAATTGCGAATCCGCCTATCTTATAACTCAGTTCTTCAACCAGTGTTTGGTAAGTATTGTCGTAAACACTCATTTGAAGAATCATTAGGGCAAACCCAACATTCAATAAATAAAATCCCGTTTCAAAAAGATGATTGGTGGCATTGGCAATGTCTTCACGGCCTTTAAAAATGTCGAGCATGAATATCTTTCCGTTTTTAAAGAGTGTTTTTGAAACTATGAATGTAAGTGTAAGCGCAACAGGTAAGTAAATGGCATAACCGATAAGAATTTTTGAAGTTTCCATAATATTGAATTTGTTAGATTAATTTTTTAACGTAATTGGTAAGAACGAATATGTTGGTATAATGTAATACTGAGAGTATACAGATTATTGTTGCTGTTTTTGTAGCTATCATTTCTATAAGTTGAGGGACTGATACAATGGTTTGCCAACTGATTAAAGTCATGGCAGCATAACCAATGTTTATCAGATAATACCCTACAAGCAATATTTTATTTATTCTGACACACAGGTCTTCATGACCTGGTATAAGGCTCAATACATATACATTACCATTGCGGTAGCAAATTTGGCCTACTATAATGATAATGTAAACGACTATTGTTATAAAGATTCCATATGCAAATATGTTGAGGTTCATAAAATTGATTTTTTATATTCTTCATGTATAATATAGGTAAGATATACTGCCAGTATTGGAGGGAGGGCAAACAGCCAATATTCAACATCAAATATTTTCCATAAGACAAAAAAGGATATCGTAAGGACACAATAAAGGTAAAGGTGACTATTGTTTGATGTTATCAGTAATAAGATCAAAGCGATGATGACCTGTAATGCTCCTGTTATCATTGTTGAAAGCAGGGCGAATATCAAAAGATTGACATCAAATATGGCGGGTAGTGCCAATGCAAATGGAAGGGCAAGCGCAAAATAATTGAGGTAGAGTAACTTTTTCATAATACTATAAATTTTAAACTTTCAGAAAAAAATGAAACATTTTTTGATAAAAAAAGCTAACGCATTAGCTTCATGACAAGTCCGGCAAGCCAGTTGTCTTTATATTCAGTTGCTTTTTCGAGCATGTTATCTGCTTTTAGCACAAAGTCATACAGCTTTTCTGTCTGATCGGTAAAATGTTTTGCCTCGGCAGATTTATCATCTTTTACTCCGGTAGAAACTTCTTTTAGTACTTTAAGGGCAGGTTTAATTTCTCTTTTACTACGTTCCTGTGCAATTTTTACGGCCAGCTCATCAAGGTCTTTTTCGGCAGTAAAGAATTCACGGCGCTCTCCCTGTTTGAATTCTTTATACACAATGCCCCAATCCATAAGGGCACGTAGATTCATGCTGGCATTACCGCGTGATATCTGCAGTTCCTCCATAATGTCTTCCATAGAAAGCGGTTCGTGAGAAATCATGAGCAGGGCATGAATTTGTGCCATGGTCTTATTGATTCCCCACTGAGAGCCTAAGGCTCCCCAGGTTTGTACGAACTTATTTTTTGCTTCTTTGAATTCCATACCTCAAATGTATAAATTTATTTTCAAACTTTCAAAAATATTTGAAAGTTATTTATTCGATGAATTCCCCATAGGTAAAAACCTATTCCTTTTCAGTTATATACAGAAGCAATTCAAAAAAGGTAATAGTGAATTTTGAGGTATCATAAATAACCTTAAAATATACTATTATGAAAACAAAAATTACAATACTGATGCTGCTTTTATGTGCAGCAATACAGGCGCAAACCGTAAAAGTGAGCGCTTCTGAACCTGATGCGAATATTATAGTTAACGGACAGCAGGTTGCTGTAGGGACCTATAAACTAAAGATCGATAAAGACGAATGCTACAAAGTGAAAGTTGAAAAACCAGGGTTTCTTAAATATGAATCAACCGTATGTGGGAAAAAAGCGGGTCCGGAAGCGCCTAAAAGCGTTTATTTTGAAATGAAAAGAGATGATGCTGAAGAAGCTTCCATTAAAACTGACCATGCTAATGTTGATTTTTCTATTGAAGTAAATAAGGACCTGAATATTAATGAGGCATGGAAGCTTACTTCGCAAATTGTTACCGATTATTTTGATGCTATCGAAGTTAGCGACAAAGAGACTTCATACCTGCGTACGGCATGGAGCGTGCAGTCGTTTCAACAGAATACTATAAGAACACGTCTTATAATAAAATTGTCTAAATCGGAACCACTTACATTTAAAGTGAAACTGGTGAGCGAATCATCAGGGGCAAGCGGTACAAGTGTTAAGGCTGATGAACAGTTTCACGACTGGGACAGGGTACTTCGCAAATACCAGAACGTTATCTCCGATTTCTCAACCCGTCTTGCAAAAAAATAATTATTAAAACATGGTTATTTTATGATAGGTGCCTGTCGTTTATTGGCTGGTTTGGCACCGGTAATTATGTGTAGCCCTGCGGATTCATCCCGGGGCTATTTTTTTGTTTCTGAGAGGTTTGAAAATCAGGTAAAAACACCTATTTCAGGAATTGGATTTATGTTGAGATTTGTATCCACACATTAACCTATTTAAATTTATGACACCACAACAGATTATAGAAAAAATTTTACTGGGAGGTCTTCTGGGTCTTCTGGGACAGGGTATTAGAATGGCTATCGGACTAAAGAAACTATCTGATGCCAATGCACAAGTCAGCAACAAGGAGGATCTTAATGGGGGCCGACTTATGGTTAGCCTTTTTATTGGATTTTTAGCCGGTGCGCTATATGTTTTGGTAAATGGTTTTTCAGATCAGCCGGATGTACAAAATGGCGAATATATAGGGAATCAGTTTGTTTTTACTGTAATTGCGGCCGGTTATGCGGGTAGCGATTTTATTGAAGGCTTATTCAGTACTTATATTGCCAAAATGCCAATGGCAAACTCAGGAAGTGGAGGTGCTGCGGTAGCAACAACAAGTCCTGTTGTTGTAACGCCAGTTACTCCGCCCGATACACCGGCTGTAGTCAGTCCGCCATCATCGGAAAATACACCGCCTGTAACTGACGCACAGGTAAATGAACCACATGACGAATCAGGTCTTGCGCCAAATCCGGCCTAAAAAATAAACCCCAAAGTCGAATGCTTCGGGGTTTTTTGTTATTAGATTTTAGGATAATCTATAATAATCCTGCTCTTTTTAATAAAGCCTCAGGTCTTGGTTCATGACCTCGGAAACGTTTGTAAAGTATCATAGGGTGTTCTGTTCCTCCTTTAGAAAGAACATTGTCTTTGAATTTATTAGCGGTCTCCCTGTCAAAGATGCCTTTCTCCTGAAAATATTCAAAAGCATCTGCATCAAGAACCTCAGCCCATTTATAGCTGTAGTAACCTGATGAATATCCTCCCTGGAAAATATGAGAGAAAGCAGTACTCATTGCGTTTTCCTTTACATCAGGATAAAGCTGGGTAGGGGCAAACTGTTCGGTTTCAAAAGCTTTAAGGTCGGTAATGCCGCCTGGATCGGCGCTATGCCATCCCATATCCAATAATCCGAAGCTTAACTGGCGCATTGTAGCCATTCCTTCCTGAAAACTTGCACTTTCTTTTATCTTATTAATATATTCCATTGGAATAACTTCACCTGTTTGGTAGTGGTGAGCAAACAAGGCCAAAGCTTGCGGCTCATAACACCAGTTTTCCATTACCTGGCTTGGTAGTTCTACAAAGTCCCAGTATACACTCGTTCCACTCAGGCTTGGATAAATAGTGTCGGCAAGCATACCGTGTAGGGCATGCCCAAATTCATGGAACAAAGTGGTAACTTCGTTAAATGTAAGTAGCGAAGGTTTTGTTTCAGTTGGCTTTGTAAAGTTGCAAACTATAGAAACATGAGGTCTTTCGTTTACACCCTCTTTTACATATTGCGATTTGAACGATGTCATCCAGGCACCGTTGCGTTTCCCTTTGCGTGGGAAGAAATCAGCATAGAAGATTGCGACAAGATTACCGTTTTCGTCTTTTACTTCATAGGTAGTAACATCTTTATGGTATTTATCGATATCCTGTACTTCTTCAAATGTAAGGCCGTATAATTTACCGGCAATGGTAAAGGCGCCGTTAAGCACGTTTTCCAGCTTGAAGTATGGTTTTAGTTTCTCGTCGTCAAGATTGAATAATTTCTGTTTCAGCTTTTCGGAATAATAGGCGCCATCCCATTTCTCCAGATGATCAATGCCGTCAGTTTCCTTAGCAAAAGCTGTCAGTTCGGCAAATTCTTTTTGAGCAGCCGGTTTAGCTTTTGCTAATAGGTCGTTCAGGAAAGATTTTACTTTTTCAGGGCTTTCAGCCATGCGTTCTTCCAATACAAAATTGGCATGGGAGGCATAGCCTAAAAGTTCGGCGCGCTGATGGCGTAGTTTTGCTATTTTTAAAACAATTTCCTGGTTGTCGAATTCATTCTTCTGAAAACCTTTGGCACCAAAAGCAATAGCCAGTTCCTTACGCAATTCACGGTTATCGGCATACGTCATAAAAGGAACATAGCTAGGGTAATCAAGTGTGAATATCCAGCCTTCTTTTTCAAGCGATGCTGCCAGTTCACGCGCTGCTTCTATAGTTCCTTCAGGCAAACCTGAAAGATCAGCTTCGTTAGTTATGTGTAATTGGTAGGCATTGGTTTCTGCCAATACGTTTTCCCCAAACTGAAGGCTAATCTTAGAAAGCTCCATGTCTATTTCACGAAGTTTGTTCTTTTTGTCTTCCGGTAGGTTGGCTCCGTTACGGGCAAAGCTTTTATATTGTTTGTCAAGCAATGTTTTTTGCTCTTCAGTAAGGTTCAGGCTGTCTTTTTGGTTGTAAACCGCTTTTACACGTTCAAAAAGTGCCGAATTCAGTCTTACGTCATTACCGAATTCTGATAACAGGGGAGAAACCTCCATGGCGATCTTCTGTATTTCATCATTAGTTTCTGCTGAATGCAGATTAAAGAAAATACTTGAAGCACGCTCTAAGATCTCACCGCCAAAGGTCATGGCCTCAATGGTGTTTTCAAAAGTAGGTGCATCAGGATTAGCAACTATCGCGTCAATTTCTTTACGTGCTGCATCAATGCCTTGTTTTATGGCAGGTAAAAAGTCTTCATTCTTTATACTGCTGAATGGTGCAGTATCATGTATGGTGGTGAATTTTTTAGTAAGTACGTTCATTTTATAATAAATTAAAAATGCCCTGAAGATGCTCCTGTTTTAGATAGCACCTTCAAGGCATTTAGTATGTTGTTGTTTTATTTTTCCGGTTCATGCATCATAGCATTACCAAAGTTACAAAACTATTTTCTATTCTTCAATTCTTCAGACGCCTTGTTTACCGCTTCTTTAAGGCTTAATTTATAAGCGATCATTTTTGCCTGTACAAGCTTGTCTTGGCTGCCTAATATCTGCGCTGCAAGTATACCTGCATTTTTAGCTCCGTTAAGAGCTACTGTTGCTACAGGTACGCCTCCAGGCATTTGAAGAATTGAAAGCACGCTGTCCCATCCGTCAATAGAGTTGCTTGATTTTACAGGTACGCCAATTACCGGAAGCGGACTCATACTCGCTACCATTCCCGGTAGGTGGGCTGCTCCACCTGCACCTGCAATAATTACGTTTACACCACGGGTATGTGCTGTGGTGCTGTATTCAAAAAGTTTTTCGGGTGTACGGTGAGCCGAAACGATATCTACTTCTGTTTCGATTCCAAATTCTTTTAATATATCTATGGCATCCTGCATTACCGGCATATCCGATATAGAGCCCATTATAATTCCTACTTTCATTTTCTATTGTTGTTAGTTGATGGTTGTCAGTTGTCGGAAATTCTGAAGACTGCGACTGTGACTGTGACTGAAAACTATTAAGCTATTACTCGTATTGTGTTTTTTACTTCGGCTGCAATTCTGCGTGCTTCGGCAATGTCTTCATTTACTATGGTAACGTGTCCCATTTTACGGAAAGGCCTTGTTTGTTTCTTTCCATAGATGTGAGGGGTTACGCCATCCATACCAATTATCTTTTCGATGTTTTCGTAAACAACATTTCCCGAAAAGCCTTCCGCTCCCACAAGATTTACCATGATCCCGGCTACTTTACTGTCTGTGTTTCCAAGTGGCAGGTCAAGTATAGCACGGATGTGTTGTTCAAATTGTGATGTATAGCTGGCTTCAATAGAGTAATGTCCGCTATTGTGTGGTCTTGGAGCTACCTCGTTTACTAAAATCTGGTCATCTTCCGTCTGGAACATTTCTACTGCCAAAAGGCCTACGTGGTTAAAATGCTCAGACACTTTAAGGGCAATGGCACGTGCTTTATTAGCAACGGCATCGTCAATACGGGCAGGGCATATAACATATTCCACCTGATTGGCCTCTGGGTGGAATTCCATTTCTACAACCGGGTAAGTCTTTATCTCGCCTGAAGGATTTCTGGCAACAATAACAGCAAGCTCGTTTTTGAAAGGTATCATAACCTCAGCAATGCACTGTACATTTGGCATTCCGTTAAAGCTTTCTGCAGAGCGTATTACTTTAACGCCATTTCCGTCATAACCACCTTCGGTGCTTTTCCATATAAAAGGAAAAGAAAACGCTCCATTAGCAACAGCCTCTTTTAGTGCGTCAAGATTGTCAAATCTTTTATATTCGGCAGTTGGTATATTATGTTGTGCGTAAAAATCTTTTTGAGTTCCCTTATTCTGTATAAGGTTAAGGGTTTTTGGTGAAGGATATACTTTAATACCTTCTGCTTCCAGTTTTTCAAGAGCCGGAATATTTACCAGTTCAATTTCAAAAGTCAGGACATCAACCTGTTTTCCAAAGTTATATACAGTATCAAAATCCATAAGATCGCCCTTAAAGAATTTGTTGCTTCCTATCTTGCAGGGAGCTTCATCACTAGGGTCCAGTACATACGTTTGAATGTCAAATTTACGGGTATCGGTTAGCATCATTTTGCCAAGCTGTCCGCCCCCTAAAATGCCTAACTTAAAATCAGAAGAAAAATAATTCATTTATCAGCTTTTATTTTGCAACCGCAAAGATACTTAAAACTATTGTGAATTTTACATTTCGCTATCATTACTCCTGGCTTCTTTATGTAGTTTTCGTGTAGTATTTTACCTTAACTTTAGCATTTTAGCCCGATATTGATATAAATTATATTCGTATTTTAGAGGTTCACAAAATCTGCCCCCTTTAGCAGATATAAATACTATCCTTATGAGACTGACGATTGAAAGGAAACCCGTTAAGGTGTCGCCGGATGCTACCCGTGTTATAGCTCGTTATTTTTTTAATGGAGAAGAGCGCGCTGTTGAGCTGATTCGAAAAATACTGGTGTTGGATAAAGATGAGGTTTTTGCATTGGTATCACCACTGTTGCAGGATTTCTCCAAACGGCACAGGAATATTACCCGCAAACTCTTGCGCAATTGCGAGCGCGTAAAACGCTATATTGATATTGCCGGAGGTGATTTTGAGAAAATGGATGAGTTTTGCAAACTGCTTATAGGATCTTACTTTACCCATGAGTATTCTATTGAGTCGGCAGCATTCTTTAATCCGTCTGTTATTCCGGATCCCGACCAAACCAATCTTGAGGAAGGACAGTTACGTGTTATTATAAGCTTCAGGGCGGTTGGGGAAGGACACGTTTCGTCAGTAGCATTCCGTAGGGCGATCATTGACAGGAATAATGATATTACCGTAATTCCGGCCAGTAACTACATAGATGAGGCTGAAAAGATACATAATGTAATTTATCAGAAACACCTGTTTCTTAAAAAGGCACAGGAGGCCGATATAAATGAAGGATTCCTTAATGATGTTACCGAAAAGCTAGATGACCGTTTTGATTATGAACAACTGAAGGGGCTGGTGGTAGAAGCAAAGGGCAGAACGTCTGATGCTAAAATCATAAGGCAGTATAATCTTGTGTTGGCATTGTCCGATAGTTACCGAAGAATATCTTTTTCTAAAGATACCGACATTAGCGACAGAGTTATCTTTCCAATTTCTGATTTTGAAAGCAAGGGTATTGAAGATGCCCGTTTTGTTAAGTTTACCGATGATAACGGAAAGATATACTACTATGCGACTTATACCGCTTATGATGGTGTACATATTATGCCTAAACTTTTAAAGACGAGTGATTTTTATGAGTTCAAGACTAGTCCGCTAAATGGGGCAGGAGCAAAAAATAAGAATCTGGCTTTGTTTCCAAGAAAGATAAATGGAAAATATGCAATGCTTTCTCGTATTGATGGCTGGAACAATTACCTGATGTATAGCAACAATATTAACGAATGGGATGATCCTGTAAAGATACAGGAACCAAAATATCCATGGGAGTTTGTTCAGTTAGGAAACTGTGGTTCACCAATTGAAACAGAGGCCGGATGGCTTGTTCTTACCCATGCCGTAGGCTCAATGCGGAGGTACAGTATTGCAGCTTCTTTGTTGGATATAAATGATCCCTCTATAGAGATCGGAAGACTGCAAGATCCGTTGATTGTGCCTAATCCTGATGAGAGAGAAGGTTATGTGCCTAATGTAGTGTATTCCTGCGGAGGAATAATACATAATGGTGAACTGATTATTCCTTATGGATTGTCAGACCACAGTTCGGGTTTTGCTACGGTAAATCTTGATACATTGCTTGACAGATTGAAAAACGGGGGCTAATTTAGTTTGCAGTATTCAGTCGCAGTGTTCAGTTATAAAGTATATTTGTTTTCAGAATAACCAATACAGTGTAACACATTGGAAAATGAATTGCCTGAAGAATCAGGAACCGGATTTTGGGCTAAGAACCCATCGTTAAAGATAAAAGAATTCCAGTCATTTCTCAGCATACGTTTTGGGCTCATTTTTGCCCTTAATATGCAAATTACCATTATCTATTACTGGGTTTATCATATCACTAATGATAAGCTTTCTTTAGGTTTGGTTGGTCTGGCTGAGGTAATTCCTGCTATAGGCTGTTCCCTTTTTTCAGGACATTTCGTAGACCTTAACGAAAAACGGAAGATGGTGCTCTTTTGCATTGTTTCCTATGCTATTATTGCGGTGTGTCTTTTTACGCTTACTACTCCTTTTTCACTTAATGAACTAGGTGTAAATACAACATTGTATTTTATTTATTTCCTTGTTTTTTGTGGAGGTATAGTTCGTTCGTTTATGGGGGCTTCTGTTTTTTCATTGTTCGCTTTGATAGTGCCAAGAAAGAATTTTGCCAATGCTACAAGCTGGGGTAGTATGGCCTGGCAAACAGGATCTATGCTGGGACCCTTGGCAGCAGGACTTGCTATAGCTTTAGATGGTGTGTTAGCAGGAATGTTTACGGTGGTTATCATTCTTTTGCTACTGCTTATTCCTATTCTTTCAATAAAAACGAAACCTATACTGAAAAAGGAAAAAGAACCTATGCTGCAAAGTCTTACCCAGGGTATTCGCTTTGTACTTAAAACTCCTGTGTTGCTTGGTGCCCAGCTGCTTGATATGTTTTCGGTTTTATTTGGTGGGGCGGTAGCGTTACTGCCGGTATATCAAAAAGAAATATTACATGTAGACGAGGTAGGTTTCGGATTACTGCGATCAGCACCGGGTGTAGGTGCTATGCTTACACTGGCTATACTGGCCTTTTTGCCGTTGAAAACTTATCCCGGGCGTAAACTGTTCGTCGCTGTGACCGGATTTGCACTTTGTATTATAGGTTTTGGACTATCTACTAATTTTATACTCTCCTTTGCGTTCTTACTGTTTTCGGGAATGTTTGATGCAGTAAGCGTTGTGATAAGAAGCACTATACTACAGTTGGTAACACCGGATGACATGCGTGGCCGTGTTGGAGCAGTTAATACCATTTTTGTAAGCTCGTCTAATGAGCTTGGTGATTTCGAAAGTGGTGTTATGGCGCATTGGTTAGGCACGGTTCGGGCAGTTGTAGCAGGCGGTTGCCTCACACTGGGGGTAATTGCTATAACATTCTTCAGTGCACCGCAGCTAAGAAAATTCGGTTTTGATGAAGAGGAGAAAAAAGAGTAATCAGTATTCAGTCGCAGTCTCAGTTTTCAGTAAGTGTGGCAGTCAATGGGTACTTCACTTTTTTCTAACTGCCTACTGAGACTGCGACTGAAAACTATTCTTCTATTCTCGGATTATCTGCATCTACAAATTCACCTTCCGATTTTGAGATAACAATGGTTGCTACACCATTTCCTATAAAATTGGTTAGGGCGCGGGCTTCGCTCATAAATTTGTCTACACCAAGTAAAAAGGCCAGTCCTTCCAACGGTATTTTATGAATGGCAGTAAGAGTAGATGCAAGTACGATAAATCCGCTGCCCGTAACACCCGCAGCTCCTTTAGAAGTGATCATTAGTAACCCTATGATGGTAAGGATCTCTTCAAAGCTCAGATGTACATTATATAATTGAGCCAGAAAGATAACAGCCATGGAAAGGTAAATGGAGGTGCCATCAAGGTTAAAAGAATAACCTGTGGGTACTACTAATCCTACGACCGATTTACTGCATCCCATTTGTTCTAGCTTTTCCATCAGGGTGGGTAAGGCAGCTTCTGAAGATGAGGTTCCCAGTACAATAAGGAGTTCGGCTTTAATATATTTGATGAACTCAAATATGCTGAACTTATAATAACGCATTATAATACCTAAAACAACAAAAATAAAAAGCCCCATGGTGATGTATACCGTGAGCATCAGTTTTCCTAATGGAATGAGTGTGTGCAGTCCAAATTTACCAACGGTATATGCCATGCCTCCAAAAGCTCCTAGCGGGGCAAGGTACATAACAATCTTCAACGCTTTAAAAACATAATCGGAACATGCGTAAAGTATTGATACTCCTTTTTCGCGTTTTGGGCTATAATTTAAAATAACACCTGCTAGTATTGCGGCAATTAGCACTTGTAAGGTGAAGTTGTCTAAAAAAAACTGCCACCAGCTAAAACTGCTTCCGCCCGAGGTATATTGGCTTGCGTCCTGAACATCCAGTCCTGTTTTATCTATCTTTCCCGGTTCAAGGAGGTAAGCAACACCCACACCTATAGCAAGAGCAAAAGTAGTTACGATTTCAAAATACAATAGAGATTTGATGCCTATGCGTCCCACTTTTCGAAGGTTGCCCATTCCGGCTATGCCAAGCACTATGGTAAGGAATATAATAGGACCAATAAACAGTTTGATGATTTTAATGAACCAGTCGCCTATAAATTTCATTTGTGTTGCGTTTGCCGGATAATAATGTCCAAGTAAGATTCCGCACACGATAGCGATCAGTACCCAAAAGGTCAGATTGGTTACTATTGTATATAGTGCTGATTGTTTTTGTTCTATAGAAGACTGTTGTTTCATTTGCCGAAGATACTAAAAGCGGTTCTGTTTGCTTAATCTCTTAAGAATATCTTTGGCGGCTGCTTTATAAGCGGCGGTATGTTTAGGGGTGTCTTCCGTTAGTATTCGGGTAAGTTCAGGATAAATCCATTCTTCATTTTTACCCAAAAGAAAAAGCGTTCGCATAGAATAAGCTTTAGTTGCTACTTTGGTTTCCGGGTTAATAAGCCAGTCAAAGCAGGCTTCGGTTATTAGTTCTTTGTGCTTTGCGCTAAGAAATCCGTTTTGCTTACTGTTCTGTTCGGCAGCAAAAAGACATATTTTGGATATTGGTCGCAGGGCACTTTCGTTTTTGAAAAGCGATAAGGTTTTGCAAAATGTATCAAGATAGGTAGATAACCATTCAATCTCAGCTTCAAAAATAAGTTCACATATCCAACAGGCTTTATGATGGTTTTTGTCGGTAACGTCAAAAGCGATAGTAAGCAGGTCGGACAGAAGGTTTCTGTCGTTTAAAACCTCTCCTGAGAGTAAATCACGAATAGGGCGATGCGCAGTGCTGTTTACTATTTGATTATAGAATTTAGTATTCACGGTTTTAGGTTTTGAAGCGAAAAATACAAAAATAAAAAACGGGGCGAATTGCCCCGTTTAACAAAATTGACCGAATTAGTAGTTTATGATTTGTAGCCGCTTCCCGGTTTACTTAGCTAAACAAAACCTTTTTTATGAGGATTTGAGTTTGGCAAGCGAAATAAGGTCAGTTTCATTTCTTTAAGGTTGTTTGTCTAAACTCATCTTAACTACTGCAAATTTCTCAAATGAGTTTTAAAATCTGGTAATTTCAAAATGGAAAAAACGTGACATTCTGCCGTAAAAGTGGGGACATTTGGCCTGTTTTCTTAAAATGTAAGAGAGTTAGTTCATCATATATTAAAATAGGTATATTTGCCCAACCAATTTAACAGCCCCATGCTTCGTAAAATTACATTCTTAATGCTATTGTGCTGTGCCGCACTACAGGCGCAGGAAACTGAAAAAACGTCACGTTATACTGTAGGTCTTGCTTATGGCAACGGTGGTGAATTCAATAATACTGATTATACTTATACCAATAACTATATTCAGGGACAAATCTATTATTCGCTAAATCCCGGAAAGAAATGGGAATTTCAGGTGGCTTTACAACCGGAAGTTAATTTCGCACGCCACAGATTGAAAAATCCTTATTTTGTAAAACCGGGTGAGTCTGATGAAACAAGGATAGAATACATGAAACTTAAAGATATTCGTGAATACATATTAAATGTTGCCTTTTTTGCACGTTATAATATTACAGAAGATTTCAGTATGTATGCAATGGGTAATGTTGGCCCTATGATAACGGATACAGAAACGGAAAGGTTAACTAAAGGTTTTGCTTTTTGTGATGTCTTTGCTTTGGGAACTACCTACAAATTTGGAAAAGTAGGTCTTGATGTCAGGGTTGCGGCCAGACACACTTCTAATGCGGGCCTGCAGGATTCTAATGCAGGATTTAATACTAAAAATATACAGTTTGGTGTAATAATGCCACTTTAATAGTCTGCTAAAATTATCGCAAAATCAAGGGGTAGTTGTAAGGAGGTGGTTGGTAATTAGTATATTTGCACATTATCGTAAATATTAAACAATAATAAAACAGTGATACAACTTCACGATAAACATTTTGTTCCTTTTATAAGCGCTGCCGAAATTGATGCTGCAATCGGCAGACTGGTTAAACAGGCTGAAGAAGATCTTAAAGGCGATATACCTGTATTTATAGGTGTTTTAAACGGCTCTTTTATGGTAGTGTCTGACTTTGTGAAAAAATATTCATTGCCTTGTGAGGTAAGCTTTGTAAAGATGTCATCATACGAAGGTACCGCAAGCACAAACAGCGTAAAACAACTTATAGGCCTGAGTAAAAGCCTTGAGGGTAGAAGTGTTGTTATAATTGAAGATATAGTTGATACAGGGAACACCGTTGCTGAACTTAAAAAGATTTTTGAAGGACATAACCTGAAACAATTGAAGATTGCAACATTGTTTTTTAAACCCGAGGCCTACAAACAGGATATAAAATTGGATTATATCGGGTTTGAGATTCCTGATAAGTTTATTGTAGGCTACGGTCTTGATTACGACGAATTAGGCCGAAACCTGCCTGAGGTTTATCAATTGAAAGAATAAATAATACAACTTAAATATAAAATGATCAATATTGTACTTTTCGGAAAACCGGGTGCCGGTAAAGGGACTCAGGCTGAGTTTTTAAAAACTAAATACAACCTTACTCATATCTCTACTGGTGATATTTTCCGTTACAACATTAAAAACGAAACACCTCTTGGACTTGAAGCGAAATCTTATATTAACAAAGGTGAGCTTGTTCCGGATGCGCTTACAATAAAAATGCTGCAGGATGAGATAGAAAAGAACCCTGACACAAAAGGTTTTCTTTTTGATGGTTTTCCGCGTACGACTGAACAGGCTGATGCACTTGACGAATTCCTTAAGACTAAAGGATGGGGTGTAACAGCTACTGTTGCTCTTGAGGCAGATGATGAGGTGCTTGTTGCCCGTCTTCTTGAAAGAGGTAAAACGAGTGGTCGTGCGGATGATCAGGATGAAGCACTTATCCGTAACCGTTACCAGGAATATAATGAGAAAACTGCTCCACTTATTGAGTATTACAAAGCACAGGGTAAATTCCACGCTGTAAACGGTATAGGTGAGATAGCTGAAATAACAAACCGATTGAGCGCGGTAATCGATACGCTTTAATTTAAAACTTAACGCTTGGAAATAGCCATAATATTATTTCTGATTATTTTAAACGGAGTTTTCTCCATGTCGGAGATCGCATTGATTTCGGCAAGAAAAAACCGTCTTGAATCTGCAGCTAAAAAAGGTAATGCAAGTGCACAAACGGCACTTGATCTTGCGAACTCGCCTAATAAGTTCCTTTCAACGGTACAGATAGGTATTACGCTTATCGGTATCTTAACGGGTATTTATTCGGGTGATAAAGTAACCGACGATGTTAAGGTTTTTATCGAAAGTTTTGAAGTACTTAAGCCTTATGCAGCTAATATATCAGTAGGTATAGTAGTTGTTATACTAACGTTTTTCTCATTGGTTCTTGGTGAGCTTCTTCCTAAACGGATAGGGCTTAACTATCCGGAGACTATTGCGAAAGCGGTAGCTATACCGATGAAATACATTTCGATAATCACGGCTCCGTTTATTTGGATGCTAACTTCGTCTACTGAATTTCTTTTGAAGGTGTTCAATATTCGCCCAACGGCAGATGGAAAAGTTACCGAAGAGGAAATCAAAGCCATTATTAAAGAAGGTACAGAAGGCGGGGAGGTTCAGGAGATTGAGCACGACATTATGGAGCGTGTGTTTCATATTGGAGATCGTAAGGTAAATTCCCTTATGACCCACCGTAAATCAGTGGCTTATCTTTCTACTGATTCTAATAATGAAAAGGTTCGTGAGATTATGTTGCAGGAGCTACATTCTGTATATCCTGTTATTGATGGGGCAAGCCTGGATGATGTGATAGGGGTAGTGTTGCTAAAAGATATTTTTGCTAATTATGACAGGAATGATTTTAGCCTGAAAGAAATTGTAAAAGAGCCTGTATATCTGATAGAACATACCTCGGCATACAAGGCACTTGAGATATTCAAAAAAACAAAAGTGCACTATGCGTTGGTAACAGATGAGTATGGTGTATTCCAGGGATTAATTACCCTTAATGATATCCTTGAAGCCTTAGTAGGTGATGCTTCCGATTTTTATGAAGACGAGTTTAAGCTTGTTGCTAATGAAGATGGAACCTGGACGGTAGACGGACATTATCCGTTGCATGATTTCCTTACCTATTTTGATCTGGATGATTTGACGAATGATTATGAAGTGACTACGGTTAGCGGACTTGTAATGACAGAGCTTTCATACATACCAAAAGTAGGTGAGAAGCTGGCATGGAATCTTTATGAGCTTGAAGTTTTAAAAATGGACGGTGTAAAGATTCAGGAGGTAAAAGTAAGATCACTAAAAGAATAATATTTTTTTAGAAAATAAGAAAAGCCGGTTTATCCGGCTTTTTCTGTTTATAATGTTGTTACATTGCGGCTAAATTCATGGTAGAACAATATTGTCCAGTTTTCAGCTTTAGCCTGTTCTTCCCATAGTAATCGCAATTCTTTTGCTTTCTTTCCGTCATAGTCTGACTTGTAAGCGATATGGAATTTCAGATAGCTTTTTTGTGGGAGATTATCAGCGCCATAAAAAGCAGTTTCATTTCCTTCTTTTATCCAGAATACCTGATGAAAAGGAGAGTGTCCTCCTGTTACCTGATATGTAATATATTCGTTTATGTTGCCCTCGTTGTCATTCATGGCAACAAGGTTTGGTAATTTTGTGAAGAGTTTTAAGTATTCCTGATCGAACGAATAGCTTTCTGTTTGTTTTAAAGCATATTCTAATTCTCTTTGCTGATAATATATTTGGGCATTAGGGAAATAGGGCTCAATAGCGTTGCCATTAATTTGTCCTAAGCCTTCGATGTGGTCTTTATGTAGATGTGATAGCAGAATCTTACTTACCTGCTCCGGTTGGTAGCCGGTCTCCTCCATGCGTTGAAGCAATACAATTCTGTTGTTCTTTATATAGCCCGTTCCTGCATCAAATAAAACCAGCTCGTTGTTAGGCAACACTATCAAAAATGGACATACGCCCATTTTCAATAGTTTTGGATCGGCAGTTTCAACTTCATCCCGTTGTATTTCAGTAAATATTTTGTCTTTAGTAACAGTAAATATGCCCTCATTGAGCGGTATGATCTTCATGTATTTCATATTTGATGCAAGTTACTAAATGATGGTCTAAGTTTGGGTAAACATCAGTTAATTATAGTATTTAAAATACGTAATTTTTAATTAAAGGATTCTCAATTCTTGTTTTTTATAAAGTGTTGATTTATAGATTGTGTCACGTTTTCGTTTAAAAATGTCACGTTTTGTCCGTAGTTAAATAATAGTTTTTTAAACAGCATTACTGTCATTTGTAGTATAACAAAAATAACTCTCTATAAATGATTAAAAAATTATTTGCATTCTTCCTGATTGTATTTTCAGGTGGAGTATTTGCACAGGCGCCAACTATTGAAGGTGATGTAATGTTGTGTCCTTACACAGACGGAACAGCAACGATAACAAATACTGATGAATATGATTCGTATCAGTGGTATTTCAAGTATTGGTTTTTAAATGATGACTTTGAAGCTATTGAGGGAGCTAACGCTGCATCATTTACGTATGACTGGTATACTTATGACCAGGCACTTTTAAAAGTTGTAGTTACTAAAGATGGCCAGACATATGAATCCAATGAAATTCAGATTGACAGTTATAACTGGTCTAGTCTTTTAATAAGAAACCAACTTCAGGGTAACGTACATTTTGAATTTGATGAAGAAACGTTACAGCAAAAGTATGTAATGTGTACAGGAGCAAAAATTGTACAAACAGTTCTTGAGCCTTATACTATTGTTCAATGGTATAAAGATGGTGTTGCAATTGAAGGGGCAACTTCGATTACTTACACTATTACTGAGCCAGGTGTTTACCATGTAGTTGCAGGGGTAGAAATATGTCCTAATGCTACTTCAGCATCAATACCTGTAAATGTTGTTGCAAGCGACGATTGTGGTCCTTCTACACCTTCACCGCTTGTGATTCAGGGTGATACGATGCTTTGTCCGGACACTAACGGGCTGACTTTCGTAACTAATGCAGTAGGTTATGATACTTATCAGTGGTATGCGAAATTTGGTGGTGAGGAAGAATTCACAGCTATTGAAGACGCTACGGTTGCATCTTTCGAGTATGACTGGAATACTTATGATCAGGCTACGTTAAAAGTAGTTACAACTATTGGTGAAGATTCTTATGAGTCGAATACGATATTTATTGACAGCTATAACTGGTTACCACTTTCATTCACTGCAACACCAAGTGAAGATGTAGAAATGGATGGTCCTGATTACCTGATTTGTGAAGGTGATACAGTGGTATTAGCATTACCGGGAGCTGCAGAAGATTATATCAACATTCAGTGGTTTAAAGACGGTCTTCCTTTAGAGGATGGTTATGAAGCAAGCTATGTAGCTAGTACTCCGGGTGTGTACCATGTTGATGCAGCAATGGCTGTATGTGCTAATAACATAATGAGTACTTATGATAACCCATTAACAATTACTGCTAATCCTGATTGTACATTAGGAGTTAATGATCCTTCATTTGCGAGCGGAATTGTTGTTTATCCTAACCCTACAAACAATATACTTAATATCGCGTTAGCTGCAAATACTTCACTTCAGGGTTATAGTATAGTTGATATTTCGGGTAAAGTACTGCTTAACGGCAACGTAGATACAACAGAATTCTCTGTAAATGTAGAGACCCTTTCTTCAGGAACCTATTTTATTAAGCTTAATGGCAATAATGCTCAGGCTGTAAAAATGTTTATAAGAAATTAAAGAGACTACTAAATTTTGTCAATTTGACGAAGCGGGGCCATTGAGCCCCGTTTTGTTTTTTAATAAGATCTGTTTTGTGCAAAGTGGCTTAAATAGGCAAATTCATAAAAATAGCTTACTTTTGCACCCACAACCACGAAACAATAAACAATTAACAGGAAAGCATGACAGAAGGGAATTTTGTAGATTACGTAAAGATATATGTGTCTTCCGGTAAGGGAGGTAAAGGGTCTACACACCTGCACAGAGAAAAGTTTATTGAAAAAGGTGGGCCTGATGGAGGTGATGGTGGCCGTGGAGGACACGTTTACCTGATTGGGAACAAGAGTTTGTGGACATTGTATCACCTTAAGTTTGCAAGACACATTAAAGCTACCCATGGTGGCGATGGTGGTAGTGCACGCAGTACCGGTGCAGATGGTGAAGATAAATACATTGAGGTTCCGTTGGGAACTGTGGTTCGTGATAAAGAAACTAACGAAATACTTTTCGAGATTACCGAAGATGGCGAAAAACAAATTGTAGCCAAAGGTGGTAAAGGAGGTTTGGGTAACTGGCATTTCCGTAGTGCAACAAACCAGACGCCAAGATATTCGCAGCCAGGAATGCCTGCAGAAGAACGCGATATCATTCTTGAGCTTAAAGTTCTTGCGGATGTTGGCTTGGTAGGTTTTCCTAATGCCGGAAAATCAACATTACTATCGGTGCTTACTTCTGCTAAGCCTAAAATTGCCGATTATCCGTTTACCACTCTTAAACCGAATTTAGGGATTGTTGCCTACAGAGATTTCCAATCATTTGTAATTGCCGATATTCCAGGAATCATTGAAGGGGCTGCAGAGGGTAAAGGACTAGGCCATTATTTCTTAAGGCATATTGAACGTAACTCAACATTGTTGTTTTTGATTCCTGCAGATGCTGAAGATATCAAAAAAGAATATGATATACTTCTTGATGAACTAAGACGCTATAATCCTGAAATGCTTGATAAAGACAGACTAATTGTAGTTTCTAAATGCGATATGCTTGACGAAGAGCTTAAGGCTGAGATGAAAACAGCACTTGATAAGGAATTTAAAGGTATGCCTTATATGTTTATCTCGTCTGTTGCACAACAGGGACTTACTGAACTGAAGGATAAGCTTTGGCAAATGCTAAACAACTAATACTATTCTTAAATATACTAAAGCCGACTTTTAAGTCGGCTTTTTTTTGTTTTATACTTAATTTTCAATACATTAAAAATTAAACATTTGTTTAAATAATCGTATTTGTTAACTTAATTTTAATAAAAACCCTATATCTTTGCATCGTAAAAATTTTTAGTTAACATTTTTATAACTATTTGATAGCAAAATATTATGAAATTCAATTATAAAAACAGTCTTTTTGTTTTGTTAGTGAGACTGTTTACGGTGTATGTGGTTTTTATGTTATGCCGTCTCGCTTTTTTATACTTCAATAGTGATCTTATTGATCCGATACAGGGAAAAGATGTGTTAAGTCTTTTAAGAGGCAGCCTGATGTTTGATACGGTTTCTATAATTTACATCAATTTGTTATTTATCGTTATGTCTTTGATTCCGTTCCATTTCAGGGAGAATAAGATGTATCGTAAAGTAATGTTCTGGGTGTTTATGGTGACGAATGGACTGGGTTTGCTGATTAATGTTGCTGATATTTTTTATTACCCTTTCAAACAGGCAAGAATTGTATTGGGCGATTTCTTTCTTTTGGGAGAAGATGCTTTTGTGCCGCTTTTAGCTGATTTTGTTGCAGACTATTGGTACGGCTTTATTTTTTATTTTCTATTGCTGGTTATTTTATACCAAAGCTATAAATGTTCATGTGAAGGAAAACAGGAGTTTTTAGAAAAAAATGAAACTGTTACTCCTAAAAGATATTATATCGTTAATAGTGGTTACTTTTTGGTAATGATGGTAGTAGTGGTATTCTTTGTGAGGGGAGCTACATTTTCAGCGGCATCGTTTCCTATAGGTATGAACGATGCATTCCTGTATACCGAAAACCCTACGCATACCTCTTTTATGCTAAGTAATCCGTTTTGTTTTATAAGGACAATAGGTAAGTCGAAAGAGGCAAAGGCATTGAAATATTTTGATGATAAGATTGCCGAAAATATATACCCTACCACTCATAATCCTGAAATATTAGAGGCGTTTGATATTGACAGAAAAACGAATGTAATGGTTATTATATTGGAGAGTTTTGGTAAGGCTCATATAAAAAGCCTTTCAGATCAGTTTAAACCCGGACAGGAAACCAATACTCCTTTTCTTGACTCACTTTTTCAGGAGGGTTATCTGTTTACTAACGGACATCAGAATGGTTACCGCTCGGTAGATGCTCTTCCTGCTATCTGGGCATCAATACCAACATTTAAAGAACACTTCTTGTCAATGCCTAATTCGGTGGCCCCTTATTATGCATTGCCACAGTGTATGAACGATATGGGGTACAATACGGCGTTCTTTCATGGAGCTGTAAAAGAATCTATGGGATTTGTGTCTTTTGGTAAAAATACGGGGATAAAGAATTTCTACTCCCGTGGCGAATATGAGCAGGAGAACGGTACAGCAGATTTTGACGGTAAATGGGGGATATGGGATCACAAGTTCATGCCTTTTGTTCATAAAAAGCTTAATAAGATGAGTGATACCGGGAAACCATTTTTTGCTACATTTTTTACGCTATCGTCACATCATCCGTATGCTATCCCTCCGGGACTGCCAAAGCAGTTCAGCGAAGGTACATTGCCAATTCACCGTGCTATAAAATATTCGGATTATGCATTGGGTGAATTCTTTAAAAGCATTGAAAAGGAACCATGGTATAAAAACACTCTTTTTATAATTACTGCCGACCATTCATCAGGGGCAGATAATAAGAAATTTAAAAAGGCACCGTTTGACTATACCATTCCGATATTCTTCTTTAAGCCGGGCAGCACAATGAAAGCGAAAGATGATAAGATTATGCAGCATATTGATATTATGCCTACACTGCTGGGAATGATGAATTATGACAAACCGTATTTCGCTTTTGGTAAAGATCACTTTGATAAAGAGGCTGCCAAAAATCATTTTGTGATTAACTTTTCCAATGGTGCTTTCAATTTTATAACCAATGATTATTACTATCTGTTCAATGAAAAAGATGTATTGCTTAAATCGGATTACAGAAAAGACCCGCTTGGCAAGCATAATCTTATTAAGCATATAACCAAAGCCGATGAAGAAGATATCAACAGATTTAAGGCTTTTATACAGGAATATTATACCCACTTAAATAAACGCGACTATCTGCCGGAATCTGAAAAGAAAAAAGGACTGGCCATGGTTGGGTTATCAAAAGAGTAAAAAGATGCCGAAAGGCATCTTTTTTTATGGAAAAATGTATTCTTTACATAGTTTTTACAACCCTATAATTTTATTGAATTCTCAAAAAAAAGTATCTTCGCAGCACAAAATTTAAAAATAGTTAGTGGTTATGCTGTAACAAAAATGAATTTACAGTGACTATTAGCTAACGACTATTAACTTTTATCCACAACAAATGAAAAAAATTATTTTATTCCTTACCATGTCGCTTATGGTTCTTCCGGTAAGAGCTGACGAGGGAATGTGGTTTTTGATGTTCATTGAGCGTCTTAATCACAGGGATATGCAGAAAATGGGGCTTCAGTTAACAACTGAAGAGATTTACAGCATTAACAACCATAGCTTAAAAGATGCTATCGTTCAGTTTAACGGCGGCTGTACAGCTGAGATCATCTCTAAAGACGGACTTGTTCTTACAAACCACCACTGCGGTTATGAGGCAATCGCTGAACTTTCTACTCCTGAAGCTAACTGGCTTAAAAATGGTTTCTGGGCTGCTAACCATGCAGGGGAGCTAAAGCCAAAAAGCCTTTCAGTTCGTTTCTTCGTAAGAATGGACGATGCTACCAAAAGGATATTAGGAAAACTTAATCCTAATATGACTGAGGCAGAAAGAGAGAAAGCTATCCAACAGGAAAGTGCTGCTATCGAAAAAGAAAACAGTGAGAACGGTAAATATGTAGTTTCTGTTCGTTCTTTCTTCCAGGGTAATGAATTCTATTATTTTGTTTACCAGGATTATAACGATGTTCGTCTTGTAGGTACCCCTCCTGAGAGCATTGGTAAATTTGGTGGAGATACAGACAACTGGGAGTGGCCTCGTCACACAGGTGATTTCTCAATGTTCCGTGTATATGCAGATGCTAACGGTAACCCAGCTGAATACTCTGAGAAAAACGTTCCTCTAAAACCTAAACACTACCTACCTGTAAGTTTAAAAGGTGTTCAGGAGAACGACTTTGCAATGATCCTTGGATACCCGGGCCGTACTAACCGCTGGATGCCGGCTGGTGGTATCGAGCAGAATGTTAAGTATGCTTACCCTGCCTGGGTTGAGTCATCTAAACTTGGTATGGACAAAATGAAGGTGCATATGGACAAAGACCAGAAAGTACGTCTTAACTATGCATCTAAATATGCTCAGGTTGCAAACTACTGGAAAAACCGCCAGGGTATGATCGATGCGCTTACAAAGCACAAAACAGCTGCTACTAAAGCTAAAAACGAAGCTGATTTCAATAAATGGGCTAACAAAGCTGAGAACAAAGCTAAGTATGGTGATGTAATCACTACTATTAACGGTTACTATGCTAAAACAAACGAGAAAGCGCGTCATGATAACTACCTTGTAGGTATGCTTAGAACAAGTGCTTTTGCAGCTACACCAGCAGGTTTAGGTCGTGGACTTGAGCAGTATGCTAACTCTAATGAATCTGGAAGAGCGGCAATGAAAGGTGATCTTGATGCTTATATCGAAGAAGTATACGGTACAATGTACCTGCCTATAGAGAAAGATGTACTTGCAGCGCAGCTTAATCTTTACGCTACTAAATCAACAGGATACGAAATTGCTCCGCTTGTTGCTAAAATTGGCAAAGAGAACAATTATAACTACACTGCTTATGTAAATAATGCATTTGACAATAGTATCTTTGGAACTAAAGAAAAACTTGAAGCATGGTTGGCAAATCCAAGTGTTGAAACACTTAAAAATGACCCGCTTTACCTTCTTTCATCTGATTTGATGACTAAATACAGAGCTAAATCTGAAGAGCAGCAAAAACTTGATGCTGATTTCTCTAAATCATTCCGTTTACTTGTAGAAGGTCTTAGAGTTGCTAATCCGGATGTTAAATATTATCCTGATGCTAACAGCACACTACGTTTAACTTACGGTAAAGTACGTTCGCTTCCTAAAGATAAGAGAAACGATGCCAAGAAAAACTACTACACTACTATGCAGGGTGAAGTAGCTAAATACAAACCGAATGATGAGGAGTTCGATCTTCCGAAAAGACTTCTTGAGCTTTATGAGAAAAAAGACTTCGGTCAGTATGCTGATAAAGCAGGTTACATGCCGGTAAACTTCCTTACGGATAATGATATTACAGGTGGTAACTCAGGTTCTCCGGTGCTTAACGGTAAAGGTGAGCTTATCGGTCTTGCGTTTGACGGAAACATCGAGGCTATGGCCGGTGACGTTATCTTTGATAAAGACCTGCAAAGGACTATCAACGTTGACATTCGTTATGTACTTTGGGTAATCGACAAATACTCAAATGCTAAACACATTGTTGACGAGATGACAATCGTGAAATAAGTATATAATTACGTTCATATTCATAAGAAATCCGCTTCTCATTGAGAAGCGGATTTTTTTGTTTTTTACAACTATATAATTCTTTCATTTTGGCTACATTTGAAGTCTTAAGAAAATAAAATAATGCGTACACATTTTATAGCAATAGGTGGTGCCGCCATGCACAATCTGGCACTGGCACTTCACTCAAAAGGATATCAGGTAACGGGCAGCGACGATGCTATTTTTGAACCATCACGTTCACGCCTTGAAAAGAAAGGACTGCTTCCGGCAGAAATGGGTTGGTTTCCTGAAAAAATAACGGCTGATATCGAAGCTATAATATTAGGGATGCATGCCAAAGCCGATAACCCCGAATTGCTTAAAGCCCAGGAGTTAGGCCTGAAGATCTATTCATACCCTGAATTTCTGTATGAGCAATCTAAAAATAAGACCCGTGTAGTTATAGGTGGTTCTCATGGAAAGACAACCATTACCAGCATGATACTTCACGTTATGCACTATCATAATATTGATGTTGATTATATGGTGGGTGCCCAACTGGAAGGATTCGATACGATGGTGCACCTGACAGAGGAAAATGATTTTATTGTTCTTGAAGGCGATGAATACCTGTCATCTCCAATGGACAGAAGACCAAAATTCCATTTATACCAACCGAATATCGCTTTAATAAGTGGTATTGCCTGGGATCATATCAATGTGTTCCCTACATACGAGAACTACGTAGACCAGTTTAAGATATTTATCGAGAAAATTACTAATGGGGGTATTTTAGTTTACAACGAGAATGATCCGGAAGTAAAACGTGTTGCGGAAGAAGCTACAAATCCTATCCGTAAACTGGCATACCATACTCCTGAATATACTGTTCAGAATGGGGTAACGCTTCTTGAAACTCCTGAGGGGCCTATGCCTATAGAGGTTTTTGGTGCGCATAACCTTAACAATCTTGCGGGAGCAAAATGGATTTGTCAAAACATGGGCGTGGATGAGGCTGATTTTTATGAGGCTATTGCCAGCTTTAAAGGTGCAAGTAAACGTCTTGAGAAAATTGCTCAGAATGGTAAGAATGTAGCTTATAAAGATTTTGCGCATTCGCCAAGCAAAGTAGCAGCCACCACCAAAGCTGTAAAAGAACAGTATCCTGATAAAACCCTTATTGCCTGTCTGGAGCTTCATACTTACAGCAGCCTTAATGCAGAATTCCTTAAGGAATATGAAGGTGCACTTGATAATGCTGATGTGGCGGTGGTATTCTATTCTCCTGATGCAGTAAAGATAAAACAGCTTGAAGAGGTAACTTATGAGCAGATAGCTAAAGCCTTCAATCGTAAGGATTTGATTATCTATACCAATCCGGATGCTTTTAAGGATTATCTTTATAATCTGAAATATGGTTCTGAGGGGGTTGCCCTCTTGCTGATGAGTTCGGGTAACTATGGAGGACTTAATTTTGATGAAGTAAAGAATCTTATATAGTTGAAATGACTTTTATAAATAGCCTGCTAGTGAAAACTTAGCAGGTTTTTTTATGTTTTAAAACAATAAAATTGTAGGTTTTGCAGTACAATATAAATTTTGAGATCTGGTTATATGCTTATAAATCAAACTTCAATCACTATGAAAAAAATCGTAACACTAATGGCTATTGTCATTGCTTTGTCATCTTGTTCTAATGATGATGACAACAACAAAAAAGAATTCTTTAACCTTAAAGTTGGGAATGAGTGGGTCTATAAAAGATATACTATAAATGGAGATCAGGAAAATTATTCCGGTAAAACAGATACTGTAAAAGTTGTTGGAATTGAAAATATCGATGGAAAAGAATATTTTAAACTAACAAGTACAGATGATCTGTTGGATGGAGAAGCGTTTTTAAGAATTGACAAATCGGATCATCTTATTAATTCTTTAGGGAGGGTTTTACATCCGGGAACCGATAGCAGTTTTACAGAAACACGTCCTGCAAATTTAAATTATGAATTTGGTACTACAACTTATACTTTAAAAGATAAGACTACCATAACGGTAGAGGGGCAAAACTATGAAGTGTTCCCATATTCAGGTTATTTTAATCCTTACCCGGATAAAAATTTGCCTGAGGGAGTAGGGGTTGTAGAGGGGTATTCTCCCCGTATCGGTTTTGTCATTAAAAAGTACAGGTATATATCAACCGCGACAGGTTTCATCGAATACAGACTTGTTTCTTATGATCTGAAATAAAAACAGATGATTTCTTGATTATCTGAAAGTACTAAATGATGTTTCAGATGAATTTTTTACACCCTGCTGGCAGAAAGCTTATTTTTTGTTAGTAGGGTTTTTAGTTGCTTGAAAAATAAAGATTTAGGGTAAGTGTGTCACTTAAAATACCCGATTATGTCACTTTTTTCCCGCGCTTATTTGGACTGTTTTATTAAGAATCAATAAAAAAATGTGCTAATGTTGCCTAAAATTTCAAATAATAAGTTTTAGGTATTCCGGGTTCGCCATTTTTAGATTTTAAAGTTTTTAATTAAAAGTAGTGTAATTTTTTCTTTAGAGGTCTAATAATTTAGGTTTAGCAAGTCATAAAGGCGGCCCGGTTTTTTTAGCATTAACAGGGGCATAAGGCATGATGATAAATTTTGGTAATCCAATCCATCCATCCAACCAATCCAAACCAATAATTGTCTTTTTAGCCCCTGTTTTTTTATTTTTTATATCGGTAGTGTCCGGTAATTTCATAATTAAAAAGTACATCTTCCATTACCTGTCCCGAACCAATATTATGCACGATCATGGGCCTTCCCGATGCTGCTTTTCTGTCTACAACCATTCCAATGTGCACATGTCTGTCGGATAATCTCCAGGTAACGATATCTCCGGGATTATAATCGGCAGTTTTTTGCGTTTTGGGAAGTACTTCTCCAAAACGGGAAAAGAAAACCTGTAAGTTAGGCACGCGTCTGTGGTCTATGTTAGAATCGGTGGATTTTAATCCCCAGGCTTTTGGGTATTTGTCAAAATTCTTTTTCATGTCTTCATGCACTTCTTTTTGTAAATCGATACCCAATTTGCGATAGGAACGAATTACAACATCGGTACAAACGCCTTTGTCTTTAGGAACATCGCCATTAGGGTAAGGAATGGTGAAATAGGTGGGGTCGTATTCTATTGAAGGATTGACTATGGATATTGCCGCGTCTGAAAGTTTTTCATAAAAGTCTTTAGGTTTTGTAGGTTTCAGATTTGTAGTATCAGAGGTGACATTGTTAGTGCATGCTAATAAAAGCACAAATAGTAAGTGTTTCATAGTGAGATTGTTTTGTTTTGAAACGAAAGAAATATCTCATATGGTATAATTTCAACAGTCATTTTCTGTACATTAGTATTTTACATCTTACTATGGAAGAATCTACAGGTAATTTCTCAATTAAATACTGGGCGGAAGACGATCAGCCACGTGAAAAGCTTATGCTTAAGGGAAAGGCAGCCCTAAGTGATGCCGAGCTTATTGCCATACTTATAGGCTCAGGTAGCCGTAATGAAAGTGCGGTTGAACTGAGCAAGCGGATTTTATCTAGTGTAGACAACAGCCTGAACGCATTAGGCAAGCAGAGTTTACAGCAATTAATGAGTTTTAAAGGAATTGGTGAAGCTAAAGCCATAACCATTGCAGCTGCTATGGAGCTGGGACGAAGGAGACGCGATGAAGCCGGAGTTGATTTAAAGCGAATTACTTCAAGTCGTGCTGTATTTGAGATTATGCAGCCTATAATAGGAGAGCTGCCACATGAAGAGTTTTGGGTATTATACCTGAATAACTCGAATAAAGTTACTTATAAGTCGCAATTAAGTAAAGGCGGGATAACCGGTACTGTGGTAGATGTACGTATTTTGTTTAAAACCGCTTTAGAGCAAAATGCTACGGGTATAATTTTAGTGCACAATCATCCTTCGGGCATATTACAGGCGAGTGAACCTGATAAGCAGATAACACGTCAGCTTAAAACGGCAGGGCAGGCTTTAAGTATTAATGTTCTTGATCATGTTATAGTAACCGAAAATGGTTATTTAAGTTTTGCTGATGACGGGATTTTGTAAAATAAACGGTGAGCCTTGGCTCACCGTTACAGTTTAAATGTTTGCTATAAAAGGAGCTTTCCTGATATAGGTAGGGTCGTCAATCTGATCAATGACAAACTTTGCAAGTGATGTCGCGCTGATTGCATCACCCGGACAATCAAGGAGGCTGATGTTTATTTCCGGTTTTTCATCGGTTTGCATAATCATAGGCAAGCGAACCATTGTCCAGTCTAAATCACTTTTAACAAGTAGTTCGTATTCCTGTTGTTTGTTTTTTGTAGTTTCGGGATAATGTGTCATCATCCATCCGGTAGCCATTTTAGATTTCTCGCCTTTGTCGTCTGAAGGAGTGTCGACATTCAATCCGGTAATTACGATGTAACGTTTAATGTTTGCTTCTCCCATAGCCTTAATTATATTAGCGGTGGCAGTTGTAAAGATTGTTGATGGATTTGACGAAGTACCCATGCCCAGCATGCTTATAACAACGTCACAGTCTTTAAGGAGTGATACGACAGTCTCGTAATCACTTACATTGCCTTTCAGAAATTGTTCAGGAGAGAAATTCGAATTTTCAGGATTTCGAACCATTGCTTTAAATTTGATATGCTGCTTTTTGAGCTCTTTTATCAAAAAGCTTCCGGCTTTTCCGGTGCCGCCGATAACGGCAATTTTTATGGTAGGTTTCATATATATACTTTATTAAATAATAATAGATTATTTCTCCGGTAGCTGGAATGCTCCGGAAACTGCAAAAGACCTGCTTTTGCCTATGGTATTATTTTATAAAGCAATCCTGATAGGGCAAATATAGTGTAAATTAAAAAGTAATCTTAATGTAATCAGTATTTTGAATTAAACCTTTCCTATCGTTTTGTTAATTAATTTACAGGGTTATAGTTTATGTTTTAATTTTAAAATAAAAAAATAGCTATGCATAACTACACTATGACCTTTAAATATGATGGGGAGTTTGATTTGCCCGATGAGCCGGAAGTAAGGGATAGGGAGTTGCCTGCGATGGTACTTGAAAAACTTGAAAAACACCAGTTTGAACTTGTCGATTTTAATCTTACTGAAAATTATGACAGGGAACACGCAAAAGTCTATATAAGTGATCCTTACATTCATCGTTCTGTTTTGGAAATTCGCCTGGATTTATCAATGACAGACCTTAAAAGCCGCAAGTCTATTTATGCACGTTGCCTTGATGCTCTTCAGGATGATGAGTTAAATCTTGAACGTGCTTTTGAAAATGATGATAAAGAAAAAGGTATGTTGCAAAGTATTATTGTCTTTGAGATGAGAAATAACCATAATGTTGAGCACAATGCCTAATTGTTAACTTTTTTTATCATTCTCTTTTCGCTAAATTGCAGGTCAATTACAAATTGGCATGATAAGTACAAAAAATATAAACTTCTCTTATGGGCAACGTACAGCATTCAGCTTTCCTGATATAGCCACATCGAGAGGAGAGAGCCTTCTGATAACAGGAGGTTCCGGAAAAGGAAAAACTACACTTTTACACCTTTTAGGCGGTTTGCAAAGACCCCAAAACGGCGATATAATTATAGAGGATACTAATATCGTTACCCTTTCAGAAAAACAACTGGATCATTTCAGAGGAAAAAATATAGGGCTGGTATTGCAGCAATCTTATTTTATTGCTTCACTGGATGTACTGGAAAATGTTGTCCTGGCTTCATGGCTGGCAACGGGTAAACAGGCTGGCGATAAAGCCAGACAGCTTTTAGAACAGCTTGATCTTAAAGAGCATCTTCATAAATTACCATCACAATTAAGTATAGGTCAACAGCAAAGGGTTTCGATTGCCCGTGCACTTATTAATGAGCCCAAACTGTTATTAGCCGACGAACCAACCTCGAGCCTTGACGATGAGAATGCTTTTAAAGTTGCCGATATGCTGGATCATCTTGCAAAGCAGTTTGGAACTGCATTGGTAATTGTAACGCATGATCAAAGGTTAAAAGACCGTTTTCCTAACCAAATCTCTCTGTAATGATCACAAAAATAGCCTGGAAAAATATTTGGTTCAAGCCATTAAATACAGCACTAAGCATTATACTCTTAACAGCCAGTGTTGCAATCATAACCTTGCTGATACTATTGGAGCAGCAATTCGAGAAAAAATTCAATGATAATATTGATGGTGTGGATATGGTGCTCGGTGCACAGGGAAGTCCCTTACAGTTAATATTGTCGTCGGTTTATCAGGTAGATGCTCCTACCGGTAATATTGATTATACTGAAGCAAAAAAATGGATGCACCATCCTTTTGTTAAAAGCGCTATTCCATTAGCTTTTGGAGATAATTACAGAGGGTTTCGTATTGTAGGTACTACGCCGGAATATCTTTCAAAGTACGGAGCTACTGTTTCTAATGGTAAGGTATTCAGTAAAGACTTTGAAGTTGTGGTAGGTAGCGAAATCGCCAAAAAAATGGGGATAAAGGTAGGCGATAAATTCTTTGGCTCTCATGGGGATGCCGAAGAAGGAGAGGTACACGATAGTCATGCCTATGTCGTAACCGGAATAGCTTCGCCTACAGGTAAGGTTGTAGACAATCTTATATTATGTAATATACAAAGTGTCTGGGCGATGCACGATCATGAACATGAAGAAGGGGCAGAAGAGGAACACGACCATGCACACGAGGCTGTTGCTGATACCCATGATCATCATGATCACGCTGAAGAAGCCCATAATCACGATCATGAAGCTCATACTGACGAATCACACAGCCATGATCATGAAAGCCATGTTGGGGAACCCCACGACCATAATCATGAAGAGGCTACTGTAGTTAATGAAGAAGGAAAAGAAATAACAGCCGTATTATTGAAATTCAGAAACAAGAATGCAATTTTTATGTGGCCAAGGATTATTGCCCAAAATACTAAAATGCAGGCAGCTCTTCCGGGTATAGAAATCAACAGGCTGTTTACTTTATTTGGTATTGGGCTTAATGCATTACAGTATCTGGCATATGGTATAATGTTAATATCAGGAATCAGTATTTTTATAGCGTTATTCAATACGCTAAAGGACAGGAAATACGAATTTGCATTATTGCGCGTTAATGGTGCAAGCCGTTTACAGCTTTTATCACTTGTTCTTATAGAAAGCCTTCTTTTATGTGTTACAGGCTATGTGTTTGGAACGATTGTTGGTAGAATAGCATTGGTGTTTATTTCGGGTTCATCGGAGGATGAATTTAAAATGTCATTCAATCCTTTTGAGTTTGTTTGGGAAAAGGAAGGATATTTGTTCCTGCTCACTATCTTTGTAGGGATTTTGGCAGCGGTTATCCCTGCCGTGAAAGCATATAGTTTAAATATTTCAAAAACTCTTGCAAATGCGTAAGACTTATTTATTTTTTGCCCTTATTGTTTCGGGGTTCGTTTTAATGTCACTTGGTACACCTTCAGATACTGCGGTTAACAAACCGAAAGGAGAATCTACCTACATAACCGCGAATGATACACTTACCTGGAAATTGTTAGCTCAGATAAAATACCTTAAAAAGCCAAGCAAAGATTATCCTGAAGGGGTAATGTATCCGGTAATTAACCCTACACTTAAGGCAAAAAACAAAAAGCCCGTTACCATGAGTGGTTTTATCGTGCCTATTGATAATAAGAACTATGCCCTGAGCAAAAATGTTTTTGCTTCGTGTTTCTTTTGTGGAAAAGCAGGACCTGAGACCATCATGGGACTAAAATTTAAAAATCCGAATATTAAGCTTAAGACCGATCAATATGTAACTGTTGAAGGAACTTTCAGATACAACGATACTGATGTTGATGACTGGATTTATCACGTAGATAATGCTGTTATTACAAAAGGTAACTAATGAAGATAACTAATAAGAGGGCTGTTTTTTTTGATCTCGACCATACGTTGTGGGATTTCGAAAAAAACTCTGCGCTTGCTTTTCAGGTTATTTTTGAAGAACTCGATATCAAAGTTTCCCATCAGGAATTTAATAAGCATTATTCACCTATAAATGCTAAATACTGGAAGTTATATCGTGATGGTGAAATAACGCAACAGGAGTTGCGTTATGGGCGCTTAAAAGATACTTTTTTGCTGATCGATTTTACCGCCGATGATATTCTGTTAGAAAGGATTTCACAGCAATACATAAGGCTGCTGCCTGAAAATAACAACCTTTTTGAAGGTGCTGTTGAAGTACTGGACTATCTTAAACCGAAATACAGCCTGCATATCATTACTAATGGTCCTGACGAAGTTCAGGAACGTAAATTGAAAAATGCGAATATTGGGCATTACTTCGATACGATTACAAATTCTGAGTTGGCAGGTTGCAAGAAGCCCCATGCAGGTATTTTTGAATATGCTCTCAAGGCAGCAAATGTCGACAGGAAAGAAAGTATAATGATAGGAGACTGTATTGAGGCCGATGTACAGGGAGCTATTGACTGCGGTATGGAGGCTATTTTTTTTAATGAGCATAATCTTGAAGCTCCTGCTTCAATAATGCAAATCAATCACTTACTTGAAATAAAAAACATTTTATAATTGCTATGAAAAAGACTATACTATTGTTTGTGTTGCTAATGTCAGGAATCGGCTTTGCGCAAAGTATAAATGACTATAAATATGTAGTTGTCCCTGAAAAATTTGAATGGCTTAAAGAGGATAATCAATATAACCTGAATTCATTAACTAAAATGATTTTTGAAAAGTATGGATGGCTGGTTTATCATCCAACTCAAAAGATGCCGGATGAACTTGCCTTGGACAGATGTAAAGCACTATATGCTAACGTAAAAAATGACTCAGGATTACTTAGCACTAAGCTGGTTATTGAGTTGAAAAATTGTGATGGTAAAGTTGTATTTACTTCTGCTGAAGGGACTAGTAAAGAAAAAGCATATCAAAAAGCATATTATCAGGCGCTTCGTGAAGCATCACAGTCAGTAGCCCAACTGGATTATAAATATTCAGGTAAGAATGATAGGCCGGTGAAAGCTGCTGCTTCAGTTCCGGCACATCAACAGGCTGCAACTCCTGAAACGGTAAACAATACTAACCAGCTTTTTGCACAGCCAATAGCTAATGGCTATCAATTGGTAGATAGTACTCCTAAAGTGGTTTTGAAAATATATAAGACATCACAGCAGGATTCATACACTGCTGTATCAGAAACTAAAAATGGGGTAGTGTTCAAAAAAGGTAATGACTGGGTCTTTGAATATTACCAAAATGATAAATTGGTTTCTGAAAAACTAAATATTAAGTTTTAGTTTCAAAGTTTCAAAGTTTCAAAGTTTCAAAGTTTTTTGACTTAGTTTCTCTGCGGCTTTGAAACTTTGCTATTTAATACCCGTACTTCTTCCAGCGGTTTCTTAAAAATTCACGGGTAGAGTTTTCCCTTGAATTATTTCCCGGGTCATAAAAAGCTGTGTTTTTAATTTCATCGGGCAGGAATTCCTGATCGGCAAAATTATTGTCGTAATCGTGTGCGTATTTATATTCATCACCATAGCCTAACTCTTTCATAAGTTTGGTAGGAGCATTGCGCAGATGTAATGGTACCGGTAGGTCTCCTGTTTGTTTTACAATTTGCTGGGCCTTTCCTATGGCCATATAGCTGGCGTTACTTTTAGGGGAAGTAGCGAGGTAAATTGCACATTGACTCAATAGTATTCTCGATTCAGGGTAACCGATGGTTGAGACAGCCTGAAAGGTGTTATTTGCCATTATCAAAGCTGTTGGATTCGCGTTTCCAATATCTTCTGATGCAAGTATAAGCATTCTTCGCGCAATAAACTTCAGGTCTTCGCCACCTTCAATCATTCTTGCCAGCCAATAAACGGCTCCATTGGGGTCGCTACCCCTCATAGATTTTATAAAGGCTGAAATTATGTCATAGTGCTGTTCTCCGGTCTTGTCATACAATACAGTGTTTTTCTGAACAAGCTGCATTACTCTCTCGTTAGTTATCTCAATTATTTCGCCATCGGTAGCATTTATTACCAATTCAAAAATATTCAGGAGTTTACGGCCATCGCCACCCGAAAGACGAAGTAGTGCCTCTGTTTCTTTTAGGTTTATATTTTTGGTTTTCAGGTAGGTATCGGCTTCCATTGCACGATGCAACAGTGCTTCGAGGTCGTCTTTTGTAAAAGCATTGAGGATATATACCTGACAACGGGATAATAAAGCGGGTATAACTTCGAAGCTGGGGTTTTCAGTCGTAGCACCTATAAGTGTAACCCAGCCTTTCTCAACAGCTGCCAAAAGAGAATCCTGCTGTGATTTGCTGAAGCGATGGATCTCATCAATGAATAATATCGGATTCTTAGCGGTAAATAACCCGCCACTTTGTTTGGTTTTGTCAATTACATCACGGATATCTTTTACGCCTGCATTTATGGCGCTTAATACATAAAAAGGGCGGTTACTTTCCTGAGCCATTATCTGCGCCAGAGTTGTTTTTCCGGTGCCGGGAGGTCCCCATAAAATTAATGATGGAATGATACCGCGTGCAATCTGGTGTGTTAACGAGCCGTTTGGCCCTACAAGATGCTGCTGGCTTATATATTCTGATAAATGTTGCGGACGTATGCGTTCTGCCAAAGGTGCTTCCATGTTGTAAAATTACATATTTCGATATTGATGACAATATGCGTTAGCATAAGTTTTATATTTAAAATATGACAAAAGAGCATAGATTTTAGTTTGGATATATTTTTGATTTCAAAGTAGTATGACCGATACAAACGAATTTAAGTTTTCACCTTCCGTTTTTGCCTGGCCGCTCTATTTTGTATTGTTGCTTTGGTTAGTATATTGGGTAGAGGTGAAATACCATATATATCTTAATGATTATGGGATTCTTCCGAGAACCCTGAAAGGATTGAGAGGGATAATGTTAAGTCCTTTTCTTCACGGAAGCCTGGAACATCTTTATAATAATTCGATACCATTACTTGTACTTGTTGCTGCGCTAAGGTATTTTTACAGGCAGTATGCCTTGCAGATAATTGTATATGGCATTTTGCTCTCAGGATTTATTACATGGTTGATAGGCAGGGATTCTTACCATATAGGCGCTAGCGGACTTATATATGTGCTTGTCAGCTTTATCTTTTTTAAAGGAATGCAAACAGGTTACTATCGATTGGTAGCTTTATCGCTTACTATAATTGTACTTTATGGTGGAATGGTATGGTATGTTTTTCCGGGTGAAGACCAAACAATATCCTGGGAAGGCCATTTGGGCGGACTCGTGAGCGGACTGTTGTTTTCAAGAATATATAAAACCCCTGAATATAAGAGACAAATTGTTTATGACTGGCAGCGCCCGGACTTCGACCCCAAAGGAGATCCTTTTATGAAGCGGTTTGATGAGAATGGCAATTTTGTAAACCCACCCAAACCTGAAGATATTGAGGTTGTAGATGCTGAAATACTGTCTCCTTTGCCTTCACAAACTATAAGGATTGTTTATACTTATGTCCCTGTTCAGAATGGTAATGACCAAAAAAAAGAGTCTGATGAACAGACTCTTTAATTAAGTGTTTTTTATTGTCTTTGTCTTACAGCTTCATATAAAAAAGCACCACAAGCCACAGATACATTTAGAGAAGAAATTGTTCCGAACATTGGCAGTTTTACCTTTTCATCTACAATTTTCAGTACTGAAGGATTGATACCTCTGTCTTCTGATCCCATAATTATAGCTACAGGTTCTGTTAAGGCAATGTCATAAATGTTGTTGTCCGTTTTTTCAGTTGCGGCAACGGTTTTTATTCCTGAGCCCTGAAGATGAAAAATAGCATCCTTTATATGCTCCACTTTACAGATAGGAACATTAAATACCGCACCGGCAGAAGTTTTTACTGTGTCTCCATTTACAGGGGCTGAACCCTGCTTTTGAACGATGATGCCATCAACTCCGGTACATTCTGCAGTTCTGATTATAGCACCAAAGTTACGCGCATCGGATAATTGATCTAAAATAAGGAATAGGGGAGTTTTTCCGCTCTCCATTACTTTTTCAATTAATGACTCCAGATTATGGAATGAAATAGGGGCGATGGTAGCAACAGCGCCCTGATGGTTGTTATGGGTTAATCTGTTCAGTTTTTCTACAGGAACGTAGCTAAAGTTAACATTGTTGGCTTTCATGGCCTTCATAAGGTCTTTCATAAGATCTCCCTGCGCATCTTTCTGAATAAATACCTTGTCAATTTCTTTTCCTGCGTGTATGGCTTCTATTATAGCTCTTATACCGAAAATCTGATGTTCTTTTTCCATGGTGCAAAGGTATAAAAAAGAGGATGGCTATTGCCATCCTCGATTGAAATATTGAATATAGAAATTTCTCTTATGGAACTTTGGTTAATGTAGTTGTTCCTGTGTCGCCAAAATCATTAACCCAGGTGTAGGTAATAGTACCATCACCATTCACAACACCATCGATTGTTACGTTAGCCCCAAAAGGATCTGTAAACGAACCGCTCAATGTACCACATACGTCAGTAATATCGCCTTCAACTTCAAATGTTAGTCCATAGATGTCATACCATAGTATGTATAGACCTCCAAAAGCATCAGATAATGTGTAGCTTCCTCCGCCATTGTCAGTTAGTACTATATCATACGGATAATCAGTAATAGGATTTTCATCCGGTGTAGGTCCAGAATCTGTAGAGGCACCACTTGATAAAGCAGTGTAAGTACCACCTAAATCAGAAGGACAAGATACATTGTATGTTTGAGTTACTTTAAATAATGGTGAATTCTGGATGTCAGTACCATAGTTTCTTCCACCTGCGTCGGTCAGCATACTAACAACAGTTCCGTCTTCTAGCGTTAGATCTCCGGTAATTACCAGTTGGTCTCCCAATGAAAAATCTGCGTCTGAATTTAGAGCAGCAAAGGTGTCAATAAGCTGTTGTTTGCTAAGAGTTAAAGTTGTAGGGAAAGTAGTAACATCATTAGCTAATACTACTTTTTCAACTGATCCGTCTGCGGCGAAATAGTAACCTACAACATCCATTGAAGATACTGTTCCCATCCCTATGTCAGCTGTGAAAGAGATTGAAACGTCTTCCCCTTCCTGTATAGCTAATAAGTCAATTATGGGTTGTGAACCTTCAACTTTCTGAATGTCAGGAACAGCACTGGTTTTAAGGTTCAGTTTGCTGTCCCCACCGTCATCATCACACGATAACGCCATGGTTAAAGCGAATAATGAAATAAATATATATTTTAGTTTTTTCATGGCTTTATGTTTTTAGTTGTCCCAGAATATAGTGTAAGTTCCTGGGTTTTTTTGAGCCGGCGCACTAGCATTGGCGTTCAGTTCACTTTGTGGCCAGAATAAAGACACCTGGAACAGGTTGTTTTGTACTGTTTGCGAATCGATAAGAGGGAAACCATCATTGTTGTTTAATTGATACTCTGGTGACGGACCGTTAGGGTTAGCAAGTACAGGAAATCCTGTTCTTCTGTAATCAGTATATTGATCAGCCGGATCACCAAAAGTTGCTACCCATTTTTGTGTCATTATGATTTCCAGTTTTTTGGCAGCATCGCCGGATGCATATTCTGTCATAACATCTGCAATGAAATCAGTTACATCAGATGAGCCTGTAAGTACAGGTACGTCCTGAGTAGTTCCTGTTCCGGCAACAACAGCATCAACTTTTGCAAAGCTGGCATTCATGGCTTCTTCAAGCTGGGTACCTGCATCACCTGATAGTACACCTGCAAGCATAAGTTCCGCTTTTATGTAAAGGAATTCATCATATGTAAGGATTCTTTTTGGAGCACGGCCTGTTCCGCCATTAATATCCATAATTCCTCCTTCGCCGTCATCATAACGGCCTCCTGTTGGGAATATTCCAGGGTAGGTATATGAGTTTTCTGCTGATGAATCTCTCCATGGTCCTGTACTTCCAAAACGGATTGAGAAGAAACCTGTTGAGGCATCCCAGTAATCTGCTTTTGGATTACCTGTTTCTGCGTCTCCCTGGTCCGGTGGGAATTGTCCAGCTGTCAGCTGGTTAAAGAAGTAATACGGAATCCTTGGGTCAGGGTTGCCTGTATGGATGTTAGGATTCATACCTTTAAGGATCTCATAAAACCATGGACTCATATAAGTAGAGAACTGTGTACTTCCGTAAGACGCTACAAAGAATCTGTTTCTCTCGTCAGAAGGAGTCTGGTTTGTAGTGTGCTTAAACTCAAAGTCATCAGCACTCGATTCCATGAAGTTGTCTTCGGCTACCAATGCTGCAAAATCTGCGGCATTAAATAATGGAGTATTTCTAACCTGATTGTACAGCTTGAATTTGAAAGTGTTGGCAAATTTGATCCATTTTTCCATATCACCGCCATAAAAAATGTCGTTGGTGGTAGGTGAGATTGGGCTATCAGCAGCCATATTAACTTTAGCTTGTTCAATAAGTTCAAATATTGCTGCATATACTTCCTCCTGATTATCAAATTTAGGCGCGATAATACCGCTGTCTCTCAATCTGTTGGCTTCAGAAAAAGGGATGTCTCCCCAGATGTCAACAGCAAAGGCAAGAAGGTACGCTTTTTCCATTTGTGCGATTCCTACATAAGCAGGAGCTTCATCTCTTGTTCCCTGATCAATAATACTGTTTAGGTCTGTTAGTGTAAGGTAAAGATTGTTCCATTCGTTTTGAAGGTTGATGTTGTCAACCTTTGTCCCGTATTGGTCCGGCTCTTCCCTTACTACCATTTGGTGCGTATAAACCTGCATGATGTCTCCTGTGTAAAACTGGAAATCACCTGCGGCACCAAGAGCAACCTGAGTATTGGTTAGCAAAGCACTTAGAGGTGCTACACTAGGGCTGTCCTTATCAGTGTTTACATCAAAATATGAATCACTACATCCCGTGGCGAATAGAGCAACTGTTAAAACTGCCAATCCGTATTTTGTATATTTAACTATTTTCATTTTATTTTTTTTTAGAAGGATACATTAAGTCTGAAACCGTATCTTTTTGCTGTTGGTGCTGCCGATACCTCTATCCCCTGTAGGGTACCTGAACCATAACTTGTTGTTTCAGGGTCGAAGTTAGTGTACTTAGGTACATTCGGTGCCCAGTACCATAGGTTGTTGGCAATAAAGCCAAAGCTGATTCTTCCGAAAGGTGTTTTTTCAAGTATCTTGGCAGGAAGATCATAAGTAAGACTTAGTTCTCTTAATCTGTATACTGTTCCATCATAAATTCTTGCTTCGTCAACACTGTTTATGGCAAAAGTGTTACTTCCTGAAGGAGAGAAATACAATTCGTTAGTACTGATAGTTGTGTTGTTCGGGATTTTATTTCCGTTCGCATCCAATACAGGTGTTCCATCATTATTTCCATAGTATCCCGGAATAATATGAACTTTCTCACGATCTTCAGTATCTTTAGTTACACCACGACCAAGAAGCTGTTCGATTGTAGATGAAGATACATCTCCACCTTCTCTCCAGTCAATCTGTGCTCTTAAAGTGATTCCTTTGTAGCTAAAGGTGTTAATGAAGTTCATTTTAAAGTCTGGGTTTGGATCGCCAATGATTCCCAACTCAGGATCCTGTACTATACCTCCTGTTGCCTGATTGATCAGGTAGTTGCCTTCTTCATCTCTTGCAAAGCGTGTTCCGTAGAATACTCCGAATGGCTGTCCCGGAATTGCATAAGCAACTTCGTTTGGATCAAGCTGAGTTCTGTCAAGTCCAGGATATAATTCAGTAACTTCGTTTTTATTTTTAGTGAAATTCGTAATCCATGTCCATTTAAAGTTTTCAGTCTGTACCGGAACCAATGTGAGTCCCACCTCAAAACCTTTATTGGTCATGGCAGCTCCATTGGTTAGATATTCCTGATATCCGGTAGATACAGGAACAGCAACAGGAAGAATCAAATCGTAAGCATCTTTGCTGTAGTAAGTAAAATCAAGAGCAATTCTGCGTTTAAAAAATTCCAGATCTGTACCAATTTCGAATTCTTTTGCAAACTCAGGGCTCAAATTTTCATCTGCTAATGTTGTTCTGTTACCAACAGCAGGGTTTTTGTTGTATGCATTATTAAGTACAAAGTTGTTGTTTATAGCTTCTGCGTATGTATCTCTACCCACTTTTGCATAACTGGTTCTTAATTTAGCAAATGTTAATACATCACTATTCATTTTAAGTGCTTCGGTAAGTATTACCGATAAACTTCCTGATGGATAGAAGTATGATCTATTGTTTTTAGGAAGTGTTGAAGAGAAGTCATTTCTGGCAGTACCGTTAAGGAAAAGCCATTCGTTATAAGAGAAGGTAACGTCACCAAAAACACCCACACGTCTTGCACGTGTACTTCCGTCGGCAAGGTTGGTTACTGTGTTTGTATTACGTAAACTGAAAACGTCATCTACAATGAATTCACGACCGTAGTAGCCTACTCTTGTAGTAGTGTTTTGGAAAACGTTATTACCTACAATCGCTTTAAAGCCTATTTTGTCAGTAAGTTTGTAATCAAAGTTTACAATTAATGTTGATTCTATATCTTCATTGCTGAAGTTGTCTATAGTCACAGAACCTACACCCTGATCAGCTCTTGAGTTTTTGTCGCGAATTTCTCTACGATCAAGGTCATATTTGTTAACACCTAGTCTGTATGAAGCAGAGATGTTGTCGTTAAACGCATAACCGAAATTGATACCTGCAACAGTTCTTTGTGTGTTTGTTGTTATCTGGTCATGTTTCCAAGACCATAGTGGATGATCATATCCAGCATTTGGAATAACGCTTCCTCCTGTAATAGGATCTTCGTACGGTAAGTTAAAATCCCAGTTCCTTGCAAGGAACAACGTTCTTGCAAATGAAGAAGAAGCACCGTCAAATTGGTTTTCACCAAAGAAACCTCCCACTTGTTTTGTTGTAGCATAGCTCAGGTTGGCACCTACAGTAAGTCCATTTTTAAGCTTAAAGTTACCACCGGTTGAGAATGATGTTCTATCATAAGTGTTGTAAGGAATGTAACCATCCTGACCAAGATCAGAGATTGTTAAATTAAAGCTGCCGTCCTGTCCTCCATAATTAAGGTTTAATGAGTTTTCTAAAACGGTACCTGTTCTGAATAGGTCTTTAACGTTATTAGGTTTAGCAACATAAGGCATTGTGTCGCCAAACTGATCAGGGAAAGCATTCTTTAAGTTAGGCCACGTTGGGATAGTTTCTAACGAATCAAAACGAGGTCCCCAAGAACCATTAGCATTACTGTATATAAAGTTGTTACCTGCACCATAAGTGTTTTGGTAGTCCGGCAGGTTAGCAATGTTTTCAAAATAAGTACCGTTACTGTAGGTAACAGACATTTTGTTATTAGTGTTACCTGAAGGGTTTCCTGATTTAGTGGTAATCACAATTACTCCATTCATAGCTCTTGAACCGTAAAGAGCAGATGCTGCTGCACCTTTTAGTACGTTCATTGTAGCAATGTCGTTAGGGTCAAGAGATGAAAGACCATTCTGGTATCCACCACCACCAGTTACCTGGCTTGAGGTTGTAACCTCGGTGTTGTTGTAGGCAACCCCATCTACGATGATCAGTGGTTGAGTATCACCTGTTACACTACTTATACCCCTAATCGTAATCTGGTTGGCTGCACCCGCAACCCCGGTAGATACGTTTACGTTAACTCCCGGTACTTTACCGTTTATTGCACGGATAAGATCCGGCTCGGAGTTCTCAGTAATGTCAGCACTTTTAATGCTGCTTACCGAATATCCCAGGTCTTTAGGATTTCTTTTGATACCAAATGCGGTAACTACCACAGCTTCAAGCTCTGTTGCGTCATCTGCCATGGTAATATTCATGGTAGTTGAACTAGCCAGCGTTTCTCGTGTTGTCATACCAATGTAAGAAAACACAAGAATGTCGGTCGGAGCGGCCTGAATTGTGAAATTACCGTCAATGTCGGTTTGGGTTCCTGTGGATGTGCCTTTAACGACAACATTTACTCCCGGAATTGGGAAACCACCTGAGTCTTTAACTGTACCGGATACAGCTCTTTGCTGTGCAAACGAAATTTGCATCATTAACGCCATGAGGAGCGTTAACAAAACACGTAGCCTTGTCTTCATTGAAATAGATTTGAGTTAGTTTCCCAAATTTCTGTTGAAGTATCGTGATACGCAAGTTTTTTATGAAAAAATTTAGAATTTTTGTAATATTTTAAGATTTAACGTAGGTGTAAGTGTTAAAACCTTGTGCGGAAGCTAATGTGGATTATGGAGTTTGATAGCTTGATTTGCTGATTGTTAGAGCTGCCATTGGCATAAATGATATTAAAAAGCCCTGTTTTTGTTAACAAACCAAATCCGAAGCCTAATCCTAATAAATTGTTTTGTGTTTTTGATGTTTCGTCTTCAAAATAAGCATAATCTGTTATGGAATGTACATACATATTAGGCGAAAGTATGTATCTGTACTCTGCCATTAGTGAGAGTAAGAGGTTAGCCTGAAGGCTGTTTTCGTTAAATCCGCGTATGGAATTAATTCCGCCAAAGCGAAATAATTCGTTTATGATATAGGAGTTGCTTTTGAGGTAATAATCCTGGGTTTTCAGGTTAATGAGGTTTTGTTTGTTCAGGTATAAATTATGTGAAAAATTAGCCTGTATAAAATACTGGTCTGAGTTTCCTGTTTTCGAGGTTCGTTTTCCTGTTCCGGCTTTTATCAATGCAATAGTTTTTTCGGGAAAGATGAAGTCGTCCAGATTGTAGTCAGTAAAATCGAAAGTCGAGGTGACGAATGAGTTATTGAAGTCGCTTAGCGAGCTGTTGTTAAGATTTTGGATATCTACGGATTGGGTTTGCTGAAGGCCGACAAAAAGTTTTGAGTTGTAACTGAAATAGTAGCCGATGTTTATGTCGGTTGCTGTGTTTTGAAAAGTGCTATCCTGTTTAAAAATCTTCAAACTTCCCTTTAGTCCAATAGGGCTTCTAAATATGTAGGGTAATTCAAGTGCTGCGTTGAATGTGGTTTGTTTGTTGCCGTCGCTTTTCCAGAAAAGGTTAAACTTCTCGCCGGTGTTTAATACGTTGTTAAGTAGTAGGTCGAGATACCCGTTGAATGTAACTTTGTTTTGGTCGTCATTTGAAAATCCTATGAAGCCGTCAAAGGTGTTAGGTTTTGCTTTTTCAAGATATACATAAACTTTGGTGGTGTCCTGTTTGAATAGTATTTCGGGGTAACGGATCTGGTTGACAAAACGCAATGCGCTAAAGTCATTATAAATGCGTTGGAGATTTTCCTGATTGAAGGTTTTTCCTTTGTATTGACGTGTTATGTTTTTGCGAATGCCCTCCGGAAATTTTGTGTAGCCCTCAATCACTATGTTGTTAAGGGTTCGTTTTTTTTCAGTGGATGCTTTTAGTGTTGCCGACAGGGAATTTCCTTTCGACGAATAATCCGTTAGCTGCATGCTGCTTAATGAGTATCCTTTTTTTTCCAGTGCGGCTACATGGCCGGACATAAAACTTTCTACATCACTTATGGGTAATGTGATTGTGTCGTTTTTTAGTTCGAGAAGCTGCTTTGTTTCTGCTGAAAGTTTTCCTGTATATATATGTATGTTTCTGGTTTTTGTTCCAATAACATATTTGTATAAAAAAAGGCTGTCGTTTATCTTGTTTCTTTCGATAAGGTTGTTTTCAAGATATCCTATTTTTAAAAGCTTTCCTGAAAGGGTGGTGGCTTCTTCGTTTATTGTTTTTACATTTTCATGCGTCTTGTTGTAGCTTAGGGAGTCTATGATTTTTGTTTCGGACTCGCTGCTGCCTTCAATTTTTAGGTGCAGGCTTTGAGCTTTTGCAAAAAAGCATGTGAGTAATATAATAAATATGAGTAGGGGTCTTTTCAATGCAAAAATGTTAGCCGTAAAAATAACGCAAAAAATGCAGAAAAAATATGAGGAGCTGTTTTTGAAAGATAAGGCGTTTGAAAATTAATGTTTTATGATTTGTTTTGTTGATAATTATTTATACATTTGCAACCCCGTAAAAAGCGGGTTTTTTAAACATAAGAAATTTTTAATATTAATTATGCCAACAATTCAGCAATTAGTAAGAACAGGGAGAGCCCAGATAACTAAGAAGAGTAAATCGGCTGCTTTAGATTCTTGCCCTCAAAGAAGAGGGGTTTGTACACGTGTTTACACTACTACACCTAAGAAACCGAATTCTGCAATGCGTAAAGTTGCAAGGGTTCGTTTAACTAACGGTAATGAGGTGAATGCTTACATTCCTGGAGAGGGACACAATCTACAAGAGCACTCGATAGTATTAGTTAGAGGCGGAAGGGTAAAAGATTTACCGGGAGTTAGGTATCACATTGTGCGCGGAGCGCTTGACACCGCTGGTGTTAACGGAAGAACACAAAGGAGATCTAAATACGGTGCTAAACGCCCTAAAGACAAAAAGTAATTTTAAAAAACTTTTAAAGTAAAGACATGAGAAAAAGACAGGCCAAAAAAAGACCTCTTTTACCAGATCCAAGGTTTAATGACCAATTAGTAACACGTTTTGTAAACAACTTAATGTGGGATGGTAAAAAATCAACTGCCTTTAAAGTATTCTACGATGCTATTGATATCGTTGAGACTAAAAAGCAAGATGCTGAAAAATCAGCTCTAGAAACTTGGAAAGATGCTCTAACTAACGTTATGCCTCACGTAGAAGTGCGTAGCCGTAGGGTAGGTGGTGCTACATTCCAGATCCCAATGCAGATTCGTCCGGACAGAAAGATTTCTATGGCGATGAAATGGATGATTCTTTATGCAAGAAGAAGAAACGAGAAATCTATGGCTCAAAGACTAGCTTCTGAAATTTTAGCTGCTGCTAAAGAAGAGGGTGCTGCTGTTAAAAAGAGAATGGATACTCATAAGATGGCAGAAGCTAACAAAGCGTTCTCTCACTTTAGATTTTAATTGATAAAGTAAATTTAGAAATGGCTAGAGACTTAAAATATACAAGAAATATAGGTATTGCTGCTCACATTGATGCTGGTAAAACAACAACAACTGAGCGTATCCTGTTCTATACAGGTAAATCACACAAGATTGGTGAGGTTCACGATGGTGCGGCAACTATGGACTGGATGGCGCAAGAGCAGGAGAGAGGTATTACTATTACTTCTGCAGCGACTACATGTACATGGAACTTCCCTACAGATCAGGGAAAACCTGTAGCTGATACAAAAGATTACCACTTCAACATCATCGATACTCCGGGACACGTTGACTTTACCGTAGAGGTAAACCGTTCACTTAGGGTTCTTGATGGTCTTGTATTCCTTTTCAGTGCTGTTGACGGTGTTGAGCCTCAATCAGAAACTAACTGGAGACTTGCTGATAACTACCGTGTTCCTCGTATGGGATTCGTTAATAAAATGGACCGCCAGGGATCTAATTTCCTTGCAGTTTGTCAGCAGGTAAAAGACATGCTTAAATCTAACGCGGTGCCAATTGTACTTCCAATCGGTGACGAGGCTGATTTTAAAGGTGTTGTGGATCTTATCAAAAACCAGGCTATCGTATGGCATGATGAAACTCAGGGTGCTACATTCGATATCGTGCCTATTCCTGATGATATGAAAGAGGAGGCTCACAAGTACAGATCTCAACTAATCGAAGAGGTTGCTGCTTATGATGAAAACCTTCTTGAGAAATATATGGAGGATGAAGATTCTCTTACTGAGGATGAAGTAAACGAAGCGCTTAGAAAAGCTACTATCGATATGGCTATCATACCGATGCTTTGTGGTTCATCATTCAAAAACAAAGGTGTTCAGTTCATGCTTGATGCAGTTTGTAAATTCCTTCCTTCTCCACTTGATAAAGAGGCTATCGAAGGTACAAACCCTGATACTGATGAGCCAATTTCACGTAAGCCATCTGCGTCTGAGCCGTTCTCTGCTCTTGCGTTCAAGATCGCAACTGACCCTTATGTAGGTCGTCTTGCGTTCTTCAGAGCTTACTCTGGTCGTCTTGATGCCGGATCTTATGTTCTTAACAACCGTTCAGGTAACAAAGAGCGTATCTCTCGTATCTATCAGATGCACGCTAACAAACAAAACCCTATCGAATATATCGAGGCTGGTGATATCGGAGCTGCAGTAGGTTTCAAAGATATCAAGACTGGTGATACTCTATCTGATGAGAAAAACCCAATCGTTCTTGAGTCTATGAACTTCCCTGATCCGGTAATTGGTATCGCTGTTGAGCCTAAAACTAAGGCTGACGTTGATAAAATGGGTATGGCTCTTGCTAAGCTTGCAGAGGAAGATCCTACATTCACAGTTAGAACTGACCAGGCTTCTGGACAAACTATTATCTCTGGTATGGGTGAGCTTCACCTTGATATCCTTGTTGACCGTCTTAAGCGTGAGTTTAAAGTTGAGGTTAACCAGGGTGAGCCACAGGTAGAGTACAAAGAGGCTATTACACGTTCTGCTAACCACAGAGAGACTTACAAAAAACAATCTGGTGGTCGTGGTAAATTCGGTGATATTGTATTCCGTCTTGAGCCGGCTGAAGAAGTTGATGGTAAAGTTCCTGTAGGTCTTACTTTTGTTAACGAGGTAAAAGGTGGTAACATTCCTAGAGAGTTTATCCCTGCTATCGAGAAAGGTTTCAAAGAAGCTATGAAAGCTGGACCTCTTGCTGGTTACGAAATGGACAGTATGAAAGTTACTCTTATAGATGGTTCATTCCACCCTGTTGACTCGGATGCTCTTTCTTTCGAGCTTGCAGCTAAAATGGGTTACAAAGAGTCTGCTAAGGCTGCCGGTGCAGTTATCCTTGAGCCAATCATGAAACTTGAGGTTCTTACACCTGAAGAAAACATGGGTGACATCGTAGGTGACCTTAACCGTCGTCGTGGTCAGATTAATAACATGGATGACAGAGCTGGTTCTAAAGTTGTTAAAGCTAGTGTGCCGCTTTCTGAAATGTTTGGTTATGTTACTACACTAAGAACATTGTCTTCTGGTCGTGCAACATCTACAATGGAGTTCTCTCACTATGCTGAGACACCATCTAACATTGCTGACGAAGTAATCAAAAAAGCAAAAGGTAACGCTTAATTTAAAAGAAAATGAGTCAAAAAATCAGAATAAAATTAAAATCATACGATCACAGCCTTGTAGACAAGTCTGCTGAGAAGATCGTTAAGACTGTAAAAAGTACAGGTGCTGTTGTAACTGGTCCTATTCCGTTACCAACTCACAAGAAAATCTTTACTGTACTTAGGTCTCCACACGTAAATAAAAAATCAAGAGAGCAGTTTGAGGTTAGCTCATACAAAAGACTTCTTGATATTTACAGTTCATCTTCTAAAACTATTGATGCTCTTATGAAATTAGAGCTTCCTAGTGGTGTTGAAGTTGAAATCAAAGTCTGAGTTATTTAAATAACTATATGAAAGTCTCCGGAATAGCTATTCCGGAGATTTTTTTTTGTTACTCTGGAACTGTTGAGTTTGCTGTGGAAAAACCGTAATTTTTTGATTTAGAATCAAATATTTTTGATTTATTTCAATTATTTTATTGTAACTGTTTGATAATCTAAATTTAATAATTACTTTTGCACCCCTGTTTGGAGTATTCTGTTACTTCAAATTGAAGGGAATTAATAATTAATAACTAATATTTATGTCTGGGTTAATTGGTAAAAAAATCGGCATGACCAGTATTTTCGATGAAAACGGAAAAAACATTCCGTGTACAGTAATCGAAGCTGGACCATGCGTTGTTACCCAAGTCAGAACCAACGCGGTTGACGGGTATGAAGCGTTACAACTTGGTTTCGATGACAAAGCAGAGAGACATGCTACTAAAGCGGCTGTAGGTCACTTTAAGAAAGCAGGTACAGTTGCGAAAAAGAAAGTCGTTGAATTCCAAGATTTTGTTAACGAGCACAAATTAGGTGATGTTATCACTGTGGATCTTTTCGCTGAAGGCGAATTTGTTGATGTACAGGGTGTGTCTAAAGGTAAAGGTTTCCAGGGTGTTGTTAAACGTCACGGTTTTGGTGGTGTTGGACAAGCTACTCACGGTCAGCACAACCGTCTTAGAGCGCCGGGTTCTGTAGGAGCATCATCATATCCTTCACGTGTATTCAAAGGAATGCGCATGGCAGGAAGAACAGGAGGAGATAATGTAACAGTTCAAAACCTTAGAGTTTTAAAAGTAGTTGCTGAAAAGAATCTACTTGTGGTTAAAGGAGCGATTCCTGGACACAAAAACTCTTACGTAATCATTCAGAAGTAATGGAAGTAAAAGTATTAGATATCAACGGAAAAGAAACTGGCAGAACGGTAACCCTTTCTGATTCAGTATTCGCAATTGAGCCTAATAAGCATGCTGTATACCTGGACGTTAAGCAATATCTTGCTAACCAAAGGCAGGGAACTCACAAAGCTAAAGAAAGAGCTGAGGTGACTGGTAGTACACGCAAAATTAAGAAGCAAAAAGGTACAGGTACTGCCCGTGCGGGATCTGTTAAGAATCCATTGTTCAAAGGTGGAGGTACGGTTTTCGGTCCAAGACCAAGAAGTTACTCTTTCAAACTGAACAAAGGTCTTAAGCGTTTAGCAAGAAAATCTGCTCTTGCTTTGAAAGCGAAAGAGTCAAATTTAATAGTTGTTGAGAACTTCGAATTCGAGGCGCCAAGCACTAAAAATTTCATTAACGTTTTGAAAGCTTTAGGGTTAGAGAATAAAAAATCACTATTCGTGTTGGGTGATACAAATAAAAATGTATATTTGTCGTCACGCAATTTGAAGGGTTCTAATGTTGTAACTACTTCAGAATTAAACACTTACAATGTTTTGCATTCAAACAGTTTAGTTCTTTTAGAAGGTGCATTGGAAGGAATTGAGGAAAATTTAAGCAAATAATAGGGCTATGAGTATCATTATTAAACCTATCATCACTGAAAAAATAACTAAAGACGGGGAAGTTTTTAACCGTTTTGGTTTTGTTGTTGACAAAAAAGCAAACAAGATTCAGATTAAGAAAGCTGTTGAGGCTGCTTATGGCGTTTCTGTTGTTGAAGTTAACACAATGAACTACAGGGCTGATAGATCGGTTAAATACACTAAGAGTGGTTTAATCTCAGGAAAGACAAATGCTTACAAAAAAGCAGTTGTACAAGTACAGGAAGGTGAAACAATAGATTTTTATAATAATATCTAATAGAAAATGTCAGTTAGAAAATTAAAACCTATTACCCCGGGTCAGCGTTTTAGAGTTGTAAATAGCTTTGACACTATTACAACTGATAAGCCGGAGCGTTCATTGATCGCACCGAAAAAAAACTCTGGAGGTAGAAATAGTCAAGGAAAGATGACCATGCGTTATACAGGCGGTGGTCACAAACAAAGGTATCGTATTATCGATTTTAAAAGAACTAAAGCTGGTGTTCCTGCTGTAGTTAAAACTATCGAGTACGATCCAAACCGTTCAGCATTTATTTCCCTATTGTATTATGCTGATGGAGAGAAAACGTATATCATTGCACAAAACGGACTTCAGGTGGGTCAAACCGTAGTTTCTGGAGAGAATGCTTCTCCTGAAATCGGAAACTCAATGCCTTTAAGTAAAATTCCTCTGGGAACTGTTATATCTTGCATCGAGCTACGTCCAGGCCAGGGAGCAGTAATTGCTCGTAGTGCTGGTACTTTTGCACAGTTAATGGCAAGAGATGGAAAATATGCAACAATCAAAATGCCTTCAGGTGAGACAAGGTTAATCCTTCTTACGTGTTCAGCAACGATTGGAGCAGTTTCTAACTCTGACCACCAATTGATCGTTTCTGGTAAAGCTGGTAGATCAAGATGGTTAGGTAGAAGACCAAGAACAAGACCGGTAGCGATGAACCCTGTTGATCACCCGATGGGTGGTGGTGAAGGACGTTCTTCTGGAGGTCACCCACGTTCTAGAAAAGGTCTTCCGGCTAAAGGTTACAGAACTCGTTCTAAAGTTAACCCGAGTAATAAGTATATCGTAGAACGTAGAAAGAAATAATAAGTAAGATATGGCACGTTCATTAAAGAAAGGACCTTTCGTTCACTATAAATTAGAGAAGAAAGTTCAGGAAAATATCGAAAAAGGGAACAAAGCAGTTGTTAAGACTTGGTCTAGAGCTTCTATGATTACCCCGGATTTTGTTGGACAGACTATCGCAGTACACAACGGTCGTCAATTCGTACCGGTTTACGTTACAGAGAATATGGTAGGTCATAAATTAGGAGAATTTTCGCCAACGCGCTCTTTCAGAGGCCACGCTGGTGCAAAAAATAAAGGTAAAAAATAATAAGAAGCTATGGGAGTTCGTAAAAGAGAAAGAGCAGAGCAGACTAAAGAAGTGAATAAGCAAATTGCATTTGCTAAGCTGAATAACTGCCCTACTTCACCTAGAAAAATGCGCCTTGTTGCGGATTTGGTAAGAGGTCAGAAAGTAGAATTAGCTCTTAATATATTAAAGTTCAGTTCAAAAGAAGCTTCTCGCAAACTTGAGAAATTGTTACTTTCTGCTATCAACAACTGGCAGCAAAAGAACGCTGAAGAGAGTTTAGAGAATGCAGGCTTATTTGTTAAAGAGATCCGTGTTGACGGTGGTATGATGCTTAAAAGGCTAAGACCAGCTCCACAAGGTCGTGCACACAGAATAAGAAAACGTTCTAACCACGTTACTATCGTGCTTGGAGCTACTAATAATAACACACAAAGCAACTAAGAGAAATGGGACAAAAAACAAATCCAATAGGAAATCGCCTTGGTATTATCAGGGGTTGGGATTCTAACTGGTATGGTGGAAATGACTATGGTGACAAGCTTGCCGAAGATCACAAAATCAGGAAATATATCCATGCCCGTTTATCTAAAGCTAGTGTTTCTAAGGTAATCATCGAGAGAACCCTTAAGCTTGTAACCGTTACTATTACTACTGCCCGTCCTGGTATCATTATCGGAAAAGGTGGTCAGGAAGTAGACAAGCTAAAAGAGGAACTTAAGAAAATTACTGACAAAGAGGTTCAAATCAACATCTTTGAAATTAAAAGACCTGAACTTGATGCTTACCTTGTAGGTACAAGTATTGCTCGTCAGATCGAAAGCCGTATCTCTTACAGAAGAGCTATCAAAATGGCTATCGCTGCTGCAATGCGTATGAACGCAGAAGGTGTGAAAGTGATGATCTCTGGCCGTCTTAACGGTGCTGAGATGGCACGTTCAGAAATGTTCAAAGAAGGAAGGATTCCTCTATCAACTTTCAGAGCAGACATTGACTATTCACTAGCTGAAGCTCACACTACTTATGGTAGAATGGGTATCAAAGTATGGATAATGAAAGGTGAGGTTTACGGTAAAAGAGATCTTTCTCCGTTAGTAGGTATGGACAAAAAACAGTCTAAATCTTCGGGATCTCAGGATAGACCACAAGGAAGACCAAACGGTCGTCCGGGTGGAGATAAATCTAACCAACGCAAAAGAAAGTAATTTAAACTAAAGAAGTAAAATGTTACAGCCTAAAAGAACAAAATACCGTAAGGTACAGAAAGGTAAGATGAAAGGCGTGTCTCAAAGAGGTCACGAACTTTCTAATGGAATGTTTGGTATCAAATCTTTAGATTCGACTTTTATTACTTCTCGTCAGATTGAAGCAGCTCGTATCGCAGCAACACGTTTCATGAAGAGGGAAGGTCAACTATGGATAAAAATTTTCCCGGACAAGCCTATCACTAAAAAACCTCTAGAGGTAAGGATGGGTAAAGGTAAAGGTGCAGTTGAATACTGGGCTGCAGTTGTAAAACCGGGAAGAATCATGTTTGAAGTAGGAGGAGTTCCTTTGTCAGTAGCTAAAGAGGCGCTACGCCTTGCTGCTCAAAAGCTTCCTGTAAAAACTAAGTTTATCGTTGCCAGAGATTTCGAAGCATAATTAAAAATTTATTATGAAACAATCTGAAATAAAAGATCTATCTGCAGCTGAGTTACAAAGTAAACTTGGTGAGTTGAGAAAAACATATGCCGACCTAAGAACTGCTCACGCTATATCTCCAATTGAGAACCCACTACAGATCAGAACTGTAAGAAGGTCTATCGCTAGAGTAGCAACTGAGTTAAGTAAAAGAGAGTTACAATAATTGTAGTCTGCTGAAAGATGGAAAAAAGAAATTTAAGAAAAGAGAGAATTGGTGTTGTTACCAGTAATAAAATGGAGAAATCTATCGTGGTTTCCCAAACTACAAGAGTAAAACACCCATTATATGGTAAGTTCGTGTTAAAAACTAAGAAATTTGTTGCACACGACGAAACAAACGACTGTAACATTGGTGATACAGTAAGGATTATGGAAACACGTCCTTTATCTAAATCAAAATGTTGGAGGTTAGTTGAAATCATTGAAAGAGCTAAGTAATTATGGTACAACAGGAATCAAGACTTAAAGTAGCAGACAACACAGGAGCGAAGGAAGTTTTAACTATCCGTGTTCTTGGAGGAACGAAAAGACGTTATGCCTCTGTTGGAGATAAAATTGTAGTTTCTATTAAAGATGCAACACCAAACGGAAACGTTAAGAAAGGTGCTGTTTCGACTGCAGTTGTTGTACGTACCAAAAAAGAAGTGAGAAGAGCCGATGGTTCATACATCAGATTTGACGATAACGCTTGCGTATTGTTAAATGCTGCTGGTGAAATGAGGGGAACTCGTGTTTTTGGTCCGGTTGCAAGAGAACTTCGTGAAAAACAATTCATGAAAATTGTATCATTAGCACCTGAAGTGCTTTAATTATTCTAAAGATGATAAAGCTAAAGATAAAATCTGGAGACACTGTAAGAGTAATTGCCGGAGACCATAAAGGTTCTGAAGGTAAAGTACTACGTGTTCTTCGTGAGAAAAACAAAGCGATCGTAGAAGGCGTTAACATGGTGTCTAAACACACTAAACCAAGCGCTAAAAACCCTCAGGGTGGTATCGTGAAGAAAGAAGCTCCTATCCACATCTCTAACATCGCTCTTGTTGATCCTAAAACTAAGGAGACTACTAAGACAGGTGTAAGAAAAGAAGGAGATAAGAACGTGAGATTTTCAAAAAAATCTAATCAAGTATTATAGTGATGGCTTACATACCAAGATTAAAAGAAGAATATAAGAGCCGCGTAGTTGCTGCTCTTAAAGAAGAGTTCGGTTACAAAAACGTAATGCAGGTTCCTAAACTTGAGAAAATCGTTTTGAGCCGTGGAGTTGGTGCAGCTGTATCTGATAAGAAACTTATCGATTATGCAGTAGACGAGTTAACAAAAATTACCGGTCAGAAAGCTGTTTCTACCATTTCTAAAAAAGACGTTGCGTCTTTCAAACTTAGAAAAGGTATGCCGATTGGTGCTAAAGTAACTTTACGTGGTGAAAGAATGTATGAGTTTCTAGACAGACTTATCACTTCTGCACTTCCACGTGTAAGAGATTTCGGCGGAATCAAGGCTACAGGATTTGACGGAAGAGGTAACTATAACCTGGGTGTAACTGAGCAAATCATTTTCCCTGAAATTGATATTGATAAAGTTAACAAAATATCAGGTTTAGATATTACATTTGTAACTTCTGCACAAACTGATAAAGAAGCGAAGTCATTATTAGCAGAATTAGGTTTACCTTTTAAAAAGAATTAAGTTATGGCTAAAGAATCAATGAAAGCCCGTGAGGTAAAAAGAGCGGCGCTGGTAGCAAAATATGCTGAGAAAAGGAAAGCTTTATTAGAAGCTGGAGATTACGAAGGCCTTCAAAAACTACCTAAAAACGCTTCTCCGGTACGTATGCACAACCGTTGCAAACTTACAGGAAGACCAAGAGGTTATATGCGTCAGTTCGGTATTTCACGTGTAACTTTCCGTGAAATGGCTAACAATGGCTTGATACCAGGAGTTAAAAAAGCAAGCTGGTAAAAAACAGAATTATAAATTGGTTTCAGGTTCGGCCGTAACAGGCCGAAAACCGTTACCGCAAATTACTAAATATGTATACAGATCCAATCGCTGATTTCTTAACAAGAATCAGGAATGCAGTTAGAGCTAACCACAAAGTGGTTGAAATCCCTGCTTCTAACCTTAAAAAAGAAATCACAAAGATTTTATTTGATCAGGGCTATATCCTTAGCTACAAATTTGATGACAACGCTGTACAAGGCACCATCAAAATCGCTCTTAAGTATGACAAAGACACTAAAGAGTCTGTAATTAAAGATATCCAAAGAATTAGTAAACCAGGTTTACGTAAATATGCAGGTGCTGATAACCTTCCAAGAATCCTTAACGGATTAGGAATAGCTATCGTTTCTACTTCAAAAGGTCTTATGACTGGCAAGCAGGCGAAACAGCTTAATGTTGGTGGTGAGGTAATTTGTTACGTATACTAATAAAAAGACTTATACGATGTCAAGAATAGGTAAAAATCCAATTACAATACCTGCTGGTGTTACTGTAGAAGTAAACGGCAACGTTGTATCAGTTAAAGGTAAAAAAGGCCAGCTTACACAAGATTTCTCAGATGTTACTGTGAAAATCGAAGAGGGTCAGGTTTTAGTTGAAAGATCTTCTGATCATAAAGATGAAAGATCTAAACACGGTTTATACAGAGCACTTATCAACAACATGATTGTTGGAGTGAATGAAGGCTTCACAAAAGAGCTTGAGCTTGTTGGAGTAGGTTACAGAGCTTCTAACCAGGGTCAAAAACTGGATATCGCTCTAGGTTTCTCTCACAACATCGTTCTTGAGGTTGTACCTGAAGTAACTGTTGAGACTGTATCAGAAAAGGGTAAAAACCCTATCATCAAACTAGCTTCTCATGATAAACAACTTTTAGGCCAGGTTGCTGCAAAGATCCGTTCTTTCCGTAAACCTGAACCATACAAAGGAAAAGGAGTTAAGTTTGTAGGTGAAGTACTAAGAAGAAAAGCAGGTAAATCAGCTTAATAAATCTTAAAATCTAAGACTATGTCATTAAACAAATCTGAAAGAAGACAAAGAATTAAGTTCAGGATCAGAAAGATTGTAAGCGGAACTGCTGCTCAACCTAGACTTTCTGTATTCAGGAGCAATAAAGAGATCTATGCTCAAATCATAGACGACGTTAACGGTGTAACCCTTGCGGCTGCCTCTTCAAGAGATGCAGGTATCACTAAAGGTACTAACATTGAAACTGCTGCAGCTGTTGGAAAAGCAATTGCAGAGAAAGCTTTAAAAGCTGGTATTGATACTATCTCTTTTGACAGAGGTGGATACCTTTACCACGGACGTGTTAAATCATTAGCTGAAGGCGCAAGAGAAGCCGGACTAAAATTCTAAGAAATTATGTATCATAATTATAAAAACGTAGAACTTGTAAAACCAAGCGGTCTTGAACTTAAAGATCGTCTGGTTGCTGTAAATCGTGTTACTAAAGTTACAAAGGGTGGTAGAGCTTTTGGTTTTTCTGCTATTGTAGTTGTAGGTGACGAGAATGGAGTAGTAGGTCACGGTCTTGGTAAATCTAAAGACGTTTCTGAGGCTATTGCTAAAGCTGTTGAGGATGCAAAGAAAAGCCTTGTAAGAATTCCACTTTCAGGCCAGTCTGTTCCTCACGAGCAAAAAGGTAAATTTGGTGGTGCACGTGTACTTTTAATGCCTGCTTCTCACGGTACCGGAGTTATTGCCGGTGGTGCTGTTCGTTCAGTACTTGAGTCAGTTGGTATCCACGACGTACTATCAAAATCTCAGGGATCATCTAACCCTCACAATGTTGTTAAAGCTACTTTTGATGCTTTACTTCAAATGAGAAGTGCTGCTACTGTTGCAAAACAGAGAGGTGTATCATTAGAAAAAGTATTCAAAGGATAATTCACAAGGAAATCATGGGAAAAATAAAAGTAAAACAAGTAAAGAGCAAAATCAACTGTCCTGAAACTCAAAAAAGGACTCTTGAGTCGCTTGGCCTTCGTAAACTAGGTCAGGTTGTTGAGCACGATGCAACTCCTGCTATCCTTGGAATGGTAAATAAAGTTAAACACTTAGTTTCTGTTGAAGAAGCTAACTAACAAAATACACTCATGGATTTAAGTAACTTACAGCCTGCAGAAGGTTCAGTTCACAATAAAAACAAAAGAGTAGGTAGAGGAGAAGGTTCTGGAAAAGGTGGTACTGCTGCACGTGGTCACAAAGGAGCTAAATCTCGCTCTGGTTATTCTAAGAAAATAGGTTTTGAGGGTGGTCAGATGCCATTACAAAGACGTGTTCCTAAGTTTGGTTTCAAAAACATTAACCGTAAGGAATATGAAGGTGTAAACCTTGACACGCTTCAAGCTCTAGTAGATAACGGAATTGTTACAGATACTGTAGATTTTGCAGTATTAGTAGAAAACCGCTTAGCTACTAAAAATGAAATGGTAAAGATATTAGGAAGAGGAGAGCTTAAAGCAAAACTAAAAGTAACTGCTCACAAATTTACTGCGACTGCTAAGGCTGCTATCGAAGCTGCTGGTGGAGAAGCTGTAACTTTATAATCTTTATAATTCATATGAAGAAATTTTTCGAAGCGTTTGCCAATGTCTGGAAAATAGAAGAACTAAAAAACAGAATTTTAGTTACTTTGGGATTGTTACTAGTGTACCGTTTTGGTGCACATGTAACGCTACCCGGTATTGATGCTACACAATTAAACAAATTAACAGATCAAACCCAGGGAGGTATTGGCTGGCTTATCGATGTATTTACAGGTGGTGCGTTTTCGCAGGCATCTGTATTTGCATTGGGTATAATGCCTTACATTTCTGCTTCTATTGTTGTACAGCTAATGGGTATTGCTATACCTTATCTTCAGAAACTGCAAAAAGAAGGTGAAAGCGGAAGAAAGAAAATCAACCAGATTACGCGTTGGTTAACTATCGTTATCACTCTTGTTCAGGGACCTGGTTATATCTATAACCTTTACAGAACCCTTCCTGCAGAAGCATTTATGATGCCTTCTACATCTTTTGCATTTCTTTTCTCTTCTGTTGTTATTCTTGCTACAGGTACCATCTTCGCGATGTGGCTTGGTGAGAAAATTACAGATAAAGGAATCGGTAATGGTATTTCACTACTAATATTAGTGGGTATCATCGCAAGAATGCCACAGGCTTTCATTCAGGAGTTTACTTCGGTAGTTACTGAAAACAATGGTGGGCCTTTGAAATTACTTCTTGAAGTTGCTGTATGGTTAATGATTATCATTGCATGTATCCTTATGGTTATGGCGGTGAGAAAAATACCTGTACAGTATGCGAGACGTACAGCATCTGGCGATTTTGAACAAGATATGTTAGACGGAAATAGGCAATGGATACCGTTAAAGCTAAACGCTTCGGGAGTTATGCCTATCATCTTCGCTCAGGCTATTATGTTCATACCTGCAGCATTAGCAGGACTTTCCAAGTCTGATGCGGCCGCAACCATCACTTCTCAATTCCAGAATGTGTTCGGTTTGGCGTACAATGTAGTTTTTGCTTTATTAATTATAATTTTTACGTACTTTTACACCGCGATTACGGTGCCTACTAATAAGATGGCTGACGACCTTAAGAGAAGTGGTGGTTTTATACCTGGTGTTAGACCGGGTGTTGAAACCGGAGACTACCTTGATAAGATTATGTCGTTGATCACTTTCCCCGGCTCATTGTTCCTTGCACTACTGGCTGTGTTCCCGGCTATAGTGTTTAACTTTGGAGTTCAGCAACAGTGGGCGTTATTTTATGGTGGTACATCGCTATTAATTATGGTCGGGGTTGCGATCGATACTATTCAACAGATAAATTCTTATCTATTGAATAAGCATTATGATGGTTTGATGAAAAGTGGTAAGAATAGAAAAGCAGTAGCTTAAAAATTTTTATGGCAAAACAATCAGCAATAGAACAAGACGGATCGATAATAGAGGCATTGTCAAATGCCATGTTCCGTGTTGAATTAGAAAACGGGCACGTAGTAATTGCTCACATTTCAGGAAAGATGCGTATGCATTACATCAAATTACTTCCGGGTGATAAGGTGAAACTGGAAATGAGCCCTTATGATTTGTCCAAAGCAAGAATTACTTATAGATACTAAAGCTATTATAAAATGAAAGTAAGAGCATCAGTTAAGAAAAGAAGTGCCGAGTGCATCATTGTGCGTAGAAAAGGCAGATTATATGTTATTAACAAAAAGAATCCTAGATTTAAACAAAGACAAGGATAATTATGGCAAGAATTGCAGGGGTAGACATACCTAAAAACAAAAGAGGAGTTATTGCTTTAACTTATATCTTCGGAATTGGTAGAAGCAGGGCTGAAGAGATACTAGCAAAAGCTAACGTTAGCGAAGATAAAAAAGTTCAGGATTGGAATGATGATGAGATCAGTGCAATTCGTGAGGCTGTTTCTTACTTCAAAATCGAAGGTGAGCTACGTTCTGAGATTTCATTAAACATCAAACGTTTAATGGATATCGGATGCTACAGAGGTATCCGTCACAGAGCTGGTCTTCCACTACGTGGTCAACGTACTAAGAACAACTCAAGAACTAGAAAAGGTAAGAGAAAAACTGTTGCTAACAAGAAAAAAGCAACTAAATAATAAGTAGTATGGCTAAAGCGAATACAAAAAAACGTAAAGTTATTGTAGAATCTACAGGTGAAGCTCATATCAGTGCTACTTTCAATAACATCATCATTTCTTTGACTAACAAAAAAGGTGAAGTTATTTCTTGGTCATCTGCAGGTAAAATGGGCTTCAGAGGTTCTAAAAAGAACACTCCGTATGCAGCTCAGATGGCAGCAGAAGATTGTAGTAAAGTAGCTCTTGAGGCTGGTCTTAAGAAAGTGAAAGTTTACGTTAAGGGTCCTGGAAATGGTAGAGAATCTGCTATCAGGTCTCTTCATAATGGAGGAATTGAAGTTACAGAAATCGTTGACGTAACTCCACTACCACACAACGGTTGTCGTCCTCCAAAAAGAAGAAGAGTATAATTTTATAGTATAATCAGAACAGGAACAAGGATTATCGGAGGATACGACCTGAATTCATAATCCCCTGTTTATTAATTTTTAGAAATGGCAAGATATACTGGTCCAAAAACTAAAATCGCCCGTAAATTCGGTGAGGCGATCTTCGGAGATGATAAAGCCTTCGAAAAAAGAAATTACCCTCCAGGGCAACATGGTTTAGCCAAAAAGAGAGGTAAAAAATCTGAATATGCTGTTCAGCTAATGGAAAAGCAAAAAGCTAAGTACACTTACGGAGTTCTTGAAAAACAATTCAGAAACCTGTATGAAAAAGCTGCTGCATCTAAAGGTGTAACTGGTGAGATCCTTCTACAACTTTGTGAAGCTAGACTTGACAACGTAGTATTCAGGATGGGTATTGCTCCTTCAAGAAGGGCTGCAAGACAAATCGTTTCTCACAGACACATTACTGTTAACGGTGAAGTGGTAAACATTCCTTCTTACCACCTAAAAGCCGGAGATAAAGTTGCTGTACGCGAGAAATCAAAATCTCTTGATGCAATCGAGCGTTCTTTATCTAATTCTGCTCACGTTTATGAGTGGATCACTTGGAACAACGATACTAAAGAAGGTACTTTTGTTTCAGTACCTGCCAGGATTCAAATCCCGGAAAACATCAAAGAACAACTAATCGTAGAGTTGTATAACAAATAATAATTGACATTAGTCGAAAATATGGCAATATTTAATTTTCAAAAGCCCGATAAAGTTATCATGATCGATTCTACCGATTTCCAAGGTAAATTTGAATTTAGACCTTTGGAACCGGGATATGGACTGACAGTTGGTAACGCACTTAGAAGAGTTTTGCTTTCTTCATTAGAAGGTTATGCAATTACTTCAGTTCGAATTGAAGGAGTTGACCATGAGTTCTCTACAATAGCAGGGGTAGTTGAAGATGTAACGGAAATAATCCTGAACCTTAAACAAGTTCGTTTCAAACGTCAGATTGAAGACATTGACAACGAATCAGTTTCTATATCTTTCACAGGAAAAGATCAGCTTACAGCTGGTGATTTCCAGAAATTTATTTCAGGATTCCAGGTATTAAACCCTGATTTTGTTATCTGTAATATGGATAGCAAAATTAACATCAACCTTGAACTAACTATCGAGAAAGGTAGAGGTTATGTGCCTGCAGAAGAGAACAAAAAGCAAAACGCAGCAATAGGAACTATTTTTACTGATTCAATCTTTACTCCGGTAAAGAATGTTAAGTATGCAATAGAAAACTTCCGTGTTGAGCAGAAAACAGATTACGAAAAGCTGGTTTTTGAAATCATCACTGATGGTTCTATTCATCCTAAAGAAGCGCTTACTGAGGCAGCAAAAACACTGATTCACCACTTTATGCTGTTCTCTGATGAAAGAATAACACTTGAGGCCGATGAAATTGCACAAACAGAATCTTATGACGAAGAGTCATTACATATGAGACAGCTTCTTAAGACGAAGCTTGTTGATATGGATCTTTCTGTAAGAGCATTAAATTGTTTAAAAGCGGCTGAAGTTGATACGTTAGGCGACTTGGTATCGTTCAACAAAAATGACTTAATGAAATTCCGTAATTTTGGTAAGAAATCGTTAACTGAGCTTGATGAGCTTGTTGCTTCTAAAAATTTACACTTCGGAATGGACTTAACGAAATATAAATTAGATAAAGAATAATCTGAACCCTCTGGGTTTAAATTACAACAGCAATGAGACACGGAAAAAAAGTAAATCATTTAAGCAGGCAGGCAGGGCATAGAAGATCTATGCTTGCTAACATGGCTTGCTCACTTATAGAGCACAAGCGTATCAATACGACTGTTGCCAAAGCTAAAGCGCTTAAACAATATATTGAGCCTCTAGTTACTAAATCGAAAGAAGATACAACTCACAACAGACGTATCGTATTCGCTTACCTTCGCAACAAATATGCTGTTACTGAACTTTTCAGGGAAGTAGCTGCTAAAGTTGGTGATCGTCCGGGTGGATATACTCGTATCATTAAGCTTGGTAACCGTCTTGGTGACAACGCTGATATGGCGATGATTGAGCTTGTAGACTTTAACGAACTGTACAACGCTACTAAGAAAGAAGCTAAGAAAACAACTCGTAGAAGCCGTACTGCTAAAAAAGCAGACGTTGCTGCTCCTGTTGCTGAAGCTCCTGCTGCACCAGCTGTTGAAACAGAAGAGAACAAAGAAGCTACTGAATAATCATGATAGTGATTTTTCAATAATACAAAAAAGGATAAACTTTAGAGTTTGTCCTTTTTTTTTGGTCTACTTGAACGTTTTATATAAAGCAAATAAGCTGAACGTTTTAGAAAGCCAATTTTTTGAAGTAAATTTGCACCCGAGAAGAAAATAACAACGCGTAAATGAAATATTCAAATCGAAATCAGGCAATCCTCCTTTTAGCTGACGGTACTGTATTTTATGGTAAATCTATAGGTATCGAAGGAACTACATTTGGAGAAGTATGCTTTAACACCGGAATGACCGGTTACCAGGAGATATTTACTGACCCTTCTTATTTTGGGCAGATAATGGTAGCGTCTAACGCTCATATTGGTAATTATGGTACAAATGCTGAGGAAATCGAGGCTGAAAAAATTATGATTTCAGGCCTTGTGTGTAAAAATTTCAGTTTTAATCCGTCAAGGGTGAACTCTGATAAGAGCCTTTTGGATTATTTTACTGAGCAAAATTTAGTTGCCATATCGGATGTTGATACAAGAGCACTTGTAAGCTATATCCGCGATAATGGTGCTATGAACGCTGTTATATCTACTGATGGTACTTCTCTTGAAGACCTGAAAAAACAATTGGCTGGCGTTCCGGACATGAAAGGACTTGAGCTTTCTTCTAAAGTCTCTACTAAAGAGCCTTACTTTGTTGGGAATCCTGATGCTAAATATAAAATTTCGGCACTTGATCTTGGGATTAAAAAGAACATTCTTAGAAACCTTGCAAAAAGAGATTGCTACATTAAAGTATTCCCTTATGATGCAACTTATGAGGATATGAAAACTTTTAACCCTGATGGTTTCTTCCTTTCAAACGGTCCCGGCGATCCGGATCCGCTTTATTCAGCACAAGAAACAGCAAGGAATATATTAGCTAATGATGAGCCTGTATTTGGTATCTGTCTTGGACACCAGGTGTTGGCTTTGGCAAATGGCATTCCGACATATAAGATGTTTAACGGTCATAGAGGTATCAACCATCCGGTTAAAAACCTAATGACGGGTCATGGTGAAATTACATCTCAGAACCACGGTTTTGCGGTTGTAAGGGAAGAACTTGAAAAACATCCTGACTTTGAAATAACGCATGAACATATTAATGACGGTACTGTTGCGGGTATGCGTATGAAGAGCAAAAATTGCTTCTCTGTACAATACCACCCTGAGGCTAGCCCTGGACCACACGATGCAAGCTATCTGTTTGATCAGTTCATTGCTAACATAGAAAAAAGTAAAAACTAATACGATTTGGGCTAATATTTATTAGCCCAAATTTGTTTTTTGGAGGCACTGAAGCTGTTTTGCATATAAACCTATGAAGCTAAATCGTTTGCGTTTATAAGTTTTTGAAAATGGCCTTTTTCAGTCTTGCAAAATGTTTAAATTTGTTAGGTTTCACAAAAAATAAATAACAAACAAAAAACTATATAATGAGCATTATTATTAAAGTACACGCTAGACAGATACTTGATTCACGCGGAAATCCTACTGTAGAAGTAGATGTAATTACAGAAAACGGAATCCTTGGAAGAGCAGCTGTGCCTTCGGGAGCATCTACAGGTGAGCATGAAGCTGTTGAATTGCGTGACGGTGGTAAAGCCTACATGGGTAAAGGAGTTTCTAAAGCTGTTGAAAATGTAAATACTGCAATTGCCGGAGAAATCGTTGGTATGTCCGTATTTGAACAAAACGCTATTGACAAAGCGATGATCGCTCTTGACGGTACTGCTAATAAATCTAATCTTGGTGCTAATGCTATCCTTGGTGTTTCTCTGGCTGTAGCTAAAGCTGCGGCTAATGAATTAGGGTTACCATTATACCGTTACATAGGTGGTGTTTCTGCTAATACACTTCCTGTTCCCATGATGAACATCATCAATGGTGGTTCTCACTCTGATGCGCCTATCGCATTCCAGGAGTTTATGATCATGCCTGTTAAAGCTACAAGCTTTACTCACGCTATGCAGATTGGTACTGAGGTATTTCATAACCTTAAAAAAGTACTTCACGACAGAGGTCTTAGTACTGCTGTGGGGGATGAAGGAGGTTTTGCTCCTAACTTTGAAGGTGGTACTGAAGATGCTATCGAAACAATTAAAAAAGCTATCGAAAATGCCGGTTATACTTTTGGCGGAGATGTTAAGCTTGCGCTTGACTGTGCAGCGTCTGAGTTCTATGTAAACGGTAAATACGACTATACTAAATTTGAAGGTGCTACAGGTAAAGTAAGAACTTCTCAGGAACAGGCAGACTATCTTGCTGAGCTTGCTACTAAATACCCAATCATCTCTATTGAAGATGGTATGCAGGAGAATGACTGGGAAGGATGGAAATACCTTACAGAGAAAATTGGTGATAAAGTTCAGCTTGTAGGTGATGATTTATTTGTTACTAACGTTGAGCGTCTTGCTAAAGGTATCGAAACAAGTACTGCTAACTCAATCCTTGTGAAAGTTAACCAGATTGGTACGCTTACTGAAACTATCGCTGCTGTAAACATGGCACATAACGCAGGTTATACTTCTGTTATGTCACACCGTTCAGGAGAGACTGAAGATAACACTATTGCAGATCTTGCAGTTGCTCTTAACTGTGGTCAGATCAAAACAGGTTCTGCTTCTCGTAGTGACCGTATGGCTAAATACAACCAATTACTTAGAATTGAAGAGGAGCTTGCTGAAGTTGCTTACTTTCCGGGTGAAAAAGCATTTAAAGTAAAACAATAATAGTTTATATGCTATAAATTTGAGGCTATCTGAATAAGATAGCCTCTTTTTTTATAAATTGACAATGATAAAGCGATTGCAAATTCTAAATGATAGGCTTCAAATTCTAAACGATCAGCTTACAAATAAATTTGAAATCATAAATTTGTCCATATATGTAGTGTATGAAAATTTTTAAATTTTTACTGCTTAATGCTTTCTTCTTTGTTTTTTCCTTTAAGGCGCTTTCCCAAAGTAAAGTGCTCGACAGCCTATTTATGGCTTTAGGTAAAACCAATACTCCAGTTGAAAAGACCTATGTTTTAAATGACATTGCTGCTGAATATTCAGACAGCGAACCTGAAAAAATGCTTGACTACGCTAAAAAAGCCCTTACCATAGCGCAAAATAATAATCTTAAAAAAGAGGAGGGGACCTCATGGGTTAACATTGGTAGTGCAAATATTTTGCTTAGTCGTTATGCTGAAGCTTTAAAAAGCTATACTAATGCACAAACCTTATTTGAGGGGCTTCTTAAAACAGTGCCGGAATCAGAGAAGAACAGTATAAAAGATAAGCTTGCGATTACGTATGGGAGTATAGGTATTGTTTGCTCTGATCAGAATAATTATTCCAAAGCACTTGAATATGATTTTAAGGCCTTAAAAATGCATGAAGAAACTGGTCAGGAAGAGTATATGTCTTTTACATTTAATAATTTAGGTATTATTTATCAGGAGCTAAAAGAATATGGAAAAGCACTGGAATATTATAATAAGGCACTTTGGATTCAGAAAAAAATGGGTGACAATGATTCTGCTGGTGTCACTACTGCCAATATAGGTAAAGTTTATCTTTTGCGTAATGAGCCTGAAAAAGCACTGCAGTTTTTTAATGAAGCTTCAAAACTCTTTGAAAATACCGATAACAAAAACGGTATGGCAGAACTGTATAATAATTATGGTGACTACTATCTTAAAGTAAGGAACTATAAACTTGCTGAAAATTATTACAGTAAAGCTTTTAATTTATTCGAATCTATAGATGGTCAGTTAGGGTCGGTTATCTCTTTGGGGCTTTTAGGGAACGTATACGCAATTGATGATAGAAATGCTGATGCTATACGTAGTTTGGAACAATCCTCTGCGTTGGCTAAAAAAATAGGAGTTTATGAGAATGTTGCCTTAGCCGAAAAAGGACTAAGTGAAATTTATGAGAAAGAGGGCAATGCTTCAGCTGCTCTTAAACACTATAAAAAATATACTGAGGCTAAAGGTAAAATTGATGATGCTGAGAATATCAAAAGCATGGTTCGTGAAGAGTTGAATTATGAATTTGAAAGGAAAGAGGCTCTTCAAAAGCTTGAAAATGAAAAACAGCAGTTGATGTTTGAAGAACAGGCCAAAAGGCATAAAATGCAAATGGTTTTTACGGCGTTGTTTATATTGCTGATTTTTGGAATAGTCTTTTTAGTCTATAATCGTTTACAGCTAAAAAAAACACTTACACTACAGCGCGATCTGGCTGAGTATGAACAAAAGGCACTCCATCTGCAAATGAATCCTCACTTTGTCTTTAATTGTTTAGGATCTATTTCAAGTTTTATTGTTCAGAATGGTAAAGAATCGGCAATAAAATATCTTTCGAAGTTTTCTAAATTGATGCGCCTGACGCTTGAATATTCAAAGGAGTCATTGATTCCGATAGATAGGGAAATTGAAAGCCTGCAAAATTATCTTGAGTTGGAACAACTTAGGTTTAATAGGATGTTTGATTTTTCAATTACGAAAGATTCTGCTATAGAAGACGATATGGCATTGCCGCCATTATTGCTTCAGCCTTTTGTTGAGAATGCCATAATACATGGCCTGGTGCCTAAAAAAGGTGGTTTTATTCAGGTTGATTTTAGCATTGATGGGGAAAAACTGGTTTGTGCTGTTACAGATAATGGGATAGGTATCAATAAATCGAAAGAACTCAAAGAAAATTTAGTAACAGTTCATAAATCCATGGCTCTGGAAATAACCCGTAAGCGCCTTGAAGTGATTCAGGCCGTAACATCAAAAAGTTCAAGTGTAGAAATAAGCGAACTTGTGGGAGAAGATGGTCAGGCTAACGGAACGAAAATTATCTTACATTTACCTATACAATTCTCATCTGATCAAAAATATGATTAATGCTTTATTAATAGACGACGATAATAACCTTAGGGAGGGTATGAAGGGGCTACTTGCTATGTATGCTCCTGATATTCGTATTGTAGGTGAGGCTGATAGTGTGAAATCCGGTATTGCCGCGATTGAGCAGCACCGTCCGGATGTTATATTTCTGGATATCCAGTTAGGTGATGGAACCGGATTTGACATCTTAGAACAGTTTCATCAAAAAGCAGGGAGCCTGACATCACACGTAGTGTTTATTACAGCTCATGAAGAATATGCTTTAAAGGCATTTCGTTTCAGTGCACTTGATTATTTGTTAAAACCGGTAGATCCTGATGATCTTAGTAAAGTAATAGATAAAATAAAAAAAGTACTTAATACGAATGACAACTATGCTCATATCGACTTACTTCTGGAAAACATCAGAAAAAAGGTAGATAAGTTTAAAAGGATAGCGCTTTCTACTTCAGATGGTATTCATCTTTTTGAAGTGAGTGATATCATTCGTCTGGAGTCTCAGGATAACTATACTAAATTTTATATAAAAGATAATAAACCTGTTCTGATTGCCAAAACACTTAAGGAATATGAAGATATGTTGTCGGAACATGGATTCGAAAGGATACATCAGTCGCACCTTATAAACCTGTCTTATTTAAAATCGTATATCAAGAAAGATGGCGGCTATGCAGTAATGGGTGACAATAGCCATCTGCCTATATCGCAACGAAAGAAAGAGCGTTTGCAGGAATTACTGAAATCACTTTAATGCGAATACTAAATCAGCTTTGGCGAATTCTAAATCAAAAGGCTGAAATAGCGTGAAAAAATTATATTTGGGGTCAAAACAAAAGCTAAACACTTTGCAATGAAAAAAATAATTCTCTATTTATTACTATTAGTTACTTGTCATGCAGGTGCTCAGGCAATTGTTGTGCCGGATGCTAATTTTATGGCTAAGCTTTTGGCTTCAGGCCCTTCAAATAATATTGCTAAAGACAGTAGTGGAGATTCAATTGCAATTGATGCCGACGAGAACGGTATTATTACTGTGGCAGAGGCGGAAGAAGTTAGAGAACTAAATGTTTCGGGTTCTAATATAAACTCTCTTACAGGGATAGAATATTTTATAGACCTGAGAGTGCTTGACTGCAGCAACAATGTAATTAATGGAAGTCTCTCCTTGACCTCTTTGGCAGATATTAGAGAAATAAACTGTTCAAATAATCAATTGACTACATTACTTATTAACGGGCTCGATCACCTGGAAATTCTTGATTGTAGTACAAATCAGTTGTCGACTCTTGATCTTACCGGTTTAGGTTATCTGGAGTCGTTAACGTGTAATGATAATAATCTTAGTACACTGGATGCAAGCAGCAACACTGAGCTTGTATACCTGTCATTTGCTAATAATGATCTTGTAACCCTTTTTATTAAAAACGGGGCAGATGAAGCTTTTGACGCTGCCAACTGGAGTACTAATCCAACGCTTGAATATATATGTGCTGATGAATTTCAGGTTGCAACCATTCAGGGTTATTCGTCACTTTCAGCAACAACCCAGGTGAATTCGTATTGTTCTTATGCTCCGGGAGGTATATATAACCGGATTACAGGCGTGGTGAAATTTGACGGGAATAATAATAATTATTGTTCTGACGGAGATGATTATCCGATACCTTCATTGCGATTAAAAATAACAGGAGGAAGTGAGAATTATGAGGATGAAGTATTTACCCAAAGCGATGGTAGCTTTATTTTTTACGTAGGACTTGGAGAGTACCATATAACTCCGGTTTTTGAAAATGACTACTTTACTTCTTCGGTTGTGGCAGGTGCGAATTTTACAGTAGTTGATGGTGCTGAAATGGTCAGAGATATATGTGTTCATAAAACTGCAGCAAATCATCCGGATGTTGAAGTGGTAATTGTTCCTCTTACAGACGCTCAGCCGGGTATGAATGCCATATACAAAATGGTATATAAAAACAAAGGAAACCAAACTTTAACTTCTGGAAGTGTTACCTGTTTGTGGGAGAGTGAACGATTTAGTTATGTTTATGCCGAGCCTTTAATTGATGTTATTGGTACTGATACCTACACGTGGAACTACACAGGCTTAAAGCCTTTTGAAAGCAGGGAAATAATCATGGAGCTTAATGTTAACAGCCCTTCTGATACACCACCGGTTAACGTAGGTGATGTGTTGGAGTTTGGAATGACAATCAATCCGGGAACGGACGATATGCCGGAAGATAATAGTTTTTACTATGATCAGCCTGTTGTAGAGAATTTAACCGCAAATACCATTACCTGCGTTGAAGGGAATGTTGTTTCTCCTGATGCTATTGGTGAATACCTGCATTATGTGGTAAATTTTGAGAATACAGGAACAGCCTTGCCGGATTTTGCAGTTATTGAGACGGATGTTGATACTAATGCTTTTGATGTAACCTCACTAAGGCTTGTTAATAGTTCCCAGACTACATCCGCAAGAATTGCTAATAACAGAGTAACATTTAGACTTGAAAACTTTTCAGTCTCATCAGATGGAAAAGGAAATTTAATATATAAAATCAAAAGTAGGAACGGACTTACGTCGGGGACTACAGTTACAAGTAATGCGAAGGTATTCTATGACTATAATGCACCGGTTCAGACTAATGATGCCAATACTACGTTTTCAGTACTAAGTACAGGTGATTTTGAAATGGATAATTCGGTTAAGCTATATCCGAATCCGTCAAAAGGAATTGTGAAAATTGAGGCTGATACAACAATCAAAACAATATATCTTTACGATATTCAGGGAAGACAACTGGAAGCGGACTTTAATAATGAAGATAATGCGGTACTTGATGTGTCAGGAAGGGCTGAAGGAATTTACTTTGTAAAAATAATTACAGAAAAAGGAATGAAAGTTGAAAAACTGATTAGGGAATAAGAATAATTAACTGTTATATAAAGGTCAATACTAATGTATTGGCCTTTTTTTATTGCCGTGCTGTAACATGGTAACAGAAAAACTTAAACTAAACTATAAACTAATTAATTACTTAAACCATGAAGAAAATTTTACTTTCGGCATGCATGCTGTTTGGTATGGCTGCCAGTGCACAGGTTGTGAATATTCCGGATCCTGTATTCAAAAATTGGCTCTTATCAGCGACTGCTGATAATGGTATCGTGCGGGATGCAAACGAAAATTCTTTTATTATTGATGCAAATGGTGATAATGAGATTCAGGTAAGCGAAGCCGAACAGGTGTGGACACTTAATCTTGGAGACGCAGGGATAAGTGATGCAACGGGTGTTGAGGCTTTTATCAATGTGAGAGTTTTTATATGTCACGGCAATCCGAACCTTACGGTTCTTGATATGACACCTTTGACTAATCTGGAACGTTTTTATTGTGATGATGGTACAGGACTTGAATCATTAACTTTTGAAGGTCTTTCAAATTTGAATTATGTATTTATTATGGGTACTGACCTTGATACAATAAATATGACCGGAGTGACGGGGTTAGAGACTTTTACTCTTCAGGATGTACCAGTTACTAATCTCGATTTTTCGGATGCAGCCAGCCTGATAAAGGTAGGTTTATACGGTACGAATCTTCAGGATGTTAGTTTTGAAAATTCGCCATTGCTTAATGAGGTAGGCCTGATAGGAAATGAGCTTTTGGAGTCGGTTAATGTTAAAAACGGAGATAACTTTTTTGAGTTTGAAATAGAGGATAACCCACAATTGAGTTTTATGTGCATAGATGAGGGTGAAGATGGGATATTACTGCCTTATTTTACATCACAAAACGTAACGCCTCCTGCAATGAGTATTGATTGTACATCAGTTGCAGGGAATGAAGAGTTTATGAAAGATAACTCAGTAAAAATATATCCAAATCCTTCTGCCGGCCTTGTGAAGGTTGAGACTGATAGTGTGGTTAGATCAATACGCTTGTTTGATATTCAGGGAAGACAACTTGAGGCTAAGTACACAGATGAAGCTAATGCTTCATTAGATCTTACAGGTAGGCAAAGTGGTATTTACTTTGTTAAGATAACTACCGATAAAGGCAGTAAAGTTGAAAAGCTGATTAAGGAATAGTCGCAAGACCTTAAATTTTACATATTTATCAAAAGTCAATGCTGCAAAGTATTGACTTTTGTTTTTTAATGGCATATTTAACGTTTTTAATAAGTAATTTTCTTTATAAATAAATTGTAATTTATTAAATTCGCAGGAATATATTTTTCAAAACAATAATTCACACTACAAATCATGTCAAATACTGCAATATTAGAGATTGATGGCAAGAAATATGAGTTTCCTGTAATCGTGGGAACTGAGAACGAGACTGCTATTGATATCGATAAACTACGCGGCTTAACAGGCGCTATAACTATAGATCCGGGTTATAAAAATTCAGGATCATGCAAAAGTGAAATTACTTTCTTAGATGGTGAGCAGGGAATACTTCGTTACAGAGGTTATTCTATTGAAGACCTTGCAGAGAAGTCTCACTTCCTTGAGGTTTCTTACCTTCTTATCTTTGGTGAGCTTCCAACAGCTGCTCAGCTTGAAAAATTTGAAAATGATATTAGAAAATATACTCTTGTAAATGAAGAGATGAAAAACATCATTGATGGTTTTCCTAAAACTGCCCACCCAATGGGAGTTCTTGCTTCATTAACAAGTGCACTTACAGCATTTAACCCTAAATCGGTTAATGTTGCCAGCGAAAAAGAAATGTATGAGGCTATATGCAAAACAATGGGTAAATTCCTTGTTATTGCTACATGGACTTACAGAAAAGCAATGGGTTATCCTCTAAACTATTATGATAATACTATTGGATATGTAGATAACTTCATGAAACTGATGTTCTCTCTTCCAACAGGTCCTTACTCTGTAAACCCAACAGTTGTGAATGCGCTTGATAAATTATTCATCCTTCACGCTGACCACGAACAAAACTGTTCTACATCTACAGTAAGAATGGTAGGTTCATCTCATGCAGGCCTATTCGCTTCTATCTCTGCAGGTGTATCTGCACTATGGGGGCCGCTTCACGGTGGTGCTAACCAAGCAGTACTTGAAATGCTTGAAGAAATTCAGGCTAACGGTGGCGATGCTGACAAATACCTTGCTAAAGCAAAAGATAAAGATGATCCGTTCCGTTTAATGGGCTTTGGTCACAGAGTTTACAAAAACTTTGACCCAAGAGCTAAGATCATCAAAAAAGCTGCTGACGAGGTTCTTGCTGCTCTTGGTGTTGACGATCCGGTACTTCAAATCGCTAAAAGACTTGAAGAAGCTGCGCTTCAGGATGAGTACTTCAAATCAAGAAACCTATATCCTAACGTAGATTTCTATTCTGGAATCATCTACAGGGCTATGGGTATACCTACAGAAATGTTTACGGTTCTTTTTGCTATTGGCCGTCTTCCGGGATGGATAGCTCAATGGAAAGAAATGCGCGTAAACAAAGAACCTATCGGTCGTCCGCGTCAGGTATATACTGGTTCTCCGCTTAGGGATTTTGTTCCGGTTGAAAAAAGATAATACATCTTATTTATAAAAAAAGCTGCTCATTGAGCAGCTTTTTTTATAGGAGCATGTAGAGATTCTTTAATTTATGGATAAATAAATTATCAATATTAATAGAAAAGTTTACAATGAGCAGTTCATTTTCTATATTTGCGCAAAACCAAATATGCCATGTTGCAACTCAACGTTAAAAACGAAACCTCGCGGCTTCGCGCCGTAATATTAGGGACGGCTACGAGCAATGGGCCTACTCCGCTGGAGCATGAGGCCTATGACCCAAAATCATTAGAACATATAAAAGCAGGAACTTATCCTGTAGAACCGGATATGGTAAAGGAAATGGATGCCCTTGCCAAAGTTTTTGATAAATATGATGTAAAAGTTTATCGTCCGGAAATTATTAAAGATTATAACCAGATATTCAGCAGGGATATTGGTTTTGTGATTGAAGATATTTTTATTAAAGCAAATATTCTTCCGGATCGTGAGCGTGAACTTGACGCTATTCAATATGTGATTGATCAGATTGATCCTAAAAAGGTGGTGCGTCCGCCGGATGAAGTACATATTGAAGGCGGCGATGTAATGCCCTGGAATGATCATATTTTTATCGGTACCTACAAAGGGAGCGATTACAAAGATTTTATAACAGCCCGTACCAATATGCAGGGTGTTAATTATATTAAAGAGCTTTTCCCAAACAAGATTGTAAAAGAGTTTGACCTTGTTAAGTCGAGGATAGAACCACGCGACAATGCCTTGCATCTTGATTGCTGTTTTCAGCCGGTAGGTGAAGATAAAGGTGTGATTTATAAAAGTGGATTTAGAGAAGAGGCAGATTATTTGTATCTTGTAGACTTGTTTGGTATGGATAACCTGTTTCATATAGACAGGGAAGAAATGTATAACATGACATCTAATTTTTTCTCTATTGATAAGGATGTTGTTGTTGTAGAGAGAAACTTTACAAGATTAAAAAACTGGCTTTTGGAAAGAGGCTTTACCGTTGAAGAAGTACCTTATGCTGAAATTGCCAAACAGGAAGGTTTGCTGAGGTGTTCTACTTTACCCCTTATAAGGGATTAATTTTAATACAATGAGACAGATTACCGATACTATATTAATGATACGCCCGGTGGCATTCAGGATGAATGAGCAAACGGCTGTAAATAATTATTACCAAAAAGTTGTAGATAAGCTTTTGCCTGAAACGGTTAATGCTAAAGCGCAACAGGAATTTGATGCTTTTGCCGAAAAGCTGAAAGCTGCAGGTGTAAATGTTATTGTGGTAAACGATACTACAGATACAGATACACCGGATTCTATTTTTCCAAACAACTGGGTGTCGTTCCATGAGAATGGGGATGTGGCATTATACCCTATGTTTGCAGAGAACCGTCGTAGTGAGCGCCGTGAAGATATTCTTGACATGCTAGAAGACCAGGGTTTTGTTATTGAGAATATTGTAGATTATACTTCGGCAGAAGATGATGACATCTTTCTTGAAGGTACGGGCAGCATTGTTCTTGACAGGGCTAACCACAAAGCGTATTGCGCTTTATCTCCACGTGCTGATGAAGAACTGTTGATAGAGTATTGTGAAGATTTTGAATATACTCCGATAATTTTTGAAGCATATCAGACGGTTAACGGTGATCGTAAGCTTATTTATCATACGAATGTAATGATGTGTATTGGCGAAACATTTGCCGTTATATGTGCTGATTGCATCGATGATAAAAAAGAGCGCAAGATGGTTCTTGAAAACCTGAAAGAAGATGGTAAAGAAGTTATTTTGCTTACGGAAGAGCAACTTAATAACTTTGCAGGAAATATGCTTCAGGTTAAAGGGGCTGACGGAAAAAGTTATCTGGTAATGAGTGAAGCTGCTAAGCAGGTTCTTACCAAAGACCAGATTACCAAAATTGAGAAACATACAGAAATACTTAGTGCCAACCTTGATACCATTGAGGCTTGCGGAGGCGGAAGCGCTCGCTGCATGATGGCTGAAGTATTCCTTCTTAAACAATAATATGCTTTCAAAAAAAACTAAATATGGGCTAAAAGCGCTGATCTACATTGCTAAGCAAGGTGGAACAGCGCCTGTGCTCATATCTGATATTTCTGAAAAAGAACAGATTCCTAAAAAATTCCTTGAGGCCATTTTGCTGGATCTTAAGAAATTTGGTATTCTTGGTTCTAAGAAAGGAAAGGGTGGGGGATACTACCTTATGAAAGATCCTAAAACTGTTTCTGCGGCTACGCTTATCCGTGTTCTGGATGGTCCTATTGCTATGTTGCCATGTGTTAGCCTTAACTATTATGAAAAATGTGATGATTGTCCTCATGAGGATAAATGTTCTCTCCACAGCTTTATGGCAGACGTGCGTGATTCTACTCTTAATATATTGCAACAGAAATCGTTACATGATTTAACATTATTGTAGCGCTTTTTTTTACCTTATTACTCTATAATATCTATAGAGTAATGGTATATTTGAAAAAATATAATTTCAGGAGAAACTATGATTGATATACTAAGTGGTAAAAAGAATTTTTCACTAAAGGACAGTCCTAAGATATCTGCTATTAAAGCAGTTACATGGCGTATAGTGGGAACAATAGATACTATGATCATTTCATATATATTAACCGGTAACGCTAAAGTTGCAGTTTCCATAGGTGGTTTTGAAGTGTTTTCTAAATGCCTCCTATATTTTTTGCATGAAAGAGCCTGGGCCAGAATAACACGTAAAGATGGAGAAGGAAAGATTACAGTATCTGAATAATGAACTTATTGGATTGACGTTGGCTGAAGCTTTGGCTTTAGTTGTTAGTACAGTAAAAGGCAAAAAAGTGTTCTCTACCTCCTTTGGGATTGAAGACCAGCTGCTGACGCATTACATGGCTCCATTGGCAAAGGATGTTGAAGTATTTACCCTTGATACGGGCAGGCAGTTTAACGAGACTTATGAGGTGTTTCAGCGGACGCAGGATAAATATCCACAGCTTACCATAAATACTTTTATTCCGGAGCAGGGAGATATTGCCGCTTATGTGAATCAGCACGGTATAAACGGCTTTTATGATAGTGTTGATAACCGTAAAGAATGCTGCCGTATCCGTAAGGTAAAGCCATTGCAAAAAGCAATAAAAGGAGCCTCATTATGGATAACAGGGCTTCGTGCTGAACAATCGCAAAACAGGGAGGATATGCAGTTCCTGGAATGGGATGATGCTAACGGTTTGGTTAAGTACAATCCATTGTTACACTATTCATTAAAAGACGTAGAAGCTGAGGTAGAGGCTAACAATATACCTGTTAGCAGCCTGTATAAAAAAGGTTTTCTGAGTATAGGCTGCGCACCTTGTACCCGTGCACTTCTTGAGGGTGAAGATTTCAGGGCAGGCCGCTGGTGGTGGGAAAATGGAAAAAAAGAATGTGGATTACACATACACTCTGATAAAAATTATTGATAAATGACTCATTATATACAATCACATTTGAAGACGCTCGAGGACGAGAGCATTTATATAATTCGTGAGGTAGCGGCACAGTTTCAAAAACCGGTGTTACTCTTCTCTGGGGGGAAAGATTCTATAACGCTGGCAAGGCTTGCACAAAAAGCTTTTTATCCGGCTAAGATACCTTTTCCGTTCCTGCACATCGATACAGGGCATAATTTTCCTGAAACTATAGAATTTAGGGATCAGTTGGTTAAAGAATTGGGGGTCGAACTTATTGTTCGCTACGTTCAGGATAGTATCGATCAGAAAAAAGTACAGGAAGAAACAGGAAAACACGCCAGCCGTAATGCGCTTCAAACCGTTACCCTACTGGATGCGATTGAAGAATTCGGTTTTGATGCCTGTATGGGAGGTGCACGTCGTGATGAGGAAAAATCGAGGGCAAAGGAACGTATATTCTCCGTTCGTGATGATTTTGGGCAATGGGATGCTAAAAAACAGCGACCTGAATTATTTAATATCCTGAATGGAAAAATTCATTTTGGTGAGAATGTAAGGGCATTTCCTATAAGTAACTGGACAGAAGAAGATGTTTGGAGTTATATAGCTCAGGAGGGTATTGGATTACCTTCTATTTATTTTGCACATCAGCGTAAGTTGGTTAAAAGGGATGGTGCTTATCTGGCGCATTCGGAATATCTGAACCTTGTAGATAGCGACGAAATTGTTGATACCGTTGTACGTTTCCGTACAGTAGGAGATATGACCTGTACTGCAGCTTTTTTATCTGAAGCATCAACGATTCCCGATATTATGTATGAAAACAAAGCCTCTAAGTCTTCTGAAAGAGGTGCACGAATAGATGATAAACGATCTGAAGCGGCACTGGAGCAAAGAAAGAAAGGAGGGTATTTTTAATTATGGATTTATTACGAATTAATACTGCCGGTAGTGTAGACGATGGTAAGAGTACACTTATTGGTCGCTTTTTGAATGACAGCAATGCGCTTACCAAAGAACAGATTGAACTTATAGAAAGAAAGACCAAAGAGAAAGGACTGGAAGATCTTGATTTTTCGGTTATAACTGATGGGCTTATTGCCGAGCGTGAGCAGGGGATTACTATTGATGTGGCGCATATTTATTTTTCTTCAACAGAACGAAAATTTATAATTGCCGATAGTCCCGGGCATATTGAATATACGCGTAACATGGTTACAGGGGCGTCGAATTCAGAAGTATCTATTATTCTTATTGATGCGCGCAAAGGTTTGCTGGAGCAAACGTACAGGCATTATTTTATCAGTTGTCTGTTACGCCTTGAAAATGTAATCTTCTGTATCAATAAAATGGATCTGGCAGATTATAGCGAAGATGTATTTCTTTCTATAGCCTCAGACATTAATAAGATGGCGGCCCAGTTTGAATATAAGCCTGTAATTCATATACTGCCGATAAGTTCGCTTAAGGGAGATAATGTGGTGGAAACTTCAAAATATACCGGTTGGTATAACGGGAAGACCTTGTCTGAAGTACTTCATGAAATTATACCGAACGGTATAAAAACAGATGATTTCAGGTTGGATGTGCAACAGGTGTTGCATGTTCAGAATACTGAATTTACCGATTACAGGGCGTATGCAGGAAGAATAATAAGCGGAGGGATTGCAGTGGGTGATTCCGTTACTGTATTACCTTCAGGGCAAAAAAGCGAAGTAACTGAGATAAGGAAATTTACAGATACGCTTAGTCAGGCCAACGCAGGTGAATCAATTCAATTGCGTTTGAAGGATGAGGTGGATATCAGTCGTGGTTCGATGCTGGTGAAATCGACAGATGAAAAGCTACTCCATAAAGATATTGCTGCTACTTTAGTATGGATGGATGAAAAGCATGCTACAGCTTCCGGTAAGTATTTGCTTCAGGCGGGAACGCGTACAGTGGCCTGTAAATTACAGCAAATTGAAGGTGTAATACCTCCGGAGAATCCTTCTTCGGTTGCTGAAGCCAGTAATTTAAAGCTGAATGATATTGCTAAAGTACAGTTAAGAACAGCAAATCCGGTTTTTCTGGATTCCTTTAGCCAAAACAGGTTGAATGGTAGTTTTATATTAATAGATACACAGTCAAATAATACAGTTGCTGTAGGATTTGCTGATTAAGAATAAAAGTGTCAGGTTAGAGTTTGTTTGTTATTTTGTTTAGAAAGCTGTATTCGATAAAGAATACAGCTTTTTCTTTTTTAATTAAAAGGTATTGTCTTAAGGATGTTTACTACCGAGCTGCTAATGTACTGCACGCCAATAGCAATAACTATAAAGCCTATTATCCTTGAAATCGCTACAATGCCCGATGCTCCCAGTATTCTCGAAAGGTAATGGGCGCTACGCAGCATCAGAAAGATAACCAGTGCTACAGCAGCCATGGCAAGACATGCAATGATTTTTTGTTCGATTGCTGTGTAATCCTGATACAAGGCGATTAGTAATGATATGGACCCAGGGCCTGCCAACATTGGTATAGCAAGAGGAGTCAGTGCAATGTCATTTCTTTTTTGTGCATCGTTCTCTACTTTTTTATTTACACCACGCGTCTTTTTGAATTTACCGGTTAAAAGGGAGAATCCTGAATTTACGATGATAAAGCCTCCGGCAATTCTAAGGGCGTCAATGCTAATGCCAAAAAATGCAAGTACGTACTGGCCTATGAAAAATGAAATAAGAAGGATAATGAAAACATTTACAGCAGTCCAGAATGAAATGCGGGAGCGTTCGGCCAGACTATCGTCCTGGGTGAGTCCAACAAAGATTGGTATCGCGCCAAGCGGGTTGATCACTGAAAAAAGAGCTGCAAAAATGTAAATGAATAATTCCATAGAGTTTGTTGATTTTAAGGCAAAGGTATAGTTTTATGGTATGGGCTGCTTTTCTAAATCGTTAATTTGAGCATCTTCATAATAACAAATCGAAAGTTGTGGCTGTAGGGCAAACATAAGGGTTTCGTAGCCTTCTTTTACCTGTGTTTCTAAAGATACGAGGTAACAGTTGTTTATAATGCCAAGGTAGGTAAGCAATGGTGAATAAAGTGTTATTCCTATCTTGTGTTTAGAGGAGTCATTAATATCGGTATTGATAATGTCGAGCTTGTAATTTACAAAAGGAAAAAAGGTAGAGCCAAGCACGTCTGTCATACGATAGAAATTCTCTTTAAGCTGTGCGATATAGTTTTGAGCTGCCATTCCGGTTAGGAAATGTAATTTTTCAGCTTTTGGGTTTTCAGCGAGTAATTCCCTGAAAGTAGCAACAGGCTTCTCTTTATCGCTATAAAGCTGTTGTTGCATGAGGTATTCGCGATATGTATCTTCAAATATATATCTTTCCCATGCTGAAGTTGATGAGTTGTCGATAATTACGCGATAGGCAAGGCGAATCTTTGGGTATGGCATAATGAATGTTTGTAAAAGCAAAAGAGAGAAATTGCTTTCTCTCTTTCAAATATAAAAAAATAAACTACTAAAAAGGTAGGCACTACCTACTGAACTTTAATTTCTTGCTACTTCAAATCTGCCATTCGAATTGTAGATGCTAACTATGTATATTTAATATCCTGATCACCCTTACAGCAACCCATTTTTAAGTCGAAATTTAAGTTGCTACAAATCCGTTTAAAGGAGCTTCAATAAGAAGTAAAATGGCATTCTCTGAGAGTGCTTCCATTTCAATTTCTTTAGTATCCCATAAGGCAAGTCCATCGCGTTCTTCCATAAGGCAGCCTTGAATCTCAAAAGCGCCACTGATTACAAATGCAAAAATACCGTTAGCCTTATTACATGGATTATATGTTGTTTCAGCACGTCCCGTGAATATGCCCATGTGAGCCGAAAGGCCGTTTTGGTAACTTTCAAAAAGCTTATGTAGTGCGTTTTTTATATTAAGGTCAGCATTGGTAATTAGAAAGTCCTGGGGTAATAGTATTTCTGATTGTATAGCTGAAGAAAAAGTTATGTAAAGATAATTTATCAGGCTGTCTTCATAGGGGTTTCTAATGTTTATCGCCGTGTTTTCGTATTTATGGTATATAAATGCTTCACCCGGAACGACAATTTCCGATTTGTTGGTTTCAAAATTACATTCGGTGGCTCCAACCAAGGGCAGTATCATTAAAGTTGTGCCAGCCGACAAGTTACGTGTAACAGTTTTATTAGCGGCCAGCGTTTCGTCATTTAATGCTGTAAGTGTTCCGAAAGGATGTCTGGCATCATGACTGAATCCGTTAAAATTAAATGTAGCGTGCAGCCTGTGTGTTTCGTCTTCGGCATGACCCCGTGTATGGGCTTTAAATATCTGTGATGGTTTTTGCTGTATCATAAGGTGTTGGATTTGTACAGCCAAATGTATTGATTATTAGGATGAGGTGTTTTCTGTTTGAGGTTAACGGTACTTATGTTGAGGTAAAACGTTAGGGTAACGATAAAAAGCAATGATAACTATTACTATTTGAGTAATTTTGATGTAAAAGTTATGAATATGAATAAGAAAACACTTGTAATGGGGGCTTCGACTGATCCGGGACGATATGCTTATAAAGCTATAAAGATGCTGCAGCGTTACAGTCATCCGGTTGTGGCTATCGGTAAAAAAGAGGATAATCTTGACGGTACCAAAATAGAAAAGGATCACGTGGCATTTGAGGATGTAGATACGGTTACGCTATATCTAAATCCCATGAATCAAAAACAGTATTATGATTATATCATTGCGTTGAAACCGGAACGCGTCATCTTTAACCCCGGAACAGAAAATCCGGAACTGTACGCGCTGCTGCGTGAAAACGGAATTGATATTGAAGTTGCCTGTACTTTGGTAATGCTTTCTACAAATCAGTACTAAGTTGTTTTTTGCTGATGCTTAGTAATAAAAGTAACGTTATAAGCCCGTTTATGATGATCAGTTCGTTGTCAAAAACATAATCGCCGAAGAATAAAGACGAATTCATGCTTATGAATAATGTAAGCAAAGGAGAAGCGATACAGATAAAAGGTACAAGTTTATCTTTTACGCTACGGTTTTTCATAAATAACCCAAAACTGTAAAGACCAAGCAAAGGTCCGTAGGTATAAGATGCTATCCTGAATATCATGCTCACTACTGAGGCATCATTAATGGTGTTGAAGATTATGATTACTAAAAACATCAGTACAGAAAAGGAGATGTGAACAAAATGCCTTGTTCTCACTGCGTTTGTTTTTCCGGCGTTCTGTTCCTTATCCATACCAAGAAAATCGACGCAGAATGAAGTGGTAAGGGCAGTTAGTGCCGAATCGGTAGTAGCGAAAGTTGCGGCTGTTAATCCTAAAAGAAATACTACTGATGGTATAAGCGTAAGATGATTGAATGCAATTTCAGGGAAAAGTAAATCAGTTCTTGGTTTTCCATCTACCATTGGCACATCAATACCATTGTTGTTAGCATAGATGTAAAGTAATGCACCTACTCCCAGGAAGAACAGATTGATGATCACAAAGATTCCTGTAAAGGTGAACATGTTCTTTTGAGCTTCTCCAATATTCTTGCAGCTAAGGTTTTTTTGCATCAGATCCTGATCCAGACCTACCATAGCAATGGTAACGAATATTCCGCCGAGTATCTGTTTTACAAAATGAAATTTGCTGGTGATGAAATCTTCAAAGAAAAATATTTTTGAATAGTTACTTTGCTTTACAGTTTCAAAGGCTTCAGGCAGGCTTAGGCTAAGACTGTCGCAAATGAAGTATATGGTGAAAAATACTGACGAAACCAGGAATAATGTTTGCAACGAATCGGTAATGATGATTGTTTTAAGTCCGCCTTTATAGGTGTAGGCAAATATCAATAGTAATGATATAAGTACCGTCATCCAGAATGGAACTCCAAGACTATCGAATACATAGCGCTGTAAAACGATAACGACAAGATAAAGCCTGAAAGCCGAGCCAATGGTACGGCTGATAAGGAATATCATGGCCGATGTTTTGTAGCTGTAGTAACCCAGCCTTTTTTCGATGTATCCGTATATAGAGGTAAGATTCAGCCTGTAATAAAGGGGAAGCAACACTTTAGCTACAATAAGGAAGCCTATGGCATTACCAAGTATGAATTGGAAATATTTGAATTGTTCGCCACCGGGAGCTCCAACTTCACCGGGAACTGAAATAAAAGTTACTCCGGAAAGCGCAGTGCCTATCATGCCAAAAGCTACCAGATACCACTTCGAATTTTTATTGGCTTTAAAAAAAGTATCGTTGCTACTGTCTTTTTTGCTTACTAGTCTGGAAATAAGAATCAGGATTCCAAAATAAACAATAATTATAGAGAGTATGGTTAATGGCTGCATAGTACAATGTTTGTTTTACAAAACAACTAAAAATATTTCAATAAAATACAACGGTCGAAATTTGATTGGCTATAAATGCACTTTGGCAGCTGTTTAGTACCTTTGTACACTATGGAAATGTCTTCTAAATTACTTGAAAGGGCGGTTGCTGAGATTTCTCAGTTACCGGGCATTGGTAAGCGCACGGCACTCAGACTGGCGTTACATCTTTTAAAACAACCTGCCGAACAAACACAACTGCTTACATCGGCATTGCAAAAAATGCGTGATGAAATTCAGTTTTGCCGCCAATGCCACAATATAAGCGATGTTGAGGTGTGCGAGATTTGTGCGAATACTTCGCGTGACAGGTCGGTGATTTGTGTTGTAGAGGATATTCGTGATGTCATGGCAATTGAAAACACAAACCTTTTTAAAGGTATTTATCATGTATTGGGGGGGAAAATATCACCTATAGATGGCATAGGGCCAAGCCAGCTGAACATTGTCACATTAGTTGAAAAAGTAAAAACAGGCAACGTAAAAGAACTGATATTTGCCCTTAGTTCGACCATGGAGGGAGATACAACTAACTTTTATATTTATAAGCAAATAAAAGAGTATGGTATAGTGACTTCGGCTATTGCGAGGGGTATTGCCGTGGGTGATGAGCTGGAGTTTGCAGATGAGGTTACCCTAGGGCGAAGCATACTGCATCGTGTGCCGTTTGAAAATTCTTTAAAAAGTAGTTAGGAAATTCAGGTTTTGTACTGTAATATACCCATTCATAAGTATAGCAATAAACAAATATAGTAGCTATATTTGCAGCTGCTTTGATAGCAACCAAACACCAACCAATTTAATGCAGAATAATTTACAGGAAAAAATCCTGATTACCGGGGGGGCAGGATTTATCGGATCCAATCTTTGTGATCATTTTATAGCTAAAGGCTATAAGGTGGTTTGCCTGGATAATTTTGCAACCGGTTTCAGGAAAAATATTCAGCATCATCTTACAAATTCTTCATTTACACTTATAGAAGGAGATATAAGAAATATGGACGATTGTCGAAGGGCTGTCGAAGGGGTTTCTTATGTTTTGCATCAGGCAGCATTAGGTTCGGTGCCACGTTCCATAAAAGATCCGATAACAACCAATGATGTGAATGTTGGTGGTTTTTTAAATATGCTTACTGCCAGCCGAGATGCCGGAGTTAAGCGGTTTGTGTATGCTGCAAGTTCATCTACGTATGGCGATTCTGAATCGCTTCCTAAAGTGGAAGACAAGATTGGAAAGCCACTTTCTCCTTATGCCATTACGAAATATGTAAACGAGCTCTATGCTGATGTTTTTAGTAGAACATATGGTATGGAAACGATTGGTTTGCGTTATTTTAATGTTTTCGGAAGAAGGCAGGATCCTGCCGGTGCCTATGCTGCAGTTATTCCAAAATTTGTATTACAGTTTATGAATCATGAGAGTCCTGTAATAAACGGAGATGGTAATTATTCCCGCGATTTTACTTATATTGACAATGTCGTTCAGATGAACGAGCTGGCAATGCTCTCTCAAAATAAAGAGGCTCTTAATACAGTATATAATACTGCTTTTGGAGACAGGACTACTTTAAAGGAACTTGTGGGGTATTTAAAAGAGTTTTTATCAGAATACGATAATGCTATAAAGAGCGTTGAGGTAATTCACGGTCCGCAAAGGGCGGGTGATATACCGCATTCGCTGGCCAGTATTGATAAAGCCAAACAACTGTTGAATTATAATCCTGAATTTTCAATCAGGCAGGGATTAAAGGAAGCGGTTGCGTGGTACTGGGAAAATTTAAAAAATGCCTGATAAGAAAGAATGAAAATAACTATTATAGGATTAGGCTATGTAGGGTTGCCATTAGCTGTAGCTATGGCAAAGAAACATGCTGTTGTGGGGTTTGATGTTAACCTGGACAGGATTGCAGCGCTTAATAAATATCAGGATATTACATTGGAGGTTAGTGCCGATGCGCTTAAAGAAGTAGTTAAGGGTAACAACTCTAACAGCGAAGGGCTATTCTGTACATCAGAACTTGAGGATCTCAAAGATTCTGAATATTATATTGTTACGGTTCCTACGCCTGTAGATAAAAATAATAAACCTGACCTTACGGCTCTTTACAAGGCAAGTGAGACCGTTGGAAAAGTGTTGAAGAAAGGCGATATAGTTATCTATGAGTCTACTGTATATCCGGGTGCTACAGAGGAAGAATGTATTCCTGTGCTGGAGCGTTTTAGTGGCTTGAAGTTTAATGAAGATTTCTTTGCAGGTTATTCTCCTGAAAGGATTAATCCGGGAGATAAGGAACATACTGTAGAGAAGATATTGAAAGTAACTTCGGGTTCTACTCCCGAGGCAGCTCAAAAAGTTGATGCGCTTTATAAATCGGTAATTACTGCGGGTACGCATTTAGCTCCATCAATAAAAGTGGCTGAGGCGGCTAAGGTGATTGAGAATGCGCAACGCGATATTAATATAGCTTTTGTAAATGAACTTTCTAAGATATTTAACTGTCTGAATATAGATACGTATGCTGTTTTAGAGGCTGCTTCTACCAAATGGAATTTCCTGCCGTTTAAGCCGGGGCTTGTTGGTGGACATTGTATAGGTGTTGATCCGTACTATCTGGCACAAAAAGCACAGCAGGTTGGGTATCATCCCGAAATAATACTTGCAGGAAGAAGGCTCAATGATAGTATGGGGCAATATGTGGCTTCGCAACTGGTAAAGCTGATGATTAAAAAAGGGATAGAAGTTAATGGTGCGAATGTGCTTATGCTGGGGATTACTTTTAAAGAAAACTGTCCTGATGTTCGTAATACAAAAATAGTAGACGTAGTACATGCACTTAGTGATTATGGTATTAAAGTAACCACTTTTGACCCATGGGCAGCAAAGGAAGAAGTGTTGCATGAATATGGGCTGGAAACGGTTAATGTACTGCCTTCTGGTAAATATGAGGGAGTTATATTAGGGGTTGCTCACAAAGAATTTGAATCACTGGATTTTGACTCATTAAAACAACCTAAAAGCATTCTTTATGATGTTAAGGGAGTTTTAGGAGATATCGCTGATGGTGGCTTATAGTTGGGTTTTTAACTTTGAGTTAACATAAAATAAGAGATTCTTTCATTTATAGAGTGAAAAAGATTGTAAGTTTGCGGATTATAATATAAAATTGATTTGAGGTTATCTGAGTCTGAATATGAAGGGGTTAGGTAAATGTATGAAACTTGTAGTAAATGAGTACAATTAAAAATATATGCTGTATAGGGGCAGGTTATGTGGGTGGGCCAACTATGGCTGTAATTGCACATAAATGTCCTGATATTAAAGTTACGATAGTTGATTTAAATGCAGAAAGAATTGCTGCCTGGAATGATGAGGATGTTAATAATATTCCCATTTATGAACCGGGTCTTGCAGAAATAGTAGCTTCGGCGCGTGGAAGAAATCTTTTTTTCTCGACAGATATTGATAAGGCTATTGATGAAGCTGAAATGATATTTATTTCAGTTAATACCCCAACTAAAACCTATGGTGTTGGAAAGGGTATGGCTGCCGATCTTAAATATATTGAGCTTTGTGCCAGGCAAATTGCGGCAGTAGCTAAAAATAATAAGATAGTTGTAGAAAAATCTACCCTGCCTGTAAGGACAGCTGAAGCTTTAAAAAATATCCTTGATAATACAGGGAACGGGGTTAAATTTCAGATATTATCAAATCCTGAATTCCTTGCAGAAGGTACGGCTGTACAAGATCTTCTTTCTCCGGACAGGGTACTGATAGGCGGTGGAACTGATGCTGAAGGTCAGGTAGCAATAAAAGCGCTTGTTGATGTTTATGCAAACTGGATTCCGTCGGAGAGGATACTTACCACAAATGTATGGTCTTCTGAACTTTCTAAGCTAACAGCGAATGCATTTCTGGCTCAAAGGGTTTCGTCTATTAACGCTATGTCAGAGTTATGTGAAAAAACAGGTGCAGATGTTGAAGAAGTAGCCCGTGCTATAGGTATGGACAGCAGGATAGGTTCTAAATTCCTGAAAGCTTCTGTAGGTTTTGGAGGTTCTTGTTTTCAAAAGGATATCCTAAACCTTGTTTATATAGCAAAATCGTATGGTCTAAGTGAGGTTGCTGATTACTGGGAACAGGTAATTATTATGAATGACCATCAAAAGAAGCGTTTTGCTTCAAATATTGTCAGGACGCTTTATAATACTGTTTCGGGTAAAAAAATTGCTTTCCTGGGGTGGGCTTTTAAGAAAGATACGAATGATACAAGAGAATCAGCTGCAATATATGTAGCTGACGATTTGCTTTTTGAGCAGGCTAACATTGCAGTATATGACCCTAAAGTGAAAAGCGAAACCGTATATAGGGATCTTGACTATCTTGGAACAAGGGGTTCGGCTGAAAACAAAGAAAATGTTAGTGTTTTTAATGATCCCTATGGGGCTTGTAAAGATGCGCATGCTATTGCTGTATTGACAGAGTGGGATGAGTTTAAGTCGTATGACTGGCAAAAGATTTATGATAACATGAAAAAGCCTGCTTTTATTTTTGACGGCAGGAAAATCCTGGATGGAAGTAAATTGCAGCAGATAGGATTTATATTCAGTGAAATAGGAAAGTAAAAAGATTTTTAAGAATTATGGCAAAAATTGTTCATGTAATACTTTCTGGAGGAGTTGGCAGCAGGTTATGGCCGTTGTCAAGAAAAAGCAAACCTAAACAATATTTGGAACTTTTTGACGGGATGTCTCTTTTTGAGATGGCTTTAAAAAGAAATACTAATATAGCCAGTAGGGTTATTGTTGTAGGTAATAAGGACAATTGTCATTTGAGCAAATCGGTTCTGGACGATTCGAAGGTTGATTATATCGACATAGTAGAAGCTATTCCAAGAAATACAGCAGCAGCAATTGCATTTGCTGCTTTTGCTTCAGATAAGGAAGATGTATTGATTATAACACCTTCAGATCATATAATACAAAATCAGGGAGAATATCAAAACGCTATAAATCAAGCGATAGAGAAAGCTCGTGAAAATTATTTGGTTACATTTGGTATAAAACCCCTAAAGCCGGAAACGGGGTATGGCTATATAGAGTTTAACAACGATGAGGTTTTGTCATTTAGGGAGAAACCAAATCATGTAACGGCACAAGAGTTCTTAGATCGGGGCAATTTTTTATGGAATAGCGGAATGTTTTGTTTTAAAGCCGGCGTTTTTTTAAAAGAGTTACGATTATTTGAACCAAAAATATATGAAACTGCTTTAAAAGCTTGGGAAAATAATAATGAAGGGATACTTGATGAAACATTGTCAAGGGATATACCTTCTATTAGTATAGACTATGCTGTTATGGAACGAAGTAAAAAGATAAAGGTTGTTTCATCCGGTTTTGAATGGTCAGATCTTGGTTCTTTTGAATCGGTATATGATTATTTAGCAAGTCAGGGATATCCTATTGATGAGTCGGGTAATATGGTTATTGGTACACCAAATTATACTTCGTTCATAGGTTTAAGAAATACAATATTTATAGCAACTCCTGATGCTAATTTGATTTTACAAAAAGAGCATTCTCAGGAGGTAAAGAATGTATACGGGTATTTAGAAAAACATCTGCCTGAATTACTAAACTAAACAATATAGTAAAACTTATAACTATAATTATAAATGAAAAAGATACTTATAACGGGAGGTGCTGGTTTTATCGGTTCGCATGTGGTGAGGAGATTTGTAAATAATTATGCAGATACTCAGATTTATAATCTTGATGCGCTTACTTATGCCGGTAACCTTGAAAATATAAAAGACATCGAAAACAAACCTAATTATACTTTTATTAAAGGCGATATTACTGATGCAGCTTTTATTGATGGTATTTTTGAAGAGTATAAGTTTGAAGGTGTTTTGCATCTTGCTGCAGAATCGCATGTTGATAGGTCTATTAAAGATCCGTTAGCTTTTGTGAAGACCAATGTTATAGGAACCATGAATTTATTGAATTCAGCAAAAAAAATCTGGTCAGGAAAATATGAAGGAAAAAGATTCTACCATATCAGTACCGATGAAGTTTATGGAACATTAGGAGCCGAAGGATTATTCACTGAAGAAACACCTTATGATCCAAATTCGCCATATTCGGCATCTAAAGCTGCTTCAGATCATTTTGTAAGAGCTTATGGCGAAACTTATGGGCTTCCTTATGTTTTGACTAATTGCTCAAATAATTATGGGCCTTACCATTTTCCTGAAAAACTAATACCACTCTTTATTAATAACATCATCAATAATAAACCGCTTCCGGTATATGGCGATGGTAAATATACCCGTGACTGGCTTTTTGTAGAAGACCATGCAGTTGCGATTGATTTGGTTTTTCATAAGGGTAAAAATCATGATACCTATAATATAGGAGGGTTTAATGAGTGGCAAAACATAGATCTTGTCAAGCTGCTTTGCTCTATAATGGATAAAAAACTTGGTAGGGCAGAAGGTACCTCGGAACAACTTATTACTTATGTAAAAGACCGACCGGGTCATGATCTTCGTTATGCTATCGATGCTACGAAGATTAATAAAGAACTGGGTTGGAAGCCATCTGTAACATTTGAAGAAGGGCTTGAAAGAACCATCGACTGGTTTTTAAACAATCAGGAGTGGCTTGATAATGTTACAACCGGCGAATATCAAAAATATTATAACAACCAATACAGCGAATCGAAATAATGGAAATCGAAAAGACCCAATTAGAAGGATGTGTTATTCTTAAACCAAGAATTTTTGGTGATGACAGAGGCCATTTTTTTGAAAGTTTTAATGAATCTACCTTTAACAACCTGACAGGTACTCAAACAAAATTTGTTCAGGATAATCAATCATTTTCTACTTATGGAGTTCTTAGAGGACTTCATGCGCAGAGTGGTGAGCATGCTCAGGCAAAGCTTGTAAGAGTGCTTCAGGGTGAAGTGCTGGATGTAGCGGTGGATGCACGTCCGGATTCGCCAACTTTTGGGCAACATGTTGCAGTTAGATTAAGTGCTGAAAATAATTTACAGTTATTTATTCCAAGAGGGTTTCTTCACGGATTTGTAGTATTATCCGAAACAGCGGTTTTTGCCTATAAATGTGATAATTATTACAATAAGGAATCAGAAAAGGGAGTGATTTATAATTCTCCTGAACTTAATATAGACTGGATTGTTGATACTGAAAGAGTGAGTCTTTCGGAGAAAGATTTGATATTGCCAACATTTACAGAAGCTTACAAAAAATAAAATGATGAATATTTTAGTAACCGGAGGTAACGGACAGTTAGGGAGTTCTATAAATTCAATTGAGGATAAGTTTGGCAATGATAATAAGTATATTTATCTTACTGCTGAAGAGCTTGATGTAACAAATATTGATAGTATAGATAGTGCTATAGCGGCTCACAAACCCTCATATATCATAAATTGCGCGGCGTATACAGCTGTTGATAAGGCAGAGTCTGAAAATGATCTTGCTTTTGCAATTAATGCCACAGCGGCCGGAAATCTTGCAGTTGCTTGTAAATCTAATGGTATAAGGCTAATTCATATATCTACCGATTTTGTTTTTGGAGACACGGATCCACTGCCATTAACAGAAGAAATGGAAACTATTCCAACAGGTGTATATGGTGACACAAAGCTTAAAGGAGAGAAAATGATAAGCCAGAGTATGGATGATTATTTTATCATACGTACAAGTTGGTTATATTCTGAATTTCAGCATAATTTTCTTAAGACGATGATACGTCTTGGTAATGAGCGTGGAGAGCTGTCTGTAGTTTATGACCAAGTGGGCACTCCTACCTATGCAGTTGATCTTGCTGAGTTTATCATGCATATCATCAACACAGATTCATCTGCTTACGGTATTTATCATTACAGCAACGAAGGAGTAGCATCATGGTACGATTTTGCTTATGAAATATTTAAGCAGAATAACATCCAAATTAACCTAAAAGCCATAACGTCGGATAAATTTCCAACACCGGCAAGGCGTCCAAATTACTCTGTTATGAGTAAGGATAAGGTGAAGCAGACTTTTGGTATAACAATTAATCACTGGACTCAAAGCTTATCGAATTGTATTAAAAAACTTAACTAATGAAGGGAATTATACTTGCCGGAGGGTCTGGGACAAGACTATATCCATTAACAAAATCGATCTCTAAACAAATGATGGCTATCTATGATAAGCCAATGATATATTATCCTCTTTCAGTACTTATGCTGGCTGGGATAAATGAGATTCTGATTATTTCTACACCTCATGACCTCCCTAATTTCAGGAGTCTCCTTGGAAATGGCGATGATTTGGGTATAAAATTAGAATATGCTGAGCAGCCTAGCCCGGATGGTCTGGCACAGGCATTTATAATTGGTGAAGAATTTATTGGGAATGATGATGCATGTTTAATTCTTGGTGATAATATTTTCTATGGGCATGGACTTACCGATCTTTTAAAAACTGCGGTAAAGAATGTTAAGGAAGAAGGTAAAGCTACTGTTTTTGGATATTATGTAAACGACCCGGAGCGTTATGGTGTTGCTGAATTCGATGGTTCTGGCAATGTTATTTCGATTGAAGAGAAACCTAAAGAGCCCAAAAGCAATTATGCAGTAGTGGGATTGTATTTTTATCCTAATTCTGTGATTGAGATAGCAAAACAAATAAAGCCTAGCGACAGAGGGGAACTTGAAATTACAACTGTTAACCAGGAATATTTGAATTTGAAAGCTTTAAAAGTTGAACTTATGGGTCGTGGCTATGCCTGGTTAGATACAGGGACACATGAGTCACTGCTGGAAGCATCTAACTATATTCAGACCATAGAGAAAAGACAAGGTTTAAAAGTGGCTTGTCTTGAAGAGATTGCTTTTGATATGGGGTATATATCTAGAGAAAAGCTTATTGAATTGGCTATGCCTCTGAAAAAAAATGAGTATGGACAGTATTTATTGAGACTTGCTGCTAAACATTAATTTTTTAGTTTAAAGACTGGAAGTTTTTTTAGAGTAGTTTGTTAGATGATGTTTGAAACAGTATTATAGTATAAGTATGAATAAACTTATTGTTTTTTTGTTTTTTTGGATTTTCTTTATTTCCACGCCGGCAATAGGGCAGGATCTTTTGAAAAGCAACGATTTGAGGTCGTTACATGTAGATCAGTTATCGGATGATCAGATTGCTCAGATTCAATCTGAATTAAAAGCTAATAACATGTCTATAGACCAGGCCGAGACTATTGCTTTATCTAAAGGTATGCCTAAGTCTGAATTTGCTAAATTAAGGGGGCGTCTTGCTGCCACTAAAACAGCAGCTTCTACTGCCGGCAATGCCGGTAATGTTGTAGACAGAAAAATAACATCTGTATCTGAAGCATCACAAAATTCATCAAATCCTATGATTTTTGGATCGGAATTATTTAATAATCCGGCTTTGAGTTTTGCGCCTAACGATAAGATTGCTACTCCGCTAAATTACATCCTCGGCCCTGGCGATGAATTACAGATAAGCCTTTACGGAGTACAGGAATTTAACTCTAATGCAGCTGTTAGTGTTGAAGGAAAAATTAGTCTTCCTTTTGTTGGACAAATTTCTGTTTCCGGAATTACAATTGAAGCAGCAACCCAAAAGATAAAAAATTCAATGTCTAAAGTATATAGTACTTTGGCATCCGGTCAGTCTAAACTATCCGTTAGTTTAGGAAATATAAGAACAATAAGAATTACCATTATAGGGAGTAAGTTGCCGGGTAATTATTCAATATCTTCATTGTCCACAGTTTACAATGCATTATATATAGCGGGTGGACCTTCTGAAAATGGTAGTTATAGAAATATTGAGCTGATAAGAGGTAATAAGGTTATAAAACATATAGATATTTATCGCTTTTTAGTGGGAGGAGACCAGTCTGATAATTTAGGGCTAAAGGATAACGACGTAATAAGAATTCCTGTATACAAGAACAGGGTAACTATAGAGGGCGAAGTAAAGCGCCCGGGAATATTTGAAATAAAAGAGGGCGAAACATTTGCTGATTTGATTTCATTTGCATCCGGTTTTAGTGAGGTTGCTTATACAGCAACAGTTAATGTTGTCAGTAAAACTGAAAAAGAGTTTAAGGTTCAGGATATCAGTTCTAAAGATTTTTCTTTGTACAAGCCTAAATCGGGCGATATTTTTAAGGTTTCTAAAATTTTAAATCGTTTTGAAAACCGAATTACAATTGAAGGTGCTGTTTTCAGACCTAATCAGTTTTCTTTTGTCAACGGTATGCGAATTAGTGACCTGGTGAATAAAGCAGATGGCTTAAGGGAAGATGCTTATTTAAAACGCGCTATGCTTGTAAGGCAAAAAGATGATCTTAGTACAGAAGTTGTTGAAGTAAACCTTGCTAATGCAATGGCAGGCGATGCTTCAGCCAATATAGAGCTTAAAAAGGAAGATGTATTAACAATATATTCTTCGCTTGATTTTAAAGAAAATTATAATGTTTCTATAGAAGGAGAAATCAAAAGAGCTGGTGTTTATCCTTATTTTGAAAATCTTACCTTAAATGACCTTATTATTCAGGCGGGTGGACTTACCGGAGCAGCCTCTAAGAAGGTGGAGATTGCAAGGATGATTAAAAGTGAGGATCTTGATAATACTAATCCAAGAAAGATTGAACTGCTGAATATAGAGATTGACGCACTAAATAATGAACAGGCTCAAAATATCGAATTGCTGCCTTACGATATCGTTACTATTAGAAGAGTAGCAGTTTTTGAGCAACCTGAAATGGTAAATGTAATTGGAGAGGTTATCTATCCGGGTAAATATGTCCTGGAAAATAAAGATGAACGCATTGCTGATGTTATAAAGAGAGCCGGAGGGCTTTCTCCACAGGCAAATATTTTAGGTGTTAAAATCAGACGCCCGGTTAAGGGTGATCAGATTGAAGATTTAAGCAGGGTAGATTTAAATTTGGGTAAAGGAGATACAATACAGAAAAAACTGACTGATAAGGTAATACAGCTTCGATATACTACTATTCCTGTAGACTGGGAAATGATTCTGAAGGACGAGAAGCATTATTCAAATGTTTTACTTGTTCCCGGGGATGAGATTAAAGTGACAGCCTTTGATGAGGGTGTAAAAGTGTCTGGTAACGTACTTCTTAACTCGGAGATTCCATATCGAAAAGGTAAAAGCTTTAAGTATTATATTAATTCTGTAGGGGGAATAGATAATAAAGGCTGGAAGAGAAAATCATATATTATTTATCCTAACGGAAAAGCAGATGTAACAAGCTCTTTTTTATTTTTTAAATCGTATCCTGAAGTTCAGCCGGGTTCACAAATTGTAGTGCCGGCCAAGCCGGAAACTAAGAAAATGACAACAGGCGAGATTGTTGGTATAGCTAGTGTTTTAACAAGTCTTGCCGGAGTAGTAATTGCTATATTAACAATAAAATAGATTTAGCTGGGCTATGAACGATATAAAAACTGATGAAATAACCTTTAAGACTATAATACTTGAAATTAAAGGATGGTTTAATTTTATTCTCAGTAAATTTAAATTTATTTTTTTGGCAGGCATCCTAGGAGCAGCATTAGGTGTTTGCTATTCTTTAATGAAAAAAGATATTTATGTTGCAACCTTAACTTTTGCTCTTGAAGAAGATAATGCAGGAGCAAGCGGTGCATTGGGACTTGTTGGACAGCTTGGATTAGATGTAGGCGGAGGAGCAGGAGGTGCTTTTGCAGGTGGTAATTTAATTTCACTGTTCAAATCAAGGAAGATGATTGAACAAACTCTTTTGACGGATATAGCTGTAAATGGTAAAAAAATATCATTAGCAGAAATGTATATTCAGGAAAATAAGTGGAGAGATGGATGGAAAAAATTGCCTAAAATTAAAAACTTAAAATTCTTACCTTACGCAAACAGGGATAGTTTTACTAGAGAACAGGACAGTGTTTTAGAGTTGATCTTCAAGAACTTATCAGCTGCGAATCTCGATGTATCGCAGAAAGATAAAAAAATTGGTATGATTTCCATTGAAACAAAATCTACTAACGAACATTTCTCGAAAGTTTTTACTGAGTCTTTGGCAAATGTAGTGTCTGATTTTTACATTGAAACAAAGACGGAGAAGTCAAAAATAAATATGGAAATCCTTCAAAGGCAACTTGATTCAATCAGAGGGGAATTAAATGGTTCTATTTCTGGTGTTGCAGTTGCTAATGACAGAACCTTTGCCCTTAATCCCGCATTAAATGTGAAGAGAGTACCTTCTGTAAGGAAGCAGGTTGATGTTCAGGCTAATACTACAATACTTACTGAACTTATTAAACAAACCGAATTGGCTAAGGTTACATTAAGGAAAGAAACGCCGCTTATACAGGTTATTGATAGGCCTATATATCCGCTTAAAAAGGAAAGGTTTGGTAAGGCTAAAGGTATTGTTTTTGGTGGGTTTATTGGAGGTTTTCTTGCTGTTATGTATTTTATAGTGAGGAGACTGTATGGAATTTTAATGAAAGAATAGATTTAAAAAATAATATGAACGTTATTAAGCTTATTGGAAGAAGTGCCGAGATATTTGAAAATGATATTACTAATCATGAAGATGAGTTAGGTAGTATCGTAAAAAAATCTTCTTTTTTAGTGATTGGTGGGGCAGGATCAATTGGTCAGGCGGTTACAAAAGAAATTTTTAAAAGAAATCCGGCTAAACTTCATGTTGTTGATATAAGTGAAAACAACATGGTAGAGCTTGTTAGGGATTTAAGAAGTTCTTTTGGTTATATTGATGGTGATTTCCAGACTTTTGCTTTAGATATTGGATCAAAAGAATATGATGCTTTTATTAAGTCTGACGGGAAATACGATTATGTGCTTAACTTATCGGCTTTAAAGCATGTTAGAAGTGAAAAAGATCCATTTACTCTAATGCGAATGATTGAAGTAAATGTTTTCAATACAGAAAAAACGCTGGAACAATCAATAGCAAATGGCACAAAAAAATATTTTTGTGTTTCTACTGATAAAGCTGCTAATCCTGTTAACATGATGGGGGCTTCTAAACGTATTATGGAAATGTACCTTATGCGAAAAAGCAGGGATATAAAAATATCTACTGCACGTTTTGCTAATGTTGCTTTTTCTGATGGTTCGCTTCTTCATGGATTTAATCAAAGAATACTTAAAAAGCAGCCTATTGTTGCGCCAAATGATATCAAACGCTATTTTGTAACACCTAAAGAATCAGGTGAATTGTGCTTAATGTCGTGTATTTTTGGTGAGAACCGTGATATATTCTTTCCAAAACTTAGCGAGAGCCTGCACCTTATTTCTTTTGCTGATATTGCGGTGAAATACCTTGCAGAGCTTGGTTATGAACCATACCTGTGCGAATCTGAAGATGAAGCAAGGGATAATGCTGAAAGACTTATTGCCGAGAAAAAATGGCCTTGCCTGTTTGCAGGAAGTGATACGACGGGAGAGAAAGACTTTGAGGAATTCTTTACGGATAATGAAGTTTTGGATATGGAGAGGTTTGAAAATCTTGGAGTTATAAAAAACGAAGAGAGTTTTGATCAAAATAAGCTGGAATATTTTACAGATTCCATAAATAAAATGAAAGCTGACGGGTTATGGGCAAAAGAGCAGATTGTGGATTTGTTCCATGAAATGATCCCTAACTTCGGACACAAAGAGACTGGTAAATACTTAGATTCAAAAATGTAATCATGAGCGATTTTAATTCTGTAATATCATTTATAAAAGAGCAGTATAATAATAAAGATTTTACGCCGCTTCATGCTCCTGTTTTTAACGGGAATGAAAAGAAATATTTACTTGATACCATCGATTCTACTTTTGTATCATCTGTTGGTGCTTATGTAGACCGTTTTGAGGAAATGATGTGTGGCATAGCTAAAACTGAGAAGGCTGTAGCTGTTGTAAACGGTACTGCCGGTATACAGGTAGCATTGCGTCTAGCGGGTGTTAATGCCGGCGATGAGGTAATAACCCAGGCCTTAACATTTATAGCAACAGTAAATGCAATTGTATACAATGGTGCTACACCCGTTTTTGTAGATGTAGATCTTGATACAATGGGCCTTTCTCCAAAAGCTCTTGAAGCATTCCTTACAGATAATGCAGAATTGAGAGAGGATGGTACTTATAATAAGAAAACAGGAAAAAAAATAGCTGTATGTCTTCCTATGCATACTTTTGGCTTTCCGGTGCATATGGATGAACTTTTGGCAGTTTGCAATAAATGGAAAATAACATTGATTGAAGATGCTGCCGAATCGTTAGGGAGTTCATACAAAGGTAAGCCTACAGGTAGCTTGGGTAAACTAGGTGTTTTTTCTTTCAACGGCAATAAAATTGTTACCAGCGGAGGGGGCGGTGCGATTGTTACTAATGATATCGAACTGGGGATAAAAGGTAAATACCTTACTACTACTGCCAAAGTTCCCCATCCTTATGAATTTGTTCATGACGAGATAGGGTACAACTTCAGGATGCCAAACTTAAATGCGGCTTTGGCATGTGCTCAGCTTGAACAGCTTGATGCATTTCTTGAAAACAAAAGAGAACTGGCTAAAGATTACCAGGCTTATTTTTTAAACCAAGGCATAAAATTCAGAACTGAAACACCTGACACCAAAGCTAATTACTGGCTAATGTGTGTAGAACTCGAGAACAGGCTGGAAAGGGATTTGTTTTTGAACGATACAAACAAGAACGGTGTCATGACAAGGCCAATCTGGCAATTGATGTTCAGATTGCCTATGTATGCAAATTGTCAGAAAGACAGTCAGCAGAATGCTCTGTTTTTAGAAGAAAGAATTGTTAATATACCAAGTAGTGTACGCTAACCAATCCATATTAATAGGGTATTCTGGCCATGGTTTTGTAGTCGCTGAAGCGGCGTTAGAGGCAGGTATTGATATTGTTGGATATGCGGACAGGACTATACCGGAAAATAATCCTTTTGGTCTTACATATATTGGTGTTGAAAGCAATGAAGGCTTTGAGGGCTGGAAAATGGATGTTTCTTTTATGTTAGGTATTGGTGACAATGCTTTGCGTGAAAAAATTGCCAGGCTGGTGGTAAATCACAATAAAAAGCTGCTTGCAGTAATAAGTAAAGCCGCATCGGTTTCAAAAACTGCAAAAATAGGAGATGGAACATTTATCAATCGAAATGTATCTGTTAATGCTTTTGCTGAAATAGGTAACAATGTTATTTTGAATACCGGTTGTATTGTGGAACACGAGTGTGTTTTGGGAGATACGGTTCATATTGCTCCCGGAGCTGTATTAGCAGGCAATGTTACAGTAGGCGAAAGAACTTTTGTAGGAGCTAATGCAGTTGTAAGGCAAGGGATATATATTGGAAAGGATGTTGTAATAGGTGCAGGTTCTGTAATTATAAACGACGTTCCAGACGGTATGAAAATAGTGGGTAATCCCGGTAAATATATATAGTATAATATATGCTCGGGCCTTAGGCCGGGCAAACACAGATATGAGTAAAGTTATAATAATAGCGGAAGCGGGAGTTAACCATAACGGCGATATCGTAATGGCTAAGAAATTAATTGATGCAGGTGTTGATGCAGGTGTTGATTATGTTAAATTTCAGACTTTTAAAGCCGATAAACTGGTGAGCCGTGACGCTAAGAAAGCCGATTATCAGAGTAAGAACATTGGAGACAGTGATGATTCTCAGTATAACATGCTCAAAAAACTAGAGTTAAGCCATGAGGATCACATTGAATTGATGGCTTATTGTAAAGAAAGGAACATAAAATTCTTTTCCACTGCTTTTGATGTAGATGGTGTTCATTACCTTAATGATCTGGGATTGGAACTTTTTAAGGTTCCAAGTGGTGAAATTACAAATTATCCTTACCTCAAGGCTATAGCTTCTTTTAATAAGCCGGTAATATTATCAACAGGTATGTGTACTGAGCAGGAGATAAAAGATGCTGTTGGTGTTTTAACGGGCGCAGGTTTATTAAAAGAAAGGATATCGATATTGCATTGTAATACTGAGTATCCTACCCCAATGAAAGATGTTAATCTTAAAGCGATGTTGGCCATCAGTAAAGAATTTGATGTAGAAGTGGGATATTCTGACCATACATTAGGAATTGAAGTTCCTATAGCTGCAGTTGCAATGGGTGCAGTAATTATTGAAAAACATTTTACTCTTGACAGGACTTTGCCCGGACCCGATCATGTGGCATCTCTTGAGCCCGATGAATTAAAGCAAATGGTTAATGCTATAAGAAACATTGAACTTGCTATTAGCGGTAGTGGTATAAAGGAACCGAGTGCCAGCGAAATGAAAAATATAGCCATTGCCAGAAAGAGTATCCATATTAGCAGGGATTTGCCTATGGGGCATATTATTACTGATGATGATATTATGGCGTTGAGACCCGGAGATGGAATATCGCCAATGCGATGGAATGCTGTTGTGGGTAAAAGGCTTACTGCGGATAAGAAAGGATTTGATAAACTGTTAGAAACAGATATTGCATGAAAATAGGTGTTTTAACAAGTTCGAGAGCCGATTACGGAATTTATCTTCCTCTTTTGGAGAAGATAAAGAATGATAGTTTTTTTTCTGTCGAAATAATTGCCTTTGGAACACATTTATCAAAGAGCCATGGATATACGGTAAATGATATTGAAAAAGACGGGTATAAAAAGATACATAAAATTTCATCTCTGCTATCTAATGATGATGAGCAGGCAATAAGTACATCGTATGGGCTTACGGTCTTAAAGTTCGCTGATTTTTGGACCTCTAATTCTTATGATCTTGTGCTTTGTCTTGGTGACAGGTTCGAAATGAGTGCAGCAGTTCAGGCGGGGATACCTTTTGGAGTTAAGTTCGGCCATATTCATGGAGGTGAAACTACGCTTGGTGCTATAGATAATATTTACAGGCATCAGATCTCGTTAGCTTCGGTATTGCACTTTACGGCTGCTGATGTTTTTACTGAGAAATTAATTTCTTTATTGGGAACTGATACAGGAGTTTTTAGTGTTGGTTCTATAAGTCTTGATGATATAGCACGGTTTGAGCCGATTGAAAAAAAGCCTTTTTATGAAAAATTTTCTTTACCCAATGAAGAGTTTGTATTGGTAACATTTCATCCCGAAACAGTTGGAGCGGAAGTTAACCATGATTATGCCGGGGAAATGAGAGTGGCTTTAGAGAAAATAAGCAAAGAATTGTTTTTGGTCATCACGATGCCAAATGCTGATACACTTGGATCTATTTTTAGAGAAGAGATTATAGAATTAAAATCGGCTTATCCGGAAAGGATACTGCTTATTGAAAATTTTGGAAAAGTGAATTATTTTTCGGCAATGTATTATGCTAAGCTTTTATTAGGTAATACATCAAGCGGAATTATTGAAGCTGCTTCATTTGGAAAGTACGTTGTTAATGTTGGCGACAGACAAAAAGGTAGGGCTCAAAGCAATAACATCTTTGATACACCTTTTAAAGCTGAGGCTATTTGTGATTCAGTAAAAAAGGCAACTGAAAATGGAGGGTTTAGAGGAGATAATGTCTACTATAAAAATGGTGCTGTAAGCGCTATAATTAAAATTATAAAAGAGTCTTATGAGAATATATAGAGACCATCTTATTCTTACCGGTAGTACGGTTAGGCAGGCACTGTTAATGCTTGACGAATTATCACATGATGCGATACTTTTTGTGGTTGATGAAAAAGATACGCTTATAGGTGCGCTTACTGATGGAGATGTAAGAAGAGGACTTATAAAGGGGTTTACAATTGATAGCCTTGTAAACGATATTATCCAGAGTAATCCAAGATATATCACCAAAGGAGAAAACAATCTTAATAGAATTATTGAGTACAGGGAAGATAACTTTAGGATTGTTCCGGTATTGGATGAAAACCATCGTGTTGTTAATATTATTAACTTCAGGAATATAAAATCATATCTGCCTATTGATGCAGTTGTGATGGCGGGAGGGCGAGGACAAAGGCTAAAACCCTTTACCGACACGGTTCCAAAACCATTACTGAAAGTAGGCGATAAGGCAATAATGGAACATAATGTAGACCGGCTTGCTTTGTACGGGATTGATGATTTTTGGTTTTGTGTAAAATATCTCGGTGAGCAAATAGAAACTCATTTTGGAAAAGGAGAGGACAGGAATATAAAAATCAATTATATATGGGAAGAAGATGCGCTTGGAACTATTGGTGCTGTGTCTAAGATAAATAATTTTAAGCATGATTATATACTGGTAACAAATTCTGATTTGCTTACCAATATTGATTATGAACATTTTTTCCTGGATTTTATAAAGAAAGACGCTGATCTTGCTGTATTGACCATCCCTTATCAGGTTAATATTCCTTATGCTGTACTTGAAACCGGGAATGAAACGGAAGTTAAGAGCTTTAAAGAAAAGCCTACATATACATATTATTCTAATGGAGGTATTTATCTCATGAAAAAAGAGGTGCTTAAATACATTCCTAATGAAATTTTTTATAACGCTACTGACCTTATGGAGGCTCTTATTCAAAATGGGCTTAAGGTTATATCTTATCCTTTTTCAGGATACTGGCTTGATGTAGGTAAACATGAAGATTTCAATAAGGCGCAGTCTGATATTCAAAATATTAAATTTTAATGAAAATATTAATCACTATTTGTGCAAGGGGAGGGTCTAAAGGTATACCCGGTAAAAATATTAAACCTATAGCAGGAAAACCTCTTATTGAATATTCTCTTACAGTAGCAAAAAGACTTGCTGAAAGATATGATGCTAAGATTGCCGTCTCTACAGATGATAGTGCTATCAGGGATGCTGCGGCACTTTGTGGTATAACGACCGATTATATCAGGCCCGATTTTTTAGCAACCGATGCTGCCGGAAAAATAGATACTATAAAAGACCTTGTATTATATGAGGAATCTTTGGAAGGGCATAATTATGATTATGTTCTTGATTTAGATGTTACCTCACCATTAAGGACTCTTGATGATTTAGAGGAGGCTCTTAAAATGATTATGGCTTCAACTGCAAAAACACTTTTTTCGGTTAATCCAGCCGCAAGGAACCCTTATTTTAATATGGTTGAAGAGAATGCAAACGGATTTTATTCGCTTGTAAAGAAAAATCCCGACGGCAGCATTATGACAAGGCAATCGGCACCAAAAGTGTATGAGCTAAATGCTTCATTTTATTGGTACAAAAGGGAATTTTTTGATATGAATCTCAAGTCACCCATAACAGATGAATCTATTGTGTATGTTATGCCACATATATGTTTTGATCTTGACCATCCAATAGATTTTTCGTTTATGGAATATTTGCTGTTAAATGATAAACTGGATTTTAAATTATGAATATTTTAATTGTAGGATTAGGTTCTATTGCTACGAAGCATATTAACGCCCTTAAAGAAGTTTGCGGGCAGGTTAATATATTTGCGCTTCGTTCTAAACCTGGTTCAGAGATAGTTGAAGGTATTACAAATATTTATGATCTTGACGATACAGATACAGTTTTTGATTTTGCAATAATATCAAATCCGACAAATTTACATTACGGCTTTATTGAACTTCTTGCCGACAAGGGCGTTGACTTGTTTATTGAGAAACCTCCGGTTAGTTCTCTTGAGAATATTGATGCACTGATTGAAAAAGTGGATAGCTCTAAATCAGCTTCTTATGTTGCCTGCAATTTAAGATTTCACCCTTGTTTGCAGTTTTTAAAGAAAAAGCTAAGTGATAGCCCAAAACGCATAAATGAAGTAAATATATATTGCGGATCGTATCTTCCGGATTGGAGGCCCGGTAAAAACTTCAGGGAAATTTACAGTGCTAATCCAGAAATGGGAGGAGGCGTCCATCTGGATCTTTTTCATGAATTAGATTATACGTACTGGCTTTTTGGAAAACCAAATAAAACATCTTCTATTAAAAGGAATGTTTCTTCTCTGGAAATAAAAGCATACGATTATGCAAATTACCTTTTTGAATATGATGGTTTTGCAGCAAATATTGTAATGAACTATTTCAGAAGGGATGCAAAAAGAACTATAGAGATTTTGTTTGAGGATGAGACCTGGACAGTTGATCTTATACGAAACACTATAACGGATAATAATCGTGCCATTATATTTTCAGATAACAGTTTTGGTGTTCTAAAAACATATACAGATCAGATGAATTATTTTATCAATACTTTAAAGGTTGGTAAAGAACAAATGAATACTTTTGCGGAGTCTGTAGAAGTGCTAAAATTATGCCTTAGCAATGAATAAATTAAAGGATAAAATTATAATTGTTACCGGAGGTAACGGCCTATTAGGTAAAGAGATAATAAGCAAGCTTTCTCTTGAGGGGGCTGTTTGCATTAATGTCGATATAAACCATGAGACCACTGATGATCTTTCGGCTATCAGGTGCGATATAACCGATCCGGAATCGATAAACAGCTGTGTAAGTTTGATTGTCGAAAAGTTGGGAAGGATAGACGGACTGGTAAATAACGCTTACCCAAGAACTAAAGATTGGGGTGCCAAATTTGAAAACATTGAGTATGCTTCATGGAAATCAAATGTAGACTGGCAGCTTAATAGCTATTTTTATTTTGCGCAACAGGTTTCTAAACAAATGAGACTGCAAAAAAGTGGCTCTATAGTAAATATGTCTTCGGTATACGGTATTGTTGGTCCAGATTTTACAGTTTATGACGGAACAGAAATGACAATGCCTGCAGCTTATTCGGCGATTAAAGGAGGTATTGTTAATTTTTCACGTTACCTGGCATCATATCTTGGACCGGACGGGGTAAGAGTGAATACAGTGTCGCCCGGAGGAATATTTGATAATCAGAATACGGTTTTTGTAGATAATTATAACAAAAAGGTTCCCATGAGGAGGATGGGCCTTCCGAAAGATATTTCTCCATCTGTTGCTTTCCTGCTATCGGATGAAGCGGGATATATCACTGGCCAGAATTTAGCTATTGACGGCGGATGGACCGCAATTTAAATGATAAAGATAAATCAATATACAATCTATTATGAGTACTAAGAAGATTACCTGGTGTAAAAACTGTTTAAATATGTCTACCAGACCACGAATTACTTTTGATGAGAAAGGTTGGTGTAATGCATGCCAGTGGATGGAAGAGAAAAAGAAAATTGACTGGGCACCAAGACAAAAAGAACTGGAAGAGTTATTGGATAAATACAAATCTAAAACTGGTAATTTTGACTGTATAGTACCTGTAAGTGGTGGTAAAGACGGATCATACGTAGCTTACATGCTAAAGCATAAGTACGGGATGACTCCTCTTGCTGTTACTGTGCGTCCGGCACTGTCACTTCCTATTGGAGATCAGAATTTATTTAATTTCATTCAATCAGGATATGATCATATTCATATTTCGCCTAACCCTAAAGTATTAGACAGGTTAAATAAATATGGCTTTATAGAAAAAGGATTTCCTTATTATGGCTGGCTAATCGCTATTATGACTGCTGTAATAAAAACTGCCGCGAACTATAATATCGGTTTATTGTTTTATGGTGAGGATGGAGAAGTTGAATATGGAGGATCTACTGAAAGTAAAAATAAGGCTTTATATAATATAGATTATATGAAGAAGGTGTACCTTGAAGGAGGACATGAAAAAGTTTTTGATAGAATCAAACAAGATGGAGATATAAGTGAAGCTGAATTATCATTCTTTAAATTCCCGACAGATGAAGAAGTTTCTGAAATTGGACTTGCTTTTACGCATTGGTCATATTTCGAACCATGGGATTCATACAGGAACTATGTTGTTGCTAAAGAACACTGTGGACTTGTTGAGAAGGATGAAGGTAATGTGGATACATTTACAAATTTTGCTCAAAACGACCAGGCGCTTTATTCATTACATGCCTACCTGATGTATCTTAAATTTGGTTTTGGCCGCGCTACTCAGGATGCCGGAATTGAAATCAGGCGAGGTTCTATGACAAGAGACCAGGCACTTAATCTTGTGAAGATGTATGATAATGCATATCCACACGATTTAATTGATATCTATCTTGATTATTATAAAATGACTAAAGAAGAGTTTGATGCCGTTTTAGATAAATACGCTAATAAAGATTTATTTGAAAAGGTTGATGGTATATGGGAACCTAAGTTTACGCCAGGAGAAGATTTTGAAATATGAAAATAGCAATTGTTGACTATGGAATGGGGAATATCCGTTCCATAGTCAGTACATTAAAATATATAGGAGTTGAAGATGTTGTTCTTAGCTCTGATTTTGACACACTGAATTGCGCTGATAAAATAATTCTGCCCGGTGTTGGGTCTTTTGGTAAAGCCATTACTCAAATCAGGGAAAAAAATATAGACAAGTATCTTAATGAAATTGTGGTTGACAATAAGAAACCATTACTGGGAATATGTCTTGGAATGCAGTTACTCGGGATGTCGAGTACTGAAGATGGTAACAATGATGGTTTAGGATATGTAGATGGACGTGTGGAAAAGTTTGACAATAGTCTTGTAAAAGTGCCTCACGTAGGTTTTAATCAGGTTAAGATAAATAACAGTCTTAAAATGTTTGAAGGATTTACAGAAGAGCCTGCCGATTTTTATTTTACACATAGCTACAGGATGACAAGTAATGCAGATATTAATCAGTGTTATTGTAATTATCAGGATGATTTTGTAGCTAGCTTTGAATTTGGCAATATAGCCGGGGCACAATTTCATCCGGAATTAAGTCAGACTAACGGGTTGAGATTATTAAAGAATTTTATAGATAAATTCTAATGTTAAGAAAGAGAATAATTTTCACGCTAATATATAGTGAAGGCTTTTTTATGCAAAGCCGTAACTTTAGACTGCAAAAGGTAGGGAATTTAGGGTGGCTTGAAAAAAATTATAAATTCCAGTCAATTGCATTTTCACTGGATGAACTGATAGTACTTAATGCTACTAAATCGGGCAAGTCTATTACAGAGTTTGCACAAACAGTTTCTGATCTGGTTAATGATGTTTTCATACCCATAGCCGCCGGTGGGGGTATAAGAACAGCAAAGGATGCAGAACTGCTTTTTAAAAGCGGTGCCGATAAGATAGTGCTTAACACTGCTTTGATTGAAGCTCCGGAGGTTGTAAAATCTTTAGTAAAACAGTATGGCTCGCAAAGTATTGTTGCTTCTATTGACTATAAAAAAGTTAATGGAGAGTTTGAAGTTTATATCAATGATGGAAGCACTAAAATTGATATGTCTTTACAGCAATATATAAAGTATCTTGAAACGCTTGAGATAGGAGAAATTTATCTGAATTCTATAGAAAAGGACGGAACAGGTTTTGGTTATGATTTCGAAACCATAAAGAATCTTGAAAAAGATATAAAGCTTCCGCTGATAATTGCAGGGGGAGCAGGCAATGAAAGTCATCTTATAGAAGGTCTGGAATTAAACGGTGTAAGTGCTGTGGCTACGGCTAATCTCTTTAATTTTATTGGAGATGGATTGCCAAAAGCAAGGAAAAAAATTTTAGAAACAAAATTAAATATTGCTAACTGGCATGCTGTTAATTGATATATATAATAAGATAAAATATAATAAGAGGGCAGATAGGTTGGGACCGGATATGCCTTTTACACATTGGAAACTTTTTTATGCCAAGCAAATGATATGCCTTTGTAAGAGCAAATTCAAGTTCTTTGCTGACACGGCTCAGTTTCGTCCAGGTGCATATGCAGTTGGCTGTTCAAAAATAAAAATAGGCGATCGTGTTGTAATAAGACCCGGCGTTATGCTTTTTGGAGAATCCGAAAGCCTTGATACTTCTATTACAATTGAAGATAATGTAATGATGGGCTGTGGTGTTCACATTTATATTAACAATCATAAATTTGATGATCCGGATATTCCACTTATTGATCAGGGATATTATCCTGATGAGCCGGTAGTGCTAAAAGATGGATGCTGGATAGGTGCTAATGCTATTATATTGCCTGGTGTAACTGTAGGCAGAAACTCTGTTGTAGGTGCAGGTTCAATTGTTACAAAATCAATCCCTGATGGTGTGGTAGCAGTAGGTAGCCCAGCTAAAGTAATAAAAAAAATATAAGGATTGCCTAGCTGGATTTGAATATCCAAATAAGTAATATTTCAGTTTTAAACATTCTTCTATAAATGAAAACCCTCTTGTTTTTTGATCGCAGTGAACTTACTGAGTTGTATGCCTCGCTATCCCTCAAAATGAAGGATGAATTTAATATAATACATGTTGCATACTCACAGTATGAGGAGAAAATACTTATAGATAAATATGGGATAAAAGCTGACTACATTTTTCAGGATTTGGTCGGCTCTAAGTTAAATGGGGGAGTAAATATGGAAACGCTTGAAGAAATTGATTCGCTAATTGTTGCCGAATCAAAGGGACGATTTAGTCTTAATTCTTCAATACAAAGTGACAGAGGTTTTAGCTTGTTGGAATATGATGAGGCTTTACTGCTTTCTCAATCTCAATATTTAGTATGGAAAGAAATTTTCCAATTACACAATATTGATTTCTTTTACCATGAACCACCTTCACTTTTTATGAATCATATTGCATCGTTCCTATGTCTTTCTAATAACGCAAGATATTGTTATGATTCGATGATAAAGGCTGAATCGCAATATAATTATATTTTATTGATGCAGGATACAGCTTTCTCCCCTGAAATTAATATTGGAATGTCATACATTTCTGAAAAAGATATTCTTGATAATAAAGAAAGAATTGACAGCTTTGTTAATACTTTCAGGGAATCATATAATGTGTTTTTGGGAGATAAGATAAAAAGTAATTTTAATTATTTTTCTTTACTTAAAAAATCCTTTAGAGACTATTTGATTAATAAGAGAGCCAGATATAAACTTCGTAAAATCGAAGACAATATAGATTACTATTTATTTAGTAAAAATAATTCATGGGACAAGCTTAAGAATATAATTAATTATAAGTTACATGTAAAATTCGATGATTTAGACACTACTAAGAATTATTATTATTATTCCATGAATCTTGAACCTGAGGCTACAGTATTGTATCTTGGAGATGGGATTTATGAAAATCAGATTAAGCTTATTGTAAATATTGCCTCGCAGTTACCACCAAACACATATTTATATGTAAAGGATCATCCTCATTTTATTGGATATAGGCATTATTTGGATTATGTTAAGCTAATGAATGTGCCCAATATTAAGGTACTAAAAGCGGAAATTCCAGGAAAGCAAATAATTAAGAGTTGTATAGGAGTTTTCATGGTTAACGGTACTGCCGGATTTGAAGCTATAATGCTCAATAAACAAGTTTATACTTTTGGGAATATGTTTTTTAATGTATGTGAAAGAGTAAATTATATTAAAAACATTAAAGATTTGAGAGAAATTATCTACAATAATATTGGTGTTGTATATGAAGATGATTTCAGGCTTCATAAATTCATCCTTGCATTTCTAAATAGTACTCATGAAGGGGTTACAGATTTTTTTCAGGGAAGAATGAGTTTGTATGATATAGACTATGATACTAATATTACTAAAATTGCAGCAAATCTCTCTCTGTTTTTTAAAACCCACGCCCCTAATAATTTAAATTAAACCCTATTGAAAAATAAACAAGCTTTAATTTTTATAGTTGTAAATATAATTGTGGCCTTTCTGGGTTTTGTACGTTCGTTTGCTTTTATGAAATTTTTCGATTTTACTGAATTAGGGACAATTACTATGGTAAGTACTGCCGCCTCATTTATTGGACTTTTTCAGTTAGGCTTGATAAATGGAGGCTATCGGCTTATTGCCTTGGGAGAAAACAATTCAGATAACAAGGTTAATAATGTTATATTCTCATATTTTGGATGTCTCTTTTGTATGTTAATAGGGATTTCTCTATTGATCAAATTATTGGGATATTATGATGATTTACTGGTTATATCGGTTAGTCTTATTATGGGTTTATGTATGCTGGTTACGAATTGGTTAACAAATTCATTAATAGGGGCATTAGAATATCGAAAACTCAATTTAGCAAATGGTATTAGTGCCTTTGCCAGTATACTGTGCCTTATTTTGGCTTACCTTTTTGGGCTCTATGGAGCACTTATGAGCCTGCTTATACAACCATTACTATTTGTAATATTAGTATTTCTATTATACAGAAAAGCTGTTCCAAAAAGGTTTATTCTTGATTTCTCTTATATAAGATACATATTATCATTCGGTTTTATACCTTTTTTATCAGGTATATTCGTTTTACTTCATATGCAAATTGAACGTTGGAGTATAATCACTTTTTTAGGAGAAGAACAGTTGGGAAGATTATATATAGTTTTTTTATTAGTGACTTTATGGTCATTAATTCCGGCATCTATAAATAGTCTTTATTTTCCACGTAGTATATCCTCTGCTAAAGATGGAGTGAATTCTAACTTGTTAGCGATTATCAGGCAGTATTTTTTTGTGATATTGTCCTATTGCATGGTTGGCGGAATTGGAGTAATATTACTCATAGATCCGATTGTATCTTATATCTTCCCTGCTCATGTAGGGTCAGTTATTTTTGTTTATACAATAGTTCCTGGTTTGATTTTTAAAATTTTAGGAGATCCGATAACTTTATTGTTGAATAGTATAGTAAAACTAAAGCCTATCTTTCATAGCGATTTAATTAGTATTATTATATATATTGTGATGGTTATTATGCTTGTTGCATATAAGAATTTTACACTCCAAAATATTTTATATTGTTATGTGATATACAATTTTGTGAGGTTTATTTATCTGTTAGTTGTTTACATGCTCATTTCTCCTAAAAAGTTAATTGCTACTTAATATGATAAATAATAGGATATATATTGCTGTTTCAACTAGGGTTTTTAAGCTTCTTTATAAATTTAAGTTTAAATATTTTGGTTCAAAATCTAATATTGTGTTGCCTCTTAAAGTTGATGGTATGCAAAATATTAGTATAGGCGAGAATGTATACATTGCTTACAGATCCTGGCTTGCGGCATTGCCTCTTACAGGTGCTGAGCATTGCGAATTGATTATAGGAGATGGTACCAGTATAGGAAATCTAAATCACATATATGCGACTAAATCAATAATTATAGGCAAAGATGTGCTAACTGCAGATAAAGTTTATATATCTGACAACCTTCATGGCTATGAAGATGTATCTTTGCCAATTATTAAGCAGCCCATTAAGCAAATTGCAACGGTAGTAATTGGTGATGGCTGCTGGTTGGGAGAAAATGTTTGCGTGATAGGAGCTAAAATAGGTAAAAACTGTGTAATAGGGGCTAATTCTGTAGTGACTAAAGATATACCTGATTATAGTGTTGCTGTGGGTAGCCCGGCCAAAGTAATTAAGCGTTACTGCTTTGAAACCAACCAATGGATTAAAACCAACTAATTGAGAATTTATAAACTGAAATAAATGAAAAACATATTAATAACTGGGGGTGCCGGTTTTATCGGCTCTAATCTCGCACTTAAATTAATCAATAAAGGATATTCTGTTACTGTTTTAGATAATTTGTCGCCACAGATCCATGGAGAAGATCCTGAAAATAATTCTTTTCTGTTCCTGAAGATTAAAGGAAAAGTGAAATTTATTAATGGTACGGTTACCTGTAAAAGTGACTGGGCTGAGGCGATAAAAGGTCAGGATGCAATTGTACATTTTGCTGCAGAGACGGGAACAGGACAGTCTATGTATCAAATTGAAAAATATAGTGAGGTAAATATTGGTGGTACTGCAATTATGCTGGATTTGCTTGCAAACGAGCCGCATTCTGTAAAAAAAGTGGTTATTGCTTCATCAAGATCTATTTATGGAGAAGGTAGATATTGGTCGGATGAGTTAAATACTTACGTTTATCCAAAACACAGGACTGAAGAGTTTATGTCAGGTGGTGATTTTGAAGTTAAATATAAAGGTATATCAACTCAGCTGAAACTTGTGGCAACAGACGAAGAGTCTAAAATCCATCCATCATCGGTTTACGGAATAACGAAACAGAATCAGGAGCAAATGATTATGACAGTTTGCCCTACAATAGGTATTGCACCGGTTGCTTTCAGGTATCAGAATGTTTATGGTCCGGGTCAATCTTTATCGAATCCTTATACAGGTATTCTGTCTATTTTTTCTACTCTTATAAGAAACGGAAAAAGCATCAATATTTTTGAAGACGGTAAAGAAACTAGAGATTTTGTTTTTATTGAAGATGTTGTTGATGCTACTATCTTAGGACTTGAGAAGGATGAAGCAAACGGTGAAGTGTTTAATGTTGGTACCGGTGAGGCTACCGATGTGATTACTGTTGCAAATAAACTGATAGAAAATTATCAATCTTCTACAGATGTTGTTATATCCGGTAATTACAGACTTGGCGATATCAGGCATAACTATGCAGATATGACGAAAATCAAAAATCTATTAGGTTTTTCTCCAAGCTATAATTTTTCGGATGGCATAAAGAAATTTACTGAATGGGTAATCACTCAGGAAGTTAAAGAAAGCAAATATGAGAATTCGATTGCAGAAATGAAGGAAAAAGGTTTGATGAAATAATGAAGCTAACTAGGATTTTACATCTTCTAGCGCTTGGGGGAATTTTTTTGTCGGGTATGCCCATGACTTTTTTGCCTATTTCGCTGTCTCAGGTTTTTGTAATCCTGCTTTTTATACTTGGGGTATATGTAACCCGTTTCAGAATAAATAAAACCTTATTTGTAATGCTGTCTTATATGTTTTTGATCAGTATTTTAAGGCTTGCCTTTCTGGATATAACTAATATAGTTGAATTTGTAAGAATAATAATCTTTTTAAGTGCCTATTATATGTATCTGAGTATAATAGGTACTAATGAGATTAAATATGTAATACAAAAATATTTTTCCCTAAGTCTGATATTTTCTATAATAGGCTTTGTGCAAATCTTTGGTTACTTTTTTGGTATTGGTTTTTTGTATAATTTCTCCTATTTGGATGGATTTGAAAGAAATTTTGGTGATGTTAACGGAATACTAAAAATCAACTCATTAACTCAGGAGCCTGCGCATTTTGCATTATTAATGATGCCTTGTGTGTTTTTTATTGTGAAAGGCTTTTTTGTTAGTGGTACATATGCAAAATACGATATTTCCAAAAATAAAGTGTTTCTGATACTTTTGGCCTACTGTCTTACTTTTTCGTTTGTTGCCTACACATCGTTAATAATAATTTTTGCCTACCATTATTTTACCACTTTTAAGTTAAATAGTAAAAGTATTTTACTTCTAATATTTGGTTGCTTTTTTGTTTTCTTCTTCCTGTTTTATCTTGATACCAACATTAGTAAAAAGAAGGAGAGTTTGTTTGTTGATGCATCTGAATTACAGTCTGCCGAAAATCTATCGGCTTTTGCATTAATCTCAAATGCACAGGTCGCATGGAGTTCTGCTACCGATAATCCTTTAGGAACCGGTTTTTTTACTCATAAAAATAATTATGACAGATATATTGATGATTTTTATTCTTTAAATGAAGACTCCATAATTCTAAACAGGCTTGACGGATCGTCTATGTATGTTAAGGTCTTGTCTGAATATTCTTTTATTGGAGTTTTCTTAATGCTGGTATTGTTTTACAGAATAAGATATAAAGGAAAGGATTCTTTTGTAAATGAAATGAATAGTATGGCAATAGTTATTTTATTGGTTGGTTTCATTCGTTTGGCAAACTATACCAGTTCTGTATTTTGTTTTTTATTTGCTCTGGCAATTTATACACATAAAGATATATTTATTAAAAAAAATAATTACATAAATGAAGCCCAATAGCCGAATACTATTAATAGCTCCTGCTTATTTTGGTTACTATAAGATGATAATGTCAGTTTTAGAGCAACAAGGGTATACTGTTGACTTTTTAGAAGATAAAAACTCGGGTCTTTTTTATACCATCTGTACTAAATCCTATAGCTTACTGAAAAAATACAAAGAGAGGTATCAAAAAGAAGTACTCAGTAAACTGGATTCAGTTAATTATGACTGTTTGTTGGTAATAGGAGGAAAAACACCCAATCTTGATTTTTGGAAACATATAAGTGAATCTTATACTTTCAAAAAAATCCTGTATCAGTGGGATTCTTTTAAAAACTTCGATTACAGGGCTATGATTCCCTATTTTGATGTTGTAAAAACATTTGACAGTCAGGATGCCAAAGAATTAAATATAGGATATCTACCGCTTTTTTATAAAAAGCCTGACAAGAGTGACGTTGTTCAGGACCTTGATTTTGTTTTTATAGGTATCTGGCATAGTAATCGTATTGAGATTCTAAATGAAATTGCCAAATATGCCGATGCTAAGGGACTTAAATATCATTTTAGGGTTTTTCATCCCTGGTATATTCATTTTTACATGGTTCATTTGAAAAAAACGCTGCAGGCTTCGGTTTTTTTTACTTCGAAGACAATACCTTTGGGAGAAACTGTAAAGTATTATAAGAGAGCAAAATGTATTGTAGATATCAATCATCCATGGCAGTCTGGTCTTACAATGAGAACAATTGAAACTATTGGTAATGGTAAAAAGCTTTTAACCACAAATTCATACATAAAATCGGAACCTTTTTATGACCCAAAAATGATTCAGGTTATCGATAGGGAAAATGTTACTATAGATACTTCTTTTTTTGATTTTGATGTGAAGTATAAGGATGTTGAAAGGCTTGAGATTTCTAATTGGGTAAAAGAATTACTAAATTAACTTATGAGTATGCATATAGCCTTTTTTGTATCTAGCTTAAACGTAGGAGGGGTTGAGCGTGCTTTTGTAAACCTTGCAAACTGTTTTGTAGACGAAGGACACAAAGTAGATTTTATTGTTTGCCAGAATGTAGGTGAATTAAAAAGCGAATTAAGTGATAAAATAAATGTAATTGCTTTTAAAGACAGCAGGCTACGCAAATGTTTCCGTCCTTTGTATAAATATATCAAAAAATCATCGGCTGACTGCCTTATTTCCGGACCAACGTATCCTAACATTATAGCTGTTATATGTAATTTTTTTGCGTTTAACAAAATGAAAATTATAGCTAATCAGCACAGCTATCAGGATGTAGAAATGGATAAGCTTGGGATTGTGGGTAAGATAGCCCCTTTTCTAATAAAGAGAACCTACAACCATGCCACAAAAGTAGTAGCTGTTTCTGAGGGTATTAAAAATGATTTGATTACTAATTATTCTATCAAACCGGATAAGGTTATTACAATTTATAATGCTGTACTGACCAGCCATTTTTTTGAAAAAGCAAAACAGCCTATTGATGATTCTCTTTCCGGACTTCTTTCAAAAAAGTATATAATTGCAGTAGGCCGACTGGAGACTGTGAAAAATTATCCGTTTATGTTGAAGGCTTTTTCTAATATAAAAGAGTCGGTTCCATCATTTGACCATAATTTGATTATTTTAGGTGAAGGAGCTGAAAAGGAGAAGATTCAAAATGAAATAAAAAAATTAAAACTGGAAGATTCTGTTTATTTGCTGGGGGCTTTTGCAAATCCTTTACCAATATTAAAGAGAGCTGATCTTCTGATTCATTCTTCGCTTATAGAATCTATGGGGCTTGTGTATGTTGAGGCTCTTGCTCTTAAAGTACCGGTGGTTACGGTTACGAATAGTGGTGCAGAAGAAATTTTGAAAGATGTTGAAACAAAAGAGATTGTTGATTTATTTGATGAAGATAAATTTATAGCCGCTATCCTGAAAATGATGGGTGAAAAATTTGAAGATAATGATTTTCCAGCCTTACGGGAGTTTGAATCAAAAAGAATCATGGAATCTTATTTGAATATAATATAATCGGATTAATTTAGCTGTAAATAAAAAATGATTCTTTAATGACTAAGTTATAGTCACAGCTAATTATTTTCAATTTCTTTTAATGATGCAGATGTTTTGTACATTAAACTAATCCCTTCTTAGATAAGAATATGAATGTTGTTTTAGATAATATAATTTTTTCACTTCAAAAATCCGGGGGAGCTTCTGTCGTTTGGCAGCAGCATCTTCAAAGACTTTTGCAAGATCCTGCTTTTGCCTGTTACCTTATTGAGTATGATACTGCCGAGGCAAATCTATTCAGGAAGCAATTACAAATAGATAAAGAGGATATTGAGGACAGATCCTCAAAGTTTTTAAATCTAAAACGATATTTAGACGTGAAACTTAATGACAATGAAAAACATATATTTCATTCGTCGCATTACAGGCTTAATAAAGCAAAGTCTGCTTTAAATATCACTACGGTTCATGATTTTACATATGAATATTTTGTTAGCGGAATAAGGCAAAAGGTTCATACCTATCAAAAAAATAATTCGATACTGGGTGCAGAAGCTATTATTTGCGTTTCGGAAAACACCAAAAAAGATTTGATTAAATTTATTCCTCAGGCAGATGCTTCAAAAATACATGTGATATATAACGGAGTTGATGAAGGTTTTAGGCCTGTCAACAAAAATGAAAGTATTGAGCATCCTTTTGGCTGGAGGGAATATATATTATATGTTGGAGACAGGAGGACGCCTTATAAAAACTTTGGGTTTGCGGTTGAATGTTGTGCACAGGCGGGTTATCCGTTATTAATGATTGGAGGAGGACAATTAACCGAGGCTGAAGTTAATTTACTCGACTCAAAGTTGGGTAATGGTAATTTTAAGGCGCTTCAGAATGTAAGAGTAGAAGACCTGAATTTATATTATAACGGAGCCTATTGCTTGTTGTACTTGTCTTTGTATGAGGGTTTTGGTATACCGGTTGTTGAGGCCCAAAAAGCGGGCTGCCCGGTTATAACATTCAATAGTTCATCATTACCTGAAGTAGCTGCAAATAAACATCTTATGATTGCAAAGCCTGATGCAGTAGATGTTGTTAATTTGTTAAAAGAATTATCCAGGAACAGCAAATTCAGAGAAGAAACGATTGAGATGGGTTTTTTAAAGGCGGGACAATTTAACTGGGATAAAACGTACCTACAGACTTCTGAGCTGTATAAAAATATTTATAATGAGTAATTACACAATTTCCGGTTATATTCATTTATGTATTTCTTTAGTCAGGACAAAGCTGACTTTTAGAAAAGCAAGAATTATACGCTTTCCTATAGATCTTCGAGGCAAAAATTATATGGATGTTTCCGAAGGTTTTACCACAGGATTTGGCTGTAGGTTAGAAGCATATCCTCTTAAAAAGGAAAAGGTGCTTTTTATAGGGAAAAATGTGCAGATGAATGATTACGTACATATTACAGCTATGGAAAAAGTAATCATTGGTGATAATGTACTCATGGCGAGCAAAATTTATATATCGGATTGCTCTCACGGTAGCTATAGCGGCGATGAACACGACAGTACACCTGATAGTATTCCTGCTGAAAGGAAAATGTATTCAAAGCCTGTCGTAATTAAAGATAAGGTCTGGCTTGGAGAATTTGTTTCTGTATTGCCGGGTGTAACGATAGGTAAAGGCACAATAGTGGGTGCAAATTCTGTTGTATCTAAAAGCCTTCCTGATTATGTTATTGCTGTAGGATCGCCGGCTAAGCCCATCAAAAGATTCAACTTTGATACAAACAAATGGGAAAAGATAATATAAGTAGTTTGCAGATGTTGATTATTAAAGTATTGAATGGTTAAGATGACACTAACGGAAAAATTAAAAAATAAAAGAATAATATTCTTTTCGGTGCAGACATTTGGTTTAGAAAAAGAAATTATTGGTAAACTCAAACAGTTTGGAGCAACGGTAGATTATTATGATGAAAGGCCGTCCAATAGTACATTTACTAAGGGTATTATAAGACTTAAAAGAAATATTTATCAGCACAGGATAGATGGATATTATAGAAATATTCTTAAAGAAACTACTGCTATAAATTACGATATATTATTCGTGAACAGGGGTGAGGTAATACCTGCATTCTTTTTAGAGCAATTTAAGCAAATACATCCTGAATGTGAGATGATATTTTATACCTGGGATTCTTTTACAAATCATACTCATCCTACAACTATACTGAGTTATTTTGATAAGAAATTTACTTTTGATAGTGAAGATGCCTTAAAATATAATATTAATTTCAGGCCCTTGTTTTTTTTAGACGGTTATCGAAATATTAAAAATAATAGCGGGATTCTAAAATACGACTTACTTTTTTTAGGCACTGCCCATTCAGATAGGTATAGGATAAGTAGTGAAGTTATTAAATGGTGTGATGATCATGGCCTGAAAAGCTTCTATTATTATTTTATGCATGGTAAGCTTGTTTATTTTTATAAAAGAAAATTTGATAAAACCTTCAAAGAGTTTGATTATAAAAAGTTAAGCTTTACAAGTTTGACCACTTTAGAGATCTTAGACCTTTATAAGGTTTCAAATGTTATTCTGGATATTAATCATCCGGGGCAAAAGGGGCTTACTATGCGTACATTCGAATCGGTTGGAGCCGGAAAGAAAATGATCACTACAAATGCTGAAGTGAAAAAATATTCTTTTTATAATCCCCAAAATATATACATAATAGATCGTGCAAATATGCATCTGGACAGAAGTTTTTTTGAATCTGATTATGAAGATGTGAGTGCTGAAATGTACGAGCGGATGTCTATTGACGGGTGGCTTAATTGTGTTTTTGTTGAAAATGAGCCTAATATTTGGATTTCGGGAATGAACTAATAAACAGGTATGAAAAATACAATAATTACAGGGGCATCGGGTTTTGTTGGTCAAAATCTTTCGGTTTATCTAAAAGAGAAGGGCTTTTTGATAAGTCCACTTTCGTTAAGGAAGGATAACTGGGAAAATAATATTGCGGCTGATGCCCAGGCAATAATTCATTTGGCTGGAAAAGCGCATGATACTAAAAATACCAGTGCTGCCAATGAATATTTTGAAGTTAATACTGAACTGACAAAAAAGCTTTTTGATATTTTCCTTAGCAGTGATATAAAAGATTTTATATACTTCAGTAGCGTAAAAGCTGTTGCAGATACAGTTGAAGGTGTACTTACTGAAGATGTTATCCCTAATCCGCAAACTCCCTACGGGCAATCCAAGCATAAAGCTGAGGAGTATCTTTTATCGAAACAGCTGCCGGAGGGCAAACGCCTCTTTATCATAAGACCTTGTATGATACATGGTCCCGGAAATAAAGGGAATCTTAACCTGTTGTTTTCTGTGGTTAAAAAAGGGATTCCTTATCCGTTGGCAGCTTACGAAAATAAAAGATCGTTTTTGAGTATTGATAATCTGTGTTTTGCGGTAGAGCAAATTTTGAGCAGGCCGATAGCATCGGGAGTATATCAGTTTGCAGATGATGAAGCATTATCTACAAACGATTTGATCACGTTAATAGGAAATAGCCTTTCGAAGAAAATATCGCTATGGAAGATACCTAAAGGAATTATTAACGGTATGGCTAAAGTTGGAGATCTTGCTAAGTTGCCTCTTAACTCGGAAAGACTTAAAAAACTCACTGAGAATTATGTTGTAAGTAATTACAGTATAACGAATGCTATAGGGAAACCTTTTCCGGTTTCTGCTAAGGAGGGTCTGATAAAAACTTTTAATTCTTTTAAATAAATCTGATGTCTTATCTAATAATTATAATTCTCCTTTTTATTCTGGAGTTAGTTTACTTCAGAATTGCCGATTGTTTTAATATTATCGATAAGCCTAATCACAGATCTTCCCATACTACAATTACATTAAGGGGAGGAGGGATGATATTTCCTTTAGCAATGATTATTGCCTGTGTTTTGGGATATGCATCGATAGCGGCTACGATAGCAATAGTTCTTGTTGGCTTGATAAGCTTTATCGACGATATAAAACCTCTGCACCAGTTGCCACGCATAGGTTCGCAACTTATAGCCGTTTCACTCGTATTGTATGATCTTGGTATGCTTAATGAAGGATTACTGTTTATAATTCCGTTGGTTTTTATTTTAGCGATAGGATGGATAAACGCATTTAATTTCATGGATGGCATTAATGGTATCACGGTGCTTTATGCGTTGGTTGCTATTTCATCTTTTGGCTGGATTTATAGAGATACCCCATCGTTTGAAATACTCGCTACCATGGGGCTCGGCTGCCTTGTTTTTGCATATTTTAATGTCAGGAAAAAGGCAAAAACTTTTGCAGGAGATGTAGGTAGTGTTAGCATGGCATTGTTTCTTGCTTATTTTATGATCAAATTGATTTTCGAGATACAACAACCTGCATACATACTTTTCTTTAGTGTTTATGGTATAGATGCAGTTATAACTATTTTGTACAGGTTAAAAAATAAAGAAAATATTTTTCAGCCTCACAGAAGTCATTTGTACCAATATCTTGCTAATGAGATGAAATGGCCGCATGTACAGGTTTCAATAGTTTATGCATTTATACAGCTCTTGATAAATATTGTGATTATATATCTTGTTTCTCAAAACGAAATGTCGCTGGCAGTTGCTTTTGGTATCTTGGGAATTATGTCGGTAGTATATTTTTTTATAAGAAAGTCGGTCAAAGCTAAAATCGCTATTGGAAATGCCTAAAAAACTTGTCATAATAGGTGCAGGAGGTGTAGGTCGCGAAATTCAGGCGGTCTTAAAAAAATACCCACTCGATGGTTATTATCTCTTTGGTTTTATAGATGATGGTGTATTGGCAGGTACTATTGTGAATGGGTTGCCTGTTTTAGGTGGTTTACAGTGTATTAAAGATGATAATGAGGATTTGGCGGTTATACTTGCAATTGGCAATCCGCAGGTCAGAAAAAAAATTATCGATAGCCTTAGTGATTATTCTTTTGATTTTCCTTCGCTTATACACCCCGGAGCGTCAATACATGATAATGATACTGTTAGCATAGGGAAGGGATGTTACATAGCCGATAAATGTGTGCTTACCGTAGATATTATGGTGTCCGATTTTTGCTTCCTTAATACGGGCTGCTTCTTACAGCACGATGCAACTATAGGTCCATATTCAGTTTTAATGCCGGGAGTGAGTATAACCGGGGGAGCTATAATTGGCGAACAGGTATATATAACTTCTAATTGTTCTGTTATTACTAAATGTGAAATTGAAGACAATTCCATTATTAAGCAATCTATTAATAGCTAAACAAGTAGATTGTCTGTAAAATTGTCAGTTTTTTTATAATTTAAAGCAATACTTTACATACATTTGTAGCGCAAACCCAACCAGCTATATCGACCTGAAAATTGAATTATCAATCTTGAGGTTTTTCTGTTTAGCCTATACGCGAATAGTTAAATTCGTTAGAATTAATGTTAAATCACATGGTTTTTGCATTAATTTAGGCTTTTGTATAGAGAGCTGGAGAAATTTGCGGCTGATAATTTGATGTTACTGTGAGTGAGAAAAAGAAAATGAGTTCCCTTAAAGTTTGGGAGTCTTTGCAAAGTTTGGGATATCTCCCGCGATGGATAATCCTTTTGCTGGATGTTATGGTCGTTGCCTTTACCGGTGTGATATCATATTATCTGATATATCGTACCGGGCTTGTTTATATAAAGCAGGAGAATCTGTCTATAAGCATACCACTATATATTATAGTAAGTATAATGTCGTTCCGTGCATTTAGGACATATGCTGGTATTATCAGACACTCATCTTATATAGATGCAGTAAAGATTTTCTTCTCTCAGTTTACTACTGCATTTTTACTACTGTCTATCAATACTCTTTTTGATAATATTACAGGTCATTTGCTTTATCTTAATATTGGAATACTGATAAATGCAATTTTTTCTTTTAGCTGCCTTTTTCTATATAGGGTCATGGTAAAGCAGTTATTTGAGAATTATTTTAATTTTAATAATCAAAAGCTTGTCAGAGCTATTATTTATGGATCAGATGCTAATGCTATAGCTGTAGCTAATGCTCTTAAATCAGAACTTCCTGCTCGTTTTAAGATTGTTGGATTCATAGATAAATCAAGCCATAACAAATCAAAAATGATATTGGGGCTTCCGATACTTCAACACAAGAAGAAGGTTTCGGTTTTAATGAGGATATTTAATGCTGAAGCTCTTGTAATTGCTGATAAAAGCCTTTCGAAAGAAGAAAAACTTGCTTTGGTTGACGAATGTCTTGAGTTTAACTACAAAGTATATACGGTACCACTTATATCTGACTGGGAGGACCAGAAGGAAATATCTAAAAAGGTTAAGAATTTCCAGATTCAGGATTTGCTTGAAAGGAAACCGATTGTTTTGGATAATAAATCCATTTCATCACAGCTAAAAGGAAAAACGGTTCTTATTACAGGTGCTGCGGGTTCTATCGGAAGTGAGATAGTAAGACAGGTTATACAATTTAATCCTGCTATTATTGTAATGCTGGATCAGGCAGAAACGCCATTACATCATTTAAGCCTGGAAATGAGTAAGTATGATTGTAATTCTGAAATATACAGCATTATTGCCGATGTTAGGGATAAAATTGCAATTGATAAGATATTTGAACGCTTCAGGCCTGAGGTAGTTTATCATGCTGCAGCTTACAAGCACGTGCCTTTAATGGAGGAGAATCCATCTCAGGCGATTTTTGTAAACGTTCAGGGTACTAAGAATGTAGCTGAACTGGCTTGTGAGTATAATGCTGACAGCTTTGTTATGGTGTCTACAGATAAGGCCGTAAATCCAAGCAACGTAATGGGTGCCAGCAAGCGTATTGCTGAAAAATTTGTGCAATCGCTGCATAATAATATCCTTATGCAAGATGGCAATTGCCGAACCAAATTCATTACTACACGTTTTGGTAATGTGTTAGGTTCTAATGGATCTGTAGTGCCTCTTTTTACTAAGCAAATTGAGAATGGCGGGCCAATTACACTTACGCATCCTGATATAATCCGTTATTTTATGACCATTCCTGAAGCTTGTCAGCTGGTGCTTGAGGCCGGTGCTATGGGAAAAGGTGGTGAGATTTATATTTTTGATATGGGTAAGCCGGTTAAGATTATCGATCTTGCTAAAAAAATGATTATGCTTGCAGGTTATGTGCCTGAGAAAGATATAGCTATTAAGATTGTAGGGTTGCGACCTGGCGAAAAGCTTTATGAAGAGCTTCTTAATGACACATCTAAAACGCTTCCTACCCACCATGAGAAAATCATGATTGCTCAGGAAGAATACGAGAATTTTGATAGCCTGAAGCTTAATCTTTCTGAACTTATAGAATCGGCTAACAATTATAATGCTGAAGAGGTTGTTGCAAGAATGAAGCTTATAGTGCCGGAATACATAAGTATGAACTCTTCCTATGAGTTATTAGATAAAAAGACTTCATAAGGAGTTATACCAAAAAAAGAGAGAGCAGTTAAGTTACACTGCTCTCTCTTTTTTTATGATAGTTGTATTAATTCTTTTTAGCTCTCAGAATAATCCTTGTTAGTGTTATTGCGCTTAACGCGATTAAAGGTAACAGGGAGATTAGATGAGGTTTATTCAGTGTTAATAGTGTATATAGTCCAAGTAGCGCTAAACACGTGTAAGAAGTAATTATAATCGCTTTTTGTTTATTGCTGAAAATAAAATATAGCAATATTAGGAACAAAGGGTTAAATAATAATGCATTGTAATTGTATATTAGTTCTGTATGTAATGAATACATTCCTAAAAAAGTCAGAAAGATACCTAAGATCCCAAAAATGGCTAAAAATGAGCGTTGAAACAGTTCTTTTCCGGCAAGAGGCAATAATAGTAAGCATAGAGCAGTAAAAACGTAAATGCTATTAAAGCTAAAAGATTGTTTTTCTATAGTGGCTTTAAAAACTGTTTCTGTAGATTTTGCCAGTGGCCCTGATGCCGTGGTAGTGTTGTTTACACCTTGTAAAAGTTCATCGGGAAGGAATAGCTTTTCAGAAGTTTTATCAGTAGGAGCGCCAAAGGCAATGTTTATGCCTAAATCTTCAATAAACATCCCGTCAAGCCTTTTATGGATGATTTCCCTGTAAGTCATTCCACTGTCTGAATTCTTTAGCGATATTTTTTCAGGCAGATATTTATTTATAATGTCTGCAACCATAGTCGTGCAGTTGCGATGTATGAACTTGTAAGTATAAAAACGTTTGTCGCTTCCTAATATAGCAGCAAGTTCATCTGCGATAGCTTGCTTTTGCTGATGGTTAAGATTCAGTTCCTGTGAAAAAACATCCCTGTTGTAATACTGATAAGTATATACAAAATCTTCATAAGAGCTTGCTGAAGCAAAATACTGCAAATCGCCTTTTACAAATTTGGGGTAAAAGTTAGGAGTGTCAAAATCAAAGGTTCCAAAGTTGTATACAACATCAAATCGGTTGGATGGGTCAAACACTCTTATGGCAGTGTGTCCAAAAACAGAATACAATTCTTTGCCGGGACCGCAGGTTAACAAACTTATTTCTGCTTGTGGAGACAGAGGAGTCTGAGCAAAAGTTTTAACGGTTACTAAAAGTGTGAATAATAAAGTAGTTAAAACTCTAATGTTTTGCATGATGTTATCTTCTGAAAATTCCTAAATCAACTTTAAGGGAAAATATGTTAGAATACAAGGCAGCACTCTGGTCGCCAATGTCGGTGAGGGCATAATCTACTTCGATACCTTTGTATTTGAAACCTAGCCCAATATTAGGCTGAAAGCTTAATGAACTTTTTCCGTCAATGTCTTTCAGGTTTTGAAAGTTACCCACACCAGCCCTTAAAAAAGCAAGGTCTATATAACCAAATTCGAAGCCAACTGCAGGATCGATACTCACTACCTCAGTAGAGATAATGTCGTTGGTTTGTGCAAACTGCATATTCAGGTTGGCAGCTGCCAAAAGGCTGTAGTCGTAATGGAAGATGAATTTTTTAGAAACCCCAAACTGAGCTTTTGGAAGTGTGATCTCAGTTGTTTCGGGTAACTCCTGGTTTTCTCCCGGTACAGCGTCTTTTATTGTATTGTAAGCTTCCTCATCAATCTGCCAAACGTTATAAGTGGTGGTGATATCACGAAGCATCAATCCAATTTTCCATTCGTTTTTTGATTCATATTGGAAACCTAAGTCAAAACCAAACCCCCATGAGTTAGCGAACTCTCCTATGGTTCTGCGGATTACCTTTGCATTGACACCCCAGTTGAAACCGTCCAGCGGAAGTTTACGTGAATAGGAAATCGTTACGCCATAATCGGCAGCAGAGAACAGGCTTATACGATTGTAATCGATATTTCCTTCACTGTCAATAAGCTGGGTAGTATTAAGAATGTCATCTACACCAAAACGAATTATTGAAATACCAAATGCACTTTGATTATCTATCGGCATAGCAAAGGCAGCATAGTCATATTGGGCAATATTAGCAAAGTAGCTGGCATGCATCAGGGCAAGCTGCTTGTCTTCAATGTTTACAAGCCCTGCCGGATTCCAATATCCTGAATTTACATCGGCTGTATGGCCCGTAACAGCATTGCTCATACCCAGGGCAGCTGCGTCTACACCAATATTCATGAATTCATTGGAGTACTTTCTAACTGTCTGGCTATAAGTAAAAAAGGAAAGTGATAAAGTTAAAACAAAAAATATCTTTCTCAATGCTGTTATTTTGTGCAAATATGACATAAAATTCTCAATTACTAAACTCCATTTCTATTAACTTATTGTGTTAACTTTGTGCTTATAAAAAATAAAACCCACTATGGCATTTAAGAATCATATTCCTAATCTTATTACGCTGTGTAATCTTGCAGCCGGACTTGTAGCACTTATCTATACTTTCGACGGACATTATCAAATGGCGTTCGTATGGGTCTTCATAGGTATATTCTTTGATTTTTGGGACGGATTCTTTGCCAGGATATTAAAAGTGCAGAGTGCCATCGGGCTTCAGCTGGACTCGCTGGCCGATATGGTAACAAGTGGTGTTGTGCCCGGAATGGTAGTTTACAAGATGCTTTCGGATATCGCCGAGTATCAGGGAGAATATAACCTGAGTTCAGATAATCTTTATCTTGGGTTATTGCCTTATGCTGGTTTTATCATTACGTTAGGCTCATGCTACAGGTTGGCTAAATTTAATGTCGACACCCGTCAGACAGATTCATTCATTGGTTTGCCAACACCTGCCAATGCTTTATTTATATTGAGCCTTCCGGTTATTGAGGCGCATTCTGATGGAACAGGTCTTGTGTTCGATATGCTTAGCAATCCGTATGTGCTTGTGGGGATATCAGTGCTTAGTGCTTTTATGCTTAATGCTGAAATTCCGTTGTTTTCTCTTAAGGTTAAATACTTTAACTGGGAAACAAATAAAATACAATTCATATTCCTGGTACTGTCAGTATTGTTGCTATTCTTCTTTCAGTATATAGGTATTCCGCTGATCATACTATCGTATGTATTATTGTCGGTAATAAATAATATGTTCCTTACTAAACCTGACGCAAAATAATATTATGAAGCGCCAGCCGTCTAAACCTGTAAGGAGGACGAAATCAAGAAAAAATTCTAAAAAAATAACTCAGGGCACGATACTTAAGTATTCTGCCCTTTTGTTGTTTTGTGGCTTTTTGGTAGCAATGGCCTACCAGTACCGTCATGGGTTTTTATACTGGCTCGGCTTTAAAACCGATAAACGTGTAGAAGCATTATCTAAGGAAGAACGAAAGATTGAAAACCTACGCATCTACGAGATTGTAGAGCGCCATAAAGAAAAGGTTTTTGGAATTGATGTGTCGCACTATCAGGATAAGATTGACTGGGAAACGCTAAGGAATAATAATGATGAGTTTCCTTTGGGGTTTGTATTTGTTCGCGCTACAGCCGGAAAGAATAAAGTTGATGGTGAATTCAGAAACAACTGGATTGGGGCTAAAGAGCAAGGCTATCTTCGGGGTGCCTATCATTATTATCGTCCTGATGAGAACTCATTAAAACAAGCTGATAATTTTATAAAGAATGTGACGCTTTCTAAAGGTGATCTGCCTCCGGTGCTGGATATAGAAAAGATACCGAATGGGCAAAGTCTGGATAGTCTTCAGGTGGGTTTAAAACGCTGGCTTGATAAGGTAGAGGATCATTATGGGATGAAACCGATAATTTATAGCGGTGAAAGTTTTTATACCGATTTCCTTAAAGAAGAGTTTGAAGGCTATGATCTTTGGGTAGCAAGCTACAGTTTTTTTGAGGATGAGATACGCAACGACTGGCTTATCTGGCAGTTTACTGATAAAGGCGAACTGAAAGGTATTAAAGGGATGATAGATGTGGATATCTATAATGGAAATATGGAGGGGCTGAAACGTCTCTGTAAATAAAAAAAAGCATTCCGGTTGGGTGGAATGCTTTTTTGTTTTGGCGTATAAAATTGGTTGATTGGATTGTAATTTGTTGGTTGGTTTGTTTTTCAAAAGTAGGAAAGCGTCTATCTAAAAAAAATACCCAATAATGGGTATTTTTCAATTATTTTAAGATTTTCTCCATACAGCAGCTTTTCTCCATTCCGGCATATTGTCCATAGTTCGGGATTATTTTGTAACCGCTTTTTTTATAGAGTGTTACAGCTCCGGAATCGGCTACGGTTTCCAGTATACATTTTTGGAATTCCTCTTCCAGAGCCCATTTTTCGAGTTCTAAAAGCATTTTTGAGGCGATTCCCTGTCCACGTTTTTCTTCGGGAACGAACATTCTTTTTATTTCTGCCGTTCCTTTTTCATATTCTTTAAAAGCGCCGCAGCCTACTGCCGTTTCGTTTTCATATGCCACAATAACATTCTTTATGGTGTCAATTTTATTGTACTGGTCATAAAAGGCATGATCGTCACCATCGCGATCGGCAAGGTAGGCGTCAAGGCTTTTTACCAGTTTTTGAAAGTCAGTATTGGTGGAGTTGGTTCGTACTAATCGTATCATAATTATTGGCAATAAAAAAGCGCGGATGAACCGCGCTGTATATAGTATTTAAAATTTTTCTTCATCTGGAATCTCCGAAGCTTTTGGCTCCTTATGGAAATCCAGTTTCTTGCGTCGAAGCTCAAAGTTTTGCCCAAGATATACCTTACGTACCATCTCATCCTGAACCAGGTCTTCAGGTACTCCCGCCTTTAGAATACCTCCTTCAAACATAAGGTAACTCTTTTCGGTAATGGCAAGGGTTTCCTGTACGTTGTGATCCGTTATCAGGATACCGATATTTTTGTCTTTTAGCTGTGCAACGATACGCTGAATGTCTTCAACGGCAACCGGGTCAACTCCTGCAAAAGGCTCATCCAGAAGGATAAATTTAGGGTCGGTAGCCAGTGCGCGTGCAATCTCGGTACGACGGCGCTCACCACCCGAAAGCAGGTCACCACGGTTAGTGCGGATGTGCTGTAACGAGAACTCATCGATAAGTGCTTCCATTTTTGCTTCCTGTTCTTTTTTAGACAGGTTGGTAAGCTGCAGCACGCTCAGGATGTTGTCTTCAATACTTAGCTTTCTGAATACCGAAGCTTCCTGTGCAAGATAGCCAATTCCATGCTGTGCACGTTTGTACATCGGAAAATCGGTAATCTCGGTCTTATCAAGGAAGATCTTGCCGCTGTTAGGTTTTACAAGCCCAACAATCATATAGAACGATGTTGTTTTTCCGGCACCGTTTGGACCCAAAAGTCCAACGATCTCACCCTGATTAACTTCTACCGAGATGCCTTTTACAACACTTCGCCCTTTATATGTCTTTATTAAATTCTCTGCTCTTAGTTTCATGTATGTCCTGTATTAAACAGTTGTGTTGCCTGCACTCTCATCAAGCGCTTCCCAAAATTCGTAAGCCCTGCGCAGGTGAGGGATAACAATAGTACCACCAACAAGCGTGCCGATACTTAAAGCTTCCATTACCTCGGCTTTGGTAAGTCCTTCTTTGTGGCAGGTTTCCAGGTGGTATTTTACGCAATCATCACAACGAAGCACTACAGAAGCCACAAGGCCTAAAAGTTCTTTGGTTTTTACGTCAAGCGCACCTTCCATATAGGCATTGGTGTCAAGATTAAAAATACGTTTGATAACCTTATTGTCGTCCGCCAGGAGCTTTTCGTTCATTTTTTGGCGGTACTCGTTGAATTCTTTTACTATATCAGCCATTGTTTTCTGCCTTTTCTAGTTTTGCTTTGTTTTTTTCGATTCGTGCCGCGATAAAGATACTTACCTCATAAAGGATAAGTAGTGGTATCGATACTATAGTCTGACTCACCACATCAGGAGGAGTGACTATAGCGGCAATGATCAGTATGACAACAATTGCATATTTTCTGTATGTGCGAAGGAAATTTGCCGAAACCAGTCCTATTTTAGAAAGGAAGTACATAATTATAGGCATCTCAAATACAAGTCCGCACGATATTGCTGTTGTTTTTACAAGACTAAGATACGAATCCAGGTCGATATCATTCTTAACTACGTCACTAATCTTGTAGTTGGCCAGGAAGTTTAAGGACAATGGTGTAATTAGGTAATGTCCAAAAATTACGCCTATAAAGAAAAGTAGCGATGTCATGACAATAAAGCCAACAGCATATTTTTTCTCCTTATCGTATAAGGCCGGGCTGATAAATTTCCAGAACTGCCAAAGGATAAAAGGGAAAGCCAGAATGAAACCTGCAGTTATTGATGTCCAGATGTCAGTGGTAAACTGGCCGTCCATTGTTCTACTCTGTATCTCAAAAGGCAGCTCCTGAATACAAAAGCTTTTATCGAGATCGTATTTATTAGCAAGGTCGCAAAAAATTCGGTAGGTTATAAAGTCACCTTTTACAGGAGCGAATATAATCTGATCGAAGATAAAACTACTAAAAGCAAAGGCAATACATCCTCCGATTATAATACCAGCAGAGCTTCTTACCAATAGCCAGCGCAGTTCTTCCAGGTGGCCCAGGAATGACATTTCACCAGCATTATTCTTTTGTTTAGCCATTATACTATTCCTTCTTTTAAGATATCATGTAAATGCAGTATGCCTTTATACTCGCCATTGTCGGCTACCACAAGCTGGGTGATGGAATGATTCTCCATGGTATTAAGGGCATCTGCAGCCATGTCGGTACTTTTTATTGTTTTCGGGTTGCGGGTCATGATATCCGCTGCCGTCACTCCAGCAATATTATCCCTGTCATTCAGCATTCTTCGGATATCTCCATCGGTAATGATACCAACAATTTTCTCGTTTTCAATTACAGCAGTAACGCCGAGCCTTTTTTCGGAAATCTCCACTATGGCTTTTTTAATGCTGCAATCAGGACTAACCTGAGGTTTGTGGGTGTCGTCAAGCATGTCACCTACGCGAAGCAACAGCTTTTTGCCCAATGCACCTCCCGGATGGTATTTAGCAAAGTCCTCACTTCTGAAATCGCGCATCTCCATAAGGCAAACAGCCAGTGCATCGCCTAATACAAGCTGTGCTGTTGTACTGTTGGTAGGGGCAAGGTTGTTAGGACAAGCCTCTGACTCTACATACGCATTAAGTAAATAGTCGGATTCTTTTCCAAGGAAAGAAGATTTGTTGGCCGTCATTGCAATAAGAATATTGCCAAAACGTTTTAACAAAGGAACCAATACTTTGATTTCAGGACTGTTGCCGCTTTTTGAAATGCAGATAACCACATCGCCGGGCTGTACAATGCCTAAATCGCCATGAATGGCTTCGGCAGCATGCAGGAATATTGATGGAGTTCCTGTAGAATTAAGGGTTGCAACGATTTTTTGGGCAATGATGGCACTCTTGCCGATTCCGGTAACTACAAGCCTTCCTTTGCTGTTGTAAATTATCTCGGCTGCTTTGGCAAAATCGTCGTCAAGGAATTGTACCAGGTTAGCAATGCTCTCACTTTCAGAAAGTATAGTTTTTTTGGCAGAAGCCAATATTACGTCTCTATTTATCAAACTTGTGAAATGTTTAAAAAGTTGTGCGTGTTAAAGATTTTTGTATCTTTATGTTCTGCAAATTTATGTAAATTACTATTAATAAATAATGAAATCGACCGAAATTGACTTGCACAAAGAGTTAAAAAAATATTTTGGTTTTAACAAATTCAAGGGCCTTCAGGAAGATGTTGTAAAGAGTATTATTTCAGGCCACAACACATTTGTTATTATGCCTACAGGTGGCGGTAAATCATTATGTTACCAATTGCCTGCGCTGGCACTTGACGGAACTGCAATCGTAGTTTCTCCCCTTATCGCGCTTATGAAAAACCAGGTGGATGCCATCAGGAGCCTTTCATCTGAGCCCGGTATTGCACACGTACTTAATTCCTCGCTTACTAAGACAGAAATTAATCAGGTTAAGAAGGACATCTCTTCGGGATTGACGAAATTGCTTTATGTTGCTCCGGAATCACTGACAAAAGAAGAATATGTCAGTTTCCTGCAAAGCGTACCGCTTTCGTTCGTAGCCATAGATGAAGCTCACTGTATATCGGAATGGGGGCATGACTTTCGCCCGGAATACCGTAACCTGAGGAGTATTATTCGCCAGTTGGGCGATGTACCTGTTATAGGGCTTACAGCTACTGCTACGCCTAAAGTACAGGAGGATATCCTGAAAAACCTCGAAATGACCGATGCGAATACTTTTAAAGCATCGTTTAACAGGGCTAACCTGTTTTATGAGGTTCGTACTAAAACCAAGAACGTTGAATCGGATATTATTCGTTTTATTCGTCAACATAAAGGAAAATCGGGCGTTATCTACTGTCTGAGCCGTAAAAAGGTAGAAGAGATAGCACAGGTATTACAGGTAAATGGCATTAGTGCCGTACCGTATCATGCCGGCCTTGATGCCAAAACCCGCGCCAAACATCAGGACATGTTCCTTATGGAAGATGTTGATGTAGTTGTGGCTACCATTGCTTTTGGTATGGGTATCGATAAACCGGATGTTCGTTTTGTAATACACCATGATATCCCTAAATCATTAGAGAGCTACTATCAGGAAACCGGACGTGCCGGACGTGATGGCGGTGAAGGCCACTGTTTGGCTTACTACTCTTATAAGGATATCGAAAAGCTTGAGAAATTCATGTCGGGCAAACCGGTAGCAGAACAGGAGATAGGTTTTGCACTGCTTCAGGAAGTTGTGGCTTATGCCGAAACTTCGATGTCGCGACGTAAATTCCTGCTGCACTATTTTGGTGAGGAATTTGACGAGGTAAATGGCGAAGGTGCCGATATGGATGACAATGTTCGTAATCCTAAGAAAAAAGTTGAAGCTCAGGATCAGGTAGTGACATTGCTGAAAGTGGTAAAAAATATCAATCAGCTGTATAAATCCAAAGAAGTTATCTTTACCCTTATAGGTAAGATCAATGCCGTTATAAAAGCGCATAAGACCGATTCGCAATCGTATTTTGGTTCCGGTTCTGACCATGACGAAAAATACTGGATGGCGCTTATACGTCAGGTATTAGTCGAGGGGTATCTCTCTAAAGATATTGAGACGTATGGTGTACTGAAGCTTACTGCCGAAGGGGAAGATTTTATAAAGAATCCAAAATCGTTCATGATGAGTGAAGATCATGATTATAACGAGAATGAGGAAGAGGCTACCGTTACGGCGGCTAAATCTTCAGGAACTTCTGATGAAGTGCTTATGGGTATGCTGAAAGAGCTTCGTAAAAAAGTGGCAAAAAAACTAGGGGTACCTCCGTTTGTGGTATTTCAGGATCCTTCGCTTGAAGATATGGCACTTAAATATCCTATCAGTATCGATGAGTTGGGTAACGTACACGGAGTAGGTGAGGGTAAAGCCAAGAAATATGGTAAGGACTTCGTTGAACTGATTGCGCGTTATGTTGAAGATAACGACATCATGAGACCGGATGATCTTGTAGTAAAATCGACAGGGGCCAATTCAGGACTTAAGTTATACATTATCCAAAATATTGACAGGAAGCTTTCGCTAAATGATATCGCTAAAGCGAAAGGTTTGGATATGGATGCGCTGCTTAAAGAAATGGAACAGATTGTTTATTCCGGAACCAAACTGAATATCAGTTACTGGATCGATGATATTCTTGATGAGGATCAGCAGGAGGAAATCCATGATTACTACATGGAGTCAGAATCCGACAGCATCAAAGATGCGTTGAAAGAATTTGATGGCGATTATGATACTGAAGAGCTACGCCTTATGCGTATTAAGTTTATCAGTGAAGTGGCTAATTAGTATTCAGTCGCAGTCACAGTTTACAGTTTGAAACACACACACGAAAAAAAATATAAAAGAAAATCCTGAATTGCTTCAGGATTTTTTGTTTCTATACAATATGAGATTGAAGTTTACTGTTTTCCACTGAACACTGAACACTGAACACTGAACACTGAACACTGAACACTATCCTTCGTACAATTCCCCTCTATGTGGCTTCAGTGCATCGCGAACCTGTATCATGTGCTCATCGGTCACAACCATCCATGCAATGGCATGCATATCAGACAGGATATCAAATCCGGTGATGTTAAGTGGTAGTTTTTCTATGGCGATATATTCTTTAAGGTGTATCTCGTGGTGCTCGGCAGTTTTGGCTCCGGCTTCCCCACGGAAATCCCATATCAGTTTTATTTTTCTCATTTTTTAAGTTGCAAAGTAGCTGAGTTGCAAAGTTACAAAGTTTAGCCAGTCTGCAAGGTTTTTGAAACCTTGTAGGTTTTAATTATGGTAAAGTATTTATATTTATGCCGGTCATACCTACAAGGTTTTGAAAACTTTGCAGGAGATAAAACATAACATAAATGAAGCACTATTTTAATTTTTATACATCTTATAACCAATTCTACTTGGGAGATGAAGGGAACAAAGGTGATACTGGATCTTCCAATTTTTGGACTGAAAAAGCTTTTTCAGATCGATTAGCACTTGAAAACGGTGTTGTTGGAGTCGGAATTCAAAGCTGGGGAGATGTTAAAGGTGAGATTGAAATATTAGAGAATGCCCCAGAGAATACAGATTATGAACAATATGACCATGTCGTTGAAGGTGGGATTAATATTCGGTCAGGAGAACTGCAAATCATTGATTGTCCAAATGGTAGTTTGGAGTTGTCATTAAAAGTTGATCCGGGTAATTATAGAATAAGAGTCTATGGTTCAAATTTTATTAGTGTTGAAGAGTCTGATTTGGCCAATGATACAGATAATGATTATTATAGAATAGAAATATGGCAGTCTAATGATTTGGAAAGAAAAGTTTTAAAACAGTATAATCAAGTTTAATCTATATTTTTATAAAATCCAATATAACACTAATGAAACATCTATATCTAACCGCCTTTCTCTTTTCAATAACCATAACATCTGCACAGGAACTAAACCTGCAACAGGCCAATGCCCTTGCAAAACTTCCTGTAAAATGCCTTCAGCAGGAATACCCAAATAAGCTAAGCCAGCTTTTAGCAGATGCCTCAGAAATTCAGTCACCAAAACAACTGCACCCTGCTTTTTATGGGTGTTTCGACTGGCATTCTTCGGTACACGGACATTGGAGCCTTGTCTATCTGCTAAAGAAATTCCCTAATCTTGAAGGTCGTGAAGAAATTATCAATAAGCTAAAAATAAACCTGTCAAAAGAAAATATAGCACAGGAGGTAGCTTATCTGAATAAGAAACATGAAAAGTCATACGAGCGTATGTATGGCTGGGCATGGCTGCTGAAACTGCAACAGGAATTAAACACATCCAATGAGCCTTTTGCTAAAGAACTGGCTGCTAACTTGCAACCGCTTACGACACTTTTAGCAGAACGTTATACTGAATTCCTGCCAAAACTGAATTACCCTATACGTGTCGGTACCCATACCAGTACGGCATTTGGGCTTAACCTTGCATGGGATTATGCGGTTCATGCCAATAATCAAACTTTACAGCAAAGTATCAGAACGAATGCGCTTCGTTTGTTTAAGAATGATATTGATTGCCCGTTTGCATGGGAGCCAAGCGGTACCGATTTCCTTTCACCCTGTATGGAAGAGATAGGTATTATGCAGCGTGTTATGCCTGCTAAAGATTTCCTGAAATGGCTTAAGGACTTTGCTCCGGCATTATTCGACAAAAAGTTTACATGGAAACCGGGAGAAGTTTCCGACCGTACCGATGGTCATTTGGTACATCTTGACGGACTTAACTTTAGCCGTGCTTGGAATTTATATACACTTGTAAAACAATACCCTAAAGAACTTGGGCACTTAAAGCCTTTGGCTGATGCCCATTTTAAATATTCATTGCCTTCAATAACCGATGGTAACTATGAAGGCGAACACTGGCTGGCGTCGTTTGCGTTGTATGCCTTTGAGATGAAGGAGTAGTCAGGATGTCGGAAGTCCGATGTCCGAAGATTTATATGCTCTTTTTCCCCTCTCCTTTGGAGAGGGGTTAGGGGTGAGGTCAAATTTAAAAATATTCATTAATTTTGCCCCATGCCAAGAGAACTTCAGATACAGGTGGCGCCCGAAGTAGCCGCACAACAACCATTGTTAGTTAACCATATTGCTAAACTCATGCAGGTAAAACCTGAGGAGATACGCCATGTGGCTATCATTAAGCGTTCTATAGATGCCCGTCAGAAAGCGATTAAGATCAACCTTAAGGTAGCTGTATACTGGAATGAAGATTATATCGAAACCAAAGCTCAGCTTCCTGATTATAAAGATGTTTCCAATAAGCAGGAGGTCATTATCATTGGTGCGGGCCCAGCGGGTTTGTTTGCTGCATTGCAACTTATCGAGCTTGGACTGAAACCAATAGTCTTGGAACGTGGTAAGGATGTACAGGAGCGTCGCCGTGACCTGAAGGCTATAAACCGTGATCATATTGTTGGTGAAGACTCTAACTACTGTTATGGTGAGGGTGGTGCAGGAACTTACTCTGATGGTAAACTCTATACACGCTCTAAAAAGCGTGGTGATGTAGACCGTATCCTTGAACTATTCGTAGGCTTTGGTGCAAGCGAAGAGATACTGGTGGAAGCCCATCCGCATATTGGTACGAACAAACTGCCGAAGATCATCAAGTCAATGCGCGAGAAGATCATTGAGTTTGGCGGTAAGGTATTGTTCGATACCCGTGTGGTGGATATCTTGGTGAAAAATAGTGAAGTGGAAGGCGTTGTAACACAAAATGGTGATACAATAAACGCCTCAAAAATAATATTGGCTACGGGACATTCTGCCCGTGATATCTTTGAACTTTTAGACCGTAAAAAGATATTCATAGAAGCGAAACCTTTTGCCCTTGGTGTTCGTGCAGAGCACCCTCAAGCACTGATAGACAGTATACAATACAGTTGTGATTACAATACAGGCAGGGGAGAGTTTCTTCCTCCGGCACCGTACTCTATTGTAAAACAAGTCAATGGCAGGGGAATGTACTCGTTCTGTATGTGTCCGGGTGGGGTGATAGCGCCTTGTGCTACCAGTCCGGGAGAGGTGGTAACCAATGGATGGTCGCCTTCAAAACGTGATCAGGAGACAGCCAATTCAGGTATTGTGGTAGAACTTAAACTTGAAGATTTCAAGCCTTTTGCCAAGCATGGCGCTCTTGCCGGAATGGAATTCCAAAAGGCTATAGAGCAGAAAGCATGGCATTTAGCCGGTGAAACACAGCGTGTTCCGGCGCAGCGTATGGTCGACTTTACACAGTCTAAAGTATCGGCTGATATACCTAAAACCTCTTATGTGCCGGGTACTACCTCGGTGGAATTAGGGCAGGTATTTCCGGGGTTCATTACCCAGGTGTTGCGTCAGGGATTTGTTGATTTTGGCAAATCAATGCGCGGTTACCTGACCAATGAGGCTATTTTACATGCTCCGGAGTCAAGGACTTCATCACCGGTGCGTATCCCAAGAGATAATTTTACTTACGAGCATCTGCAAATCAAAGGATTATATCCTTGCGGCGAAGGTGCGGGCTATGCAGGTGGTATCATTTCAGCGGCAATTGATGGCGAAAAATGTGCCATAAAGTGCGCCGAAAGCCTCGCCTAATATTACTCTTTTTGCTCTCAAAACGCCATTTTTGTGCGTAAAATTATAATTGGTCAAAAGTCTGAAATTCAGAATTTTGTAAATTAATGTTTCTTTTTTAGTTTTTATTATGTAATGTTTTTGGTTACAGTTAAAGGTTGATTTTGTTTTTAAGTCGGCATATTTTTTTATATTCGCAAACAGATTAATTTTCCTACATATCACCGATGAAAAAAATAGTTACCCTTTTCCTTTTTGTATTTTCCTTTTCAGTTTATTCCCAATACAATTTTAAAGTAGCAGATTCGGTTCTGGCGTCCTATAACAAACCGGGTTCGCCGGGTGTTACTGTATTGGTTAGTAAGGATGGCAAAGTCATTTACCAAAAAAGCGGTGGTTATGCTAATATCGCCAAAGGTGAACTGATAAATAACAAAACCTTATTTAATCTTGCTTCCGATACCAAGCAGTTTACTGCTGCCTGTGTTGTTATGCTTTCGCAAAAAGGCAAACTTAAGCTTGATGACAATCTTGCTAAATACTTTCCGGATTTTCCTGAGTATGCGCAAAAGATAACTGTTCAGGACCTGCTGAACCATACTGCGGGTCTTGTGGATTACCGAACTGCATTCTGGATAGGAGGTAAGGAGGTAAATGTCTTGTCAAATGAGGATATAAGGAATATGCTGAAAGCAACCCCTTTAAATTTTGAACCCAAAACGGATTGGAGCTATAGTAACTCAAACTATTGGTGCCTGGTTCAGATTGTTGAGCAGGTGTCGGGAATGCCTATAAGTAAGTTTGCAGAGAAAAATATCTTTAAGCCTTTAAAGATGAAAGATACCCATTATCACCGTGGGGTTGCAACACTGAGGAATGCTGCTATAGGTTATAAGATGGATGATGTTACATACACAGAAATTGATAAGGATACGGGAGTACCCGGTGGAAGTGGAATGTTTTCTACAACGAGCGACATGCTAAAGTGGCTTTCTGAAATGCAGAGCAAAAAAGTGCTTGGGACTGCTTTTTGGGATGTTATGCTTAATGGACAAAAGTATACAATAGGTAAAGAGGTATATTATTCAAATGCCTTGTTTTTTCAGGCTTTGAGTGGTAAAAAGGCTATTCATCATGGTGGTGATCTGGATGGTTACCATTCTGATATGAGTTATTTTCCTGATGAAAATGTTGATATCATTGTCTTTACCAATAGGGGTGATTTTAATGTATTGAGTATGCAGAAGGCTATTACCAGTCAGCTTTTCGGGTTTAAATATTCATGGCCGGCAGTAGAAAAACCTGTAGTTGTAAAGGTGCCGGGTGAAAAAATTGAACAATATTCAGGTGTTTATGAGGCTGAAGGAATGCTATTTGAAATTACTGTGGCCGAAAACGCAATACATGTTTTGCAATTCTGGGATGGCTCCAACTATGATATCCCAGCAACGGGACAGAATTCTTTTACCTTAGCTCAGGCGGGTGCTGATTTTTTATTTGAGGATATAATCAGTGGTAAGGCGCAGACTATGAAACTGACTCAGGAAGGAGAGACAATGCCTTTTAAACGTGCAGAAAATTATGATTTCCCTGATTTTAGCCGTTTTGAAGGAAGCTATTTTTGCAGCTCATTAAATGCAAAGTATACTTTTTCTCAGCAAAAGGGGAAGTTATTTTACAGTTTGAATGGGCAGAACCCTAAACAGGTTTCGGTGATAGAGGAAGATACTGTTTATATTGGGCCTTCAATAGTATTGACATTTCATCGTAATAATAATGAGGTTATGGGATTTACACTCAATCATGTAAGAGTTAAAAACCTTGAGTTCGTTAAGATCTAAATAAAAATCCCCTCCGCATAGATGCAAAAGGGGACAGGGTGGTTAAATAGACGTTTTACGAAGCCATTTTAGCATATCAGTAGTCATTTGTGGCAGAAGTTGATGTGCGGCGTAGTATTCATGATATTCGGGTGTAATGCCTTTATTCTCCAGCCATTGTTGAGCATCGCGGGCATAGTCAATGGTCAGCAGCTCGTCTTCAATGCCGTGTGAGATAAAAACTTTCAGTTTTTTTAGTTCTTTAGAGGGCTGTACCATTGGACGTATTTCCTGCAAAAGCCTGCCACTCATTACGGCAATGCCTTTTACCAGTCCCGGATTGGAAAGCGCAACGCTGTAGGACATAATCCCTCCCTGGCTGAAACCACCTAAAAAGATATTCTTTTCGTCAAAGCTGTATTTTGCTTTCATTTCGCCTACAAACTTTGCAATAAGCTGACGGCTTTTTTCCTGTTCTTCAAAATTGATCACAGGTTTTCCGGTTGCGAAATCAACATGGAACCAAGCATATCTTCCTGTGCTTAGGGTAAGCGGTCCGCGTGCGGATATCACAAGGAAGTTATCAGGAAACTGATCGGCAAGGCTAAAAAGATCGTGTTCATTACTGCCTACCCCATGCATGAGTATGATAGCAGGAGGGTGAGCAGTTTTTATTTTTGGCTCACGAACCATATAGTGAAGTGAAGCCTTTTCCTGGCTCTGTAGTGTCATGGTCATTAATGTTAAGAGTAAAGTTAGTGTAGCTTTCATGTTATCCGATCTTAACGGAAGTCATGGTTAGTGAGCCTCCTACAGCCTTGTCGTTAAAGATACTCACGTCTTCGTCTTCGCTCTTTAAAGCAAGTGTGTATAATAAAGGCAAATAATGTTCCGGCGATGGAATAGCCAGTTCAAACGCTCTTCCCTGTGAAGCAAAATTGATGAGCGACTTGTGGTCGCCCGATTTTATATACTCTTTAATTTTATTGTCGGCTTCAAACGCCCAGTCGAAACCAAAGTTGTCAGTATGGATATTCTTCCAGTCCAGCATCCTCAGGTTATGTACAATGTTTCCGCTACCGATGATAAGCACGCCTTTTTTACGCAATGTTGCAAGCTCCTTACCTAATTCGTAATGGTATTGCGGCGGCTTGGTATAGTCGATACTGAATTGTATTGTAGGTATATTGGCATTAGGGTACAGGTGTTTTATAACCGACCATGCGCCGTGATCCAGTCCCCATTTATCATCCAGTTCTACATGGGCAGAGGTAACAAGCTGTTGCGTTTGTTTTGCCAGTTCCGGGCTTCCGGGAGCCGGATACTGTACATCAAAAAGTGCTTTAGGGAATCCTCCGAAATCGTGTATTGTTGGCGGACTCTGCATTGCAGTTACAAAGGTGCCTCTTGTTTCCCAGTGTGCCGATACACACAGTATGGCTGTAGGTTCAGGTATTTGTTTGGCAATTTTCCTGAAGTTGGCAACAAATTCATTTTCTTCAATGGCATTCATAGGGCTGCCATGTCCTAAAAACAGGGCCGGCATAGTAACGCCTTTATTTTCTATATTTTGGGATAGTTTTCCTAATTCGCTAAGGCCCATTACTCCTGCGTCTGCAAATGGCAATGCGGCTATGCTCTGTAAAAACTGTTTGCGATCCATAATGATAATCCTTAAAATTATAGTACAAAGTTCAGCAATACTGCTGTGCAGCGGGTAACAGTTTTAGGTAAAAACGTAGTACAATCAGGAAATGAGCTTTTGCATATCTTCCTTAAATTCGGTAGGGGTCTGACCCGTACGCTTTTTAAATACCCTTGTAAAGTAGGCTTTCTCATTATATCCCAGTTCAAAACCTATTTCAGAAACTGTCTTATCGGTGTAGATAAGCAGGTTCTTTGCTTCAATAAGTTTTCGGGTTTCTATAAGCTCCGATACGCTTTTTTGCATGATCTGCTGGCAGATGAGGTTAAGGTTTCGCGCCGACATAAACAGCTTTTCGGCATAGAAGTCTACACCCTCCGGCCTCCTGAAATTGTTTTCAAGCAAGGCAAGGAAGTTTTTAAAGGTAATGCTGTTGGTCTTTAGGAGGTCATTTTCAGGATCCGCTTTTTTCCTTTCATTCTCAATCATCATGAACAGTGCCGAAAGCAGGTGCTTTATGATAGAGAGATTAGGTTGTGGCATGTTGTATTCCCTGTCCATCATTTCACAAAGTGTAACCAGGCGGTTAAAACAATCGTCTTTTTGGGTTGTAATAGTAGCATAGTTGTGGTAAAATGAATAGAGGCTAAAAGTAATTTCGGGAATGAATTCGCTTTTAAAGCGTACTACCCACATATCGCATTTGCCATCTTTTAGTGCAGGTTTTACCCTGTGTACTTTTCCTTTGGTAATAAAGCTTACAAAAGGTGCTGCGTAGGTGTTGGTGTCAAAGTCTATAAAATGTTCCAGTTCGCCTTCCATTGCTATGATAAGCTCTTCGTAGTCGTGATTGTGCGGATTGTTAGGCAGCGTAGCAATGCGAAGGGTTTCTTCGGGGGTAAGACGGTATATTTTAAATAACTGGTCCATTACTGAGTTTGTTATCTTATAAAAAGTCTCTCGTCAAAATCGAAGGGCTCAATAAGTTTTACTTTGATCTTTTTGAAGTCTTTATGGGAAGGATTGATAAGGTAATTGAATTCGCCCTGTACAACTGCAGATGGTACTTTAAGTACGGCTGTCTTTTCTTCGGTTACAAATATATCTCCTATTTCCTGTGTTGAATGGGCATGAGGGAGCGATTTCCAGTCCTCAGGGAGGGAGGGAGATTTTATCTCAGTAATCTGTATCGTGTTGGGAATCTCAATCGCAATAAGTACATAATCTATTGGCAATATGCCAAGGGGCGTATGTACAGCGATTTCTGTAGTACACAGTGCACGTGATTCGCTGGTATATACCATTGCAGTACCTTTGCTGTTCCAGCGGCCACCGGCTTTTTCGGCACCGCGTCCACTAAGGTCATTGGCATATACTTCTTTGCTCAGTCGGAAAACTATCATGCCAGTACCCCGTGTTCGATCCTTATAAGCTCATCTTTTAAGAGGCCTATTCCGAAAGAACTGTCAAAAAGCTCTTTGGGTTTTATTTTGCCAAGGGCAAGGTTTTGGGTGTTTAACCAGGTATCAAAGTTATGGCTGTTGCCAAAAACTTCTATTCCTTTTTTGTACAAAAGAGCTATCTCTACTATCTTTTCTGACTGAAGGGCATCAAAGGTGCGCTCTTCTTTTTTGTAGCGTTGCATGGTACGTTCAGAGACATGCAAAAAGCCTGACCATTCGGCAAGGTCGAACGGGCTTTTTTCCATAAAGTTTACAAACACGGGGAATTGTATTCCCTGACGTACCAGTGATATCAACGACATAATGTTTTTATCATCAATGGCATTGTAACTGATGTTGTTGCTGAAAAGATCAATCGCTTCCATGGGGCTTCAGAATTTGATAATGACAAAGTTACGAAACTATTTTTAGTTTATCGACATTTGTCGTTAAATTTTTCAAATATGGCAAATGTTAAAGTTATTTTTATTTCAGAAAAAAATGAAACTTTGTGATGGTTTAGCATGGATTTTGTGTACATTTACCTGTATTTAAAACTATTAACCGTCCTGCAGGTTTAATAACAGGTCAAATTTGTCAGGACTAAATTTATTGCCATGGCAGTTAAAAAAATAATACAAGTTTCTAAATCTGATATTATTGATAAATATTCAGATTATTGCCTGATGAATGGGCATAAGCCGGCATCAGTGTATAAGTTTTCTAAAGAAAATGGTTTTGATGAGGCTGAATTCTATAAATTTTTCACTTCTTTTGACTCATTGGAGCATTTTTATTTTGCAGAAATGTTTAATCATTCACTTAATGTATTGCAGCAGTCGCCGGCCTATGCGGAATATGGCGGCGTAGAAAAACTTTCGGCATTCTATTTTACCTTTTTTGAAATGGCTACAGCTAACAGAAGCTTTATAGTCTATATGATGGAGGAGGGAGGTCTCGGACTAAAGAATGTGAAAAAACTGAAATCACTGCGTGCTGAATTTTTAGTGTATGCGGAAGCGGTGCTTGAAAAGCCCGTACAAGCAGGTGATGAAAGGGCAAACAAGCTTCAGGGCAGAGCGCTGAGTGAAGGAGCATGGCTACAGTTCTTATCTATCTTTAAATTTTGGATGGAAGATACCTCACCGGGGTTTGAGAAGACCGATGTGTATATTGAAAAATCAATTAAGGCGTCGTCAGATCTTGTGTACAACAGTCCGTTGAGCAGCCTTTTCGACCTTGGAAAGTTTGTTTGGAAAGAAAAATTTACCGTATAATATGAAAAGGCTTGATTCTATTCCCACAAATAAGATTGAAAGGGTTACCAAACTGGTTGCCACTGGTGCAAAGGTAGGAGGGAATTACCTTAAATATTACGGGCAGAAAATTGTTAATCCTGAGATGACAAAAGATCAGCTGCATGAAGATAATGCTGCGGATATATATGACGGGCTTAAAGAATTGAAAGGTAGCGCGCTCAAAGTGGCACAGATGCTGAGTATGGAAAAAAATTTGCTCCCGCAGTCGTATGTGGAGAAATTTTCACTGAGCCAGTTTTCGGTACCGCCGCTTTCGGCACCATTGGTGATGAAAACATTCAGGAGCTATTTTGGTAAGGAGCCGCACATGCTGTTTGACGAATTTAGTGCCGATTCTATTAATGCTGCAAGTATAGGGCAGGTGCATCGTGCTAAAAAAGACGGGAAAAATCTTGCTGTAAAAATACAGTATCCAGGTGTAAGGGAGAGTATTGGTACTGATATTGCTTTGGTAAAACCAATAGCGATTCGTATGTTCAACCTTCAGGGAGCTTCTGACGAATATTTCAAAGAAGTGGAAGATAAACTTATAGAGGAAACTGATTATGTGCTGGAACTAAAGCAGAGTGAAATGATAAGAGAAGCCTGTTCTCACATTGAGAATTTGAGATTTCCTAAATATTATCCGGAGCTTTCGTGCGAGAAGATTATTACAATGGACTGGATGGAAGGTATTCATCTTTCTGAATTCTGTAAGATGGAAACATCTCAGGAAAAAAGAAATAAAGTAGGACAGGCATTATGGAATTTCTATATGTATCAGATACATGAACTTAAATATTTTCATGCCGATCCGCATCCGGGGAATTTTCTTGTGGATGCCGATGCTAACCTGATGGTTATTGATTTTGGCTGTATGAAAAAAATACCTGATGCTTTTTATGTGCCTTATTTTGATTTGGCTAAAAAAGAAAATCTAAATGATCCGGTATTTTTTAATGATAAGCTGTACGAACTTGAAATCCTGAAAAAAACTGATTCAGCTAAAGAAGTAGAGTTTTTCTCTACGCTGTTCCACGACTTGCTAACAGTATTCACTGAGCCTTTTCAACAGGATAATTTTGATTTTTCGGATACAAAATTCAGCGATGCTATAGCGGGGCTTAGCGAAAAGTTTGCAAATGACAAAACACTCAGAAAAATGAATGGTAATCGTGGATCGAAACACTTTATTTATGTTAACCGCACATTTTTCGGATTGTACAGCCTGTTGTTTGACTTAAAAGCAGCTATAGATGTAAGTACCTATAAAGGGTATGTTACTGTATGATAAAAAATATTGAAAATAATAAATGCCACGCTATAACGTGGCATTTATTATTTTAAGGCACAGGTATCTCTTCTTCGAGCATATTGTGTTCGGTTTTATCAAAATACGTGCAGGTCATCTCAACCATGTCTACAACCCATTTTTCGACACCATCCTGAGCACATTGGCTGCAAAAGGTCGGATAATCGGTTTCTCCTGCCTGATGGGCATTTAGATGGTGGATAAAGCTGCTTTTATCGCCTTTGTCGGCTATTGTTTTAGGTTCATAAACCGCAGGAGACTGTACCCTGTAATTGTCGCTGCCCCAATATACGGTATGGCCGTCTTTTACATAGGTGTTGTAGTGGATAATTCCCAGCTTTATAAGATCCTGAACATACTGGGGGAAATCGGCACCACTCTTAACTTTTGAGTGTGCCTGTTTGATTTTGTCTAATGTAAACATACTACTCAAGTTTAGGGTATTAAAGGTACAAAAATTAAATACAGAGGTATAGGTTAAGGTAAATGTTTTTATTCCAGTCCTTTTTTATCAGGATGCCAAAACGGTTTTGTTTTTATTTGCTTTGGTGAAAAATTCAGTTCCTTTTTAAAATAGTTATGAAGGCCAACACAGATTGAGGTTTCACCGGCTATGTATACTGCAGTATTCTCTTTACGGACGCCACTCCATGAAATTTCGGCAATAAGGTCTTCCAGTGTATTGGCACACGATTCAAGGAAACCAAAGTTTCGTTTTGGATATATATCATCAAAATAATGTTCTTTACTTGAAGAATAAACTATTCCCGAGGCTTTGGCCATGAGACCGGTGTGGCGGTTAAGTTCGTAAAGGTGTGCCAGTGAAGAAATATCTCCTAAAAACAAATGATTGTCGGCATCAGGACTTAATGTGAACTTTCCTTCCGGTCCGCGGAAGTAGATAGTATCGCCATATTCAAGGTTCTGAACCCATTTTGCTCCCTGTCCGTTTGAGAAAGTACACACGGCAAGATCGGCTTGGTTTGTAAGTTCGTCATAATACCAGATGGAGTAGGAACGAACCAGATTAGAAAGTGACATCATATTGTCAAGTCCAACCAATACCCTTAGTTGCTGTCCCGGAATATAATTCTTTAGGTTGTCTCCATTTATTTTTATCCTGATGTGGTAGGTAGTTGGTGTTATCTGTTCTTTATAAATTAGTTCTGCACTGCGGAACGTTTTGTTGATAATAGATTGTATAATGCTCATGTTGTGATTAATTGCTGGTGCAAAGTACCGTCAACAGGCTTAAAAATCCATTTTACGAATCATATAAATTATTGGACTATTCGCGGAATTTTTTTCTGAATGATAAAGGCGTCTGGCCTGTTATCTTTTTAAAAAGACGTGAAAAATAAGTGTGGTCATCATACCCAAGCACATAGGCAATTTCCTTAATATCGGCATCGGTATAGTATATTTGCTTCTTGGCTTCAGTAATCATTGTGTTCTGTAGCCAGTGAGTTGCAGATAATCCTGTAGTTACGTTTAGGCAGTGATTCAGGTGTGATGTGGTGATATTAAGTTTTTTGGCATAGAATGATGGTAATTGAAGGAAAGAATATTGCTCAAGCAATTCTTTGAATTTGAAGGTTATAATGGCTGCCTGACTTTTTGGTTTAGTTTTTACGTTCCTTTTTTTATAATACAATGCACAGGCCTGGCTCAAAAAGGCTGTAAGCAGGCCGTTAAGGATTATGGATTTATACGGGTTGTCGGAAGTGAATGTCTGGTGTAGTAATGCAGCCGTATCTTCAAGATCTTTGCCTTCACCTTCTTCAAATTTGGCATATTGCTGCTGTGCCGAGAGATTTTCCAGCATATCACGTAGATGGTTCGGTATGAGGAAAGACTCTACCGACATAAAAAATCCCTTTACATCATTGCTTGCTTCTTTTGGTGCGTGTACCTGAAAAGGTTTTACCACCATAAGGCCTTTTGCTGAAAGCTCAAAATCTTCCATATCGCAATGAAAGACCGATGTTCCTTGTAGGGTTATCAGAAAGATATAGTGGTCGTCCATATGCTCCTGCATATAGTCTTCGGGTCCTACTTCTTTTTTTACATCTTCAAAAGAAATATAATCAAGATCAATACCTCCCACAGCACGGGCGTCCTGTTTATTTATGGGGATGTTTTTGATGGTTTTCATAGCAAAATTATGGGATTATAAATGTATGGTTTTTTAAAATATATACAATATTGTCAACTCCTGCTATCAAAACGTTAAACGGTCTGTTATCCGCAAAGTTTTTCTTATTTTTGAAGACTATTAGAAAGCTATGACAGAAGAACAGGTAATACTCGTAAACGAAAACGATGAACAGATAGGGCTGATGCCTAAAATGGAGGCTCATGAAAAGGCTTTACTGCATCGTGCTTTCTCGGTTTTCATACTAAACTCCAAAAACGAGATTATGCTGCAGCAGCGTGCGGCTCATAAATACCATTCTCCATTATTATGGACAAACACAACCTGTAGCCATCAGCGTGAAGGAGAGACAAATATTCAGGCAGGAATGCGTAGGCTTAAGGAAGAAATGGGGTTTGAAACCGAACTTAAAGAGCTTTTTTCATTCATTTATAAAGCGCCGTTTGATAATGGCCTTACTGAACACGAGCTTGACCACGTGATGATAGGGTATTATAATGATGCCCCGGATATTAATACTGATGAAGCCGAAAGCTGGAAATGGATGAGCATTGAGGCTGTAAAAGAAGATATGCAACTGCATCCCGAATTATATACCGTATGGTTCAGGATTATTTTTGATGAATTTTATCATTTCTTAGAAGACCATAAATTATAGTTGGCAGTCGCAGTATTCAGTTAGCAGTGCCTATAAAAAATATAAAATAGTCAATAGACAATTATGAGAGTAACCGTAAGCAGAAGTGCCCATTTTAATGCTGCCCACCGCCTGTATCGTAAAGACTGGAGTGATGAGCAGAACAACGCTGTTTTCGGTAAGTGCAACAATGCAAACTTTCACGGGCATAATTATGAGCTTATCGTAAGCGTGACCGGAGAGATCGATCCGCAAACAGGGTATGTTATCGATATAAAAATACTTAAGGATATTATTGCTGATGAGGTAGAAACGCCTTTTGACCATAAGAACCTTAATCTTGATGTGCCAGACTTTGCCGACCTGAATCCTACTGCCGAGAATATTGCAGTAGTGATATGGAACAGGATAAGAAGGCGCATAGACAGCGCAATGGATATTGAGGTGGTGTTGTATGAAACGCCACGCAATTTTGTTACGTACAGAGGAGAATAATCCAAATCCAAAAAACATATATAATGAAATTGTATCCGCTGGTCTTTGAACCCATCCTGCAGGACAGGATATGGGGTGGGACTAAATTAAGAACCGACCTTGGTAAAGACAATCTGCCTACTGAAACTACCGGTGAAAGCTGGGAACTTAGCGATGTAAAAGGCAATGTAAGCGTTGTGGCTAACGGCGACTATAAAGGACAAAAACTTACCGATTTGTTAGAGCAGTTCCCTGCCGAAGTGCTGGGGTATAAAGTACACGAGAAATTTGGTAAGGAGTTTCCTCTGTTGTTTAAATTCCTTGATGCAAGAGATGACCTTTCCATTCAGGTGCATCCTAATGATGAACTGGCAAAAGCCCGTCATAATTCATTCGGGAAGACTGAAATGTGGTATGTTATGCAGGCTGATGAAGGCGCACGCATTATTGTTGGCTTTAAGCAAAAATCAAGCCCTGAAGAGTATCTTGAGCATTTAGAGAACAAAAGCCTTATTGATATACTAAATGAGGTACCGGTAAAAAAAGGTGACGTATTCTTCCTTGAAACCGGAACCATCCATGCTATTGGTGCCGGTATTGTTATTGCCGAGATTCAACAGACTTCTGATATTACCTATAGGATATATGACTGGGACAGGGTAGATGCTAACGGCAATTCCCGTGAGTTGCATGTAGAGTTGGCGCTTGATGCCATGAACTACAATACTACCGATACCCAAAAACATTATACCACGGTAGAGAACCGGGCTAACGTAATGGTAGAATGCCCTTATTTCACTACAAGTTACCTGCCGCTTAATGGCAGTACGGGTGTGAGTAAAGACGGCAGCAGCTTTACGGTTTATATTTGTACGGAAGGCGAATTTGCTGTTGAAGCTAATGGCGAAAAGCATAATTTCAAAAAAGGGGATACCGTGCTTATTCCCGCGTCGTTAAAGGTTTATCTTCTTTCGGGAGAGGCTACATTGTTAGAAATAGGTATTTCTTAACAGCATAATCAAAGAATAAGCTTAACTTTGCAAACAATTTAAAAACAAAATAGAGATGGCAAGCGTAAAAAACTTAAAGAAAGACATCAATTTCGTATTAGGAGATATTATCGAGGCAGTTTATGTTTGGGAAATAGCAACAGGCGGAAAACCAACTGAAAAAACTGAAGCGCTTATAGATGAGGCTATTGTACTTTTCGACAGCCTGATCGCTAAAGTAAACCAGAAAAACGTAGAAAATAAAAAAGCACACTTCAGAGCTATCAATAAACAGCTTGAAGATTCTGCTACACAATTAGTTGAGAAAATCAACGCGCTGTAAGCAAAAAAAATCAATAAAACGGGGCAATAAATAGTTGCAAAATTCAAAACCGCACTATATATTTGCACCCGTATTGAGAACGCCGGTGTAGCTCAGCTGGCTAGAGCAGCTGATTTGTAATCAGCAGGTCGTGGGTTCGAGTCCCTCCATCGGCTCAATAAAAACCGCTTAGGAAACTAAGCGGTTTTTGTGTTTTTATGACTTTTAGTTATAAGTTGACAGTTTATAGTTTACAGTCTCTTTTGCAGCGGATTACTGCGACTGCGACTGAAACTGTCAGAAAAACTGAATACTTTTTTTTGAAAACCTCTTGCAGAATAGAAAAATCATTATATATTTGCACCCGTATTGAGACGCCGGTGTAGCTCAGCTGGCTAGAGCAGCTGATTTGTAATCAGCAGGTCGTGGGTTCGAGTCCCTCCATCGGCTCAATAAAAAACCGCTTAGGAAACTAAGCGGTTTTTGTGTTTTATGTGGTAATCGTTTTTTTCTTTACGAGTCCTATTAAAATATTTGCGATTAACAAAGGCTGCGCTGCAATTGCAATCAAAACTATAAGCGTAATACCTGTATTAAATATCTCAGAGCTGTTGTCTAAAATATCATCAGGATTACTTGTTGCTAAAGTTATTGCCCATAGAATATAGTATGCAATAAAACTGCCTATTGTAATTATGGTGTGTATAGCTATAAGTTTTTGATTTAATATTTTTCCAGACACCTTATAAATAAGTCCTATTATAAAATATATTAGCGTAAGGCCGGTGTATATATGTGAATGAGCCATCACGTAATGCGTGTCATGAACATTTACATCAAACACGCTGTTTTCATCGGATATGAACTCTGTACAGGCAAGAAAGCCTAATATAATGCCCACCGCCCAAAAATACTGATATACGTTACTAGTTTTCATATATAACAAAACTAATAAAAAAAACCGCTTAGAAAGCTAAGCGGTTTTAAACTGTTTACTGTGACTGAATACTACGACTTTTATTTCACTTCAGCCGTTTCGGCTTTTTTTCTTTCAGCTACATATTTGGTCAGCATCTTTCCGTAAAGGGATTTAGCCACTTGGGGAGACATGCTTTTTTGTATTGTGTCAAGATATTTAATATTGATATCAGCAATTTCGGATAATGCGATATAAGGGCCAATTTCGTGTTTGGCATTGTTTAGCGCAAAATTTGCGGTGTAAAGATACCTTCTCTTTAAATGCTGATCGAATTTTAATGAAATGCTATCTAGTTGGGTTTTATTACCGGCTTTTGTTGCTTCCAGATTTTTTGCTACAAGGTCCAGATTGTCATTACTGAATCGTGATCTTATTTTTTGAAAATCTTCATAAAGTTTCTGGTTTTCAGAACCTGTAATTTTAGCTTTGTAAAAGAACTCGTCATTACTTGATTCGATTTTCATATTGCCCGGTTCAGCAAAAAAAGGAAGGTTATTATCTACAGATGTAGTTTGGCCTCTGTCAAGGAAAAGGTAAAGCATTTCCGGAGAGTCTATTTTTAACCATGTCTCAAAAGTAGATTTACCGTTAAATTCGATTGTGTCAATTGCAACAAGCGACGTGTCTACCACTTTCTTGATATAAATCTTTCCTTTTTTAAGTCCTTTAATGTTTCCGGTAAGGTGCAGATTGGCATCCGTATGTTCTTCTTTATTACACGAAACAAGCAGCGCCAGTGCCATCAGGGCAAGAATAGTTTTTTTCATATACTGAGAAAACAGGTTTTTAAAATTTTCCGCAAAGTAAGCAAAATAATGGAGGTATTCTCAGGGTATTTTTAAGAAAATAAAGCCTAAAATAAAAAAGGCTTCCGCATTACGAAAGCCTTGAGTATAATCAGAATGTTCTGTCTTAGTCTATAAGCATGTTAACCAGCTTAACGTTGCTGCGGTGTACAAAGTCTACAAAGTAACCCGTAAGTCCAAACGTAGATTTTTCTGCAGTAGTACAGGCTTTGGTAGTGCCATTGTTTCGGTATTCTTTCTGGCTTGCAGTTGCAGGTTTAGCAGAAGTTTCCTGAACTTTAGCCTGTTTAGCAGCAACTTTCTTGCATCCTGTTGTCTCGTGGGTTTCAGGGGCAGGCTTTGGCTCGGTATTTTTTTCTGTGTTTGCAAAAGCTGCAGTACCAAGTACAAGAAGCGCCAGGGTTAATAAATTTTTCATATTAGGTTGATTAGTAGTTTAGTAATTGTTGTAAATGTACAAAATTATCCTTTAAGCCATGCTTCTTTCAGCTTGTTTTTTGCTGATTCAGTAGCATGGAAACCTTCTGTTTCTTCCACCGGAAGCTTTACTGTACCTTTTATTTCCTGTTCTTTACTGTCACGTCTTATTTTTACCGTAATAGCATCACCTTCTTTCCACCCTTCACTGGCTCCTAAAAGGTCATAGATGTTATCAAGGTTGTAAGCTTTACCGTTAACGCCTAATATAACATCACTGTTCCTAAGTCCAAGGTTTGTCATAAACGCATTAGGTGTAACAGTTGGCAGGATTACGATTTCTTTAGCAGGATTGATAGTTACCATAGGGATCTGGCCATCTTTAAGGAAAGGATTTCCAGGGGTTTTGATCGTAGTTTTTGTGACGCCCATTTTAGCAAAATACTGATCGTAAGGTATAGGTGTTGTTCCTGCAACATATTTTTTCAGAAACTCTCCAACTTCAGGATAGGTTAGCCTTGTAATGGTTGCAAAAAGATCTTCGTCATTAAAAGGTTTGTTGCTTCCGTATTCTTTAGACAAATCCCTCATAAGAGTTAGTATTCCTTTTTGCCCGTTGCTGCTTTCCCTCATCTGAATGTCAATGCACATTGCGATAAGAGCACCTTTAAGATATACATTATAGTAAGCATCTTTATAAGGCTTCAGCAATATGTTTTTACTCATATTGGTAAAGTTCATAGTATCGTCAAATCCTTTTGACTGCGCTATCTTTTCCGACATCCTCTGGTAAAATTCATCCTCGGTAATAAGTCCCTGATTAACCTGGAACAGGTTAGCGAAATATTCGGTAACACCTTCATACATCCAAAGATGCTCGCTCATTTTTGGTGTATTGTAATTGAAATAATGTATCTCCTTAGAGTGTACGCTTAATGGAGTTACAATATGGAAGAACTCATGTGAAACAACATCTTTCAATGTGCTTTTTAACTGGTCTAAAGGATAATCCTCCGGCATTACCACCGTTGTAGAGGTAGTATGCTCTAATGCCCCATAGCCATGGGCATCGTCCGGAGTACCATCGGTAAGGTAAATAAGTACGCTGTATTTCTTAGTACTGTTTATAGGACCCAGAAATTTCTTTTGTGCACGCATCATAGTCTCCATTTCAGGAGTCAGCATTTTTGCGGTTATTTTTCCGGTAGGAGAGTACACAGCGATAAGAATATCCATATCATCTACTTTAAAAGTAGTATAATCCGGTTTGGTATACATGATAGGATGATCTACGAGATCAGGGTAACGTGGTGATGTAAATACATCTACCTCATTGCTTGCATCGGTATCAATAAGAGAGGTAGCTCCCCATAGGTTTGAAGGATGCGAAATGGTAACGGTATAAGGAGTTTCACCTTTGTTTTCGAAGTAACCTATAAATCCGTGAATGTTTACCACAAAGTTTTTATCTGCAAGAATATTGGTTCCGGCAGGTGAGAAAATATCATGAGTGTTTTCGATATCATAGGTATCGTTAACAAGATAAGTTACTTTTGTCAGTTTTTTTGCACCCTCAATCTTCCATGAATTTTCATCCGGTCTTGTAACTGTAAGCTCTTTTCCTTTTTTGTCAAAAGCTTTAAAGCCTTCTATATATTTTCCGTAATTGTCTTCTGAATAAGTTCCCGGAACAATTTTAGGAATAAAAAAGGTAGTTGTTTCCGTATCAAATGCAGGCGGAGTAATGCTTACCATCACTTTGTCGTCTTTTACATTCTTAAGGTCTATGGCGACCTGAATGTCTTTGCTTTTTTGAGCAAAAGCCATACTGCCTAATGACAACGCTATAGCAAGCGTACAGATGAATTTTTTCATAGTTTGGATCTTATACTTTGTAAGTCGATTGAAAGCTTTATTTGTTACAAAATAAATTGAAAAATATCTTACTATGTTACAAAATTATTTATCATAACGATACTTCTTCGAGTTAGATCGTATTAATAGCCATAATATTCCTGTTAGTAATGCAGGTATCTGTACATATTCTCCCAGTTCGGGCCATACAAAATACCGAATAAGTATTTCAGATACTATCAAAACAGCAGCCATGCTAAAGAAAACATTTCTGAACAGCGTGGCTATGGCTTCAATGTTTACTTTAGCCTTTTCTGCCGGCGACATAGTGTTGTAGCCGGCGATAAGGTTGTACATTTTGCCATATTTTACTGCTATTGCAGCTACGATAAATATAAAAGCAACAGCAAGCATAATTGTTTTTATTGTTTAAGTATCCAGTTGGTAATTTCATCAAGTGCTACGGGGGCTATGGTTTGCTCTATCTCGCCATATTCCTGAAGTGATCCTGTGGTGCATTCCTGAAACAGGTGGTTCAGGTTCATTAGCTTTTTGGTAGTTACTTTTTTATTGCCCCCTTTTTCGGCAGCTCTCTTTATGCCATCAAGATTTGCATCGGCGGCTACCTGTATGTCTTTACTGCCGTTAATAGCAAGAATAGGGCACTTAAGTTTTTCAATAACCGGTGCAGGGTCATACCTAAGAAAATATACAAACCATGGTGAAGTAAGTTGCTCGGTTTGTCCGGCAACAACACGGACAATTTCATCTTTAGGCACTCCTTTAGAAGCAAAGAAAGCACCAAATTCTTTTGTCAGGATGTCGTTAACTGTAGCCTTTCTGATTTTCTCATCATTTTCGGTTGTTATGGTATTGTATACTTTTCTTAAGGTAGCCCCCATTGTTGTAAGTTCATTTTCAGGAATGCCGTCAGCCTTGCCTGCAAGGTAGTTTTGAAGCACCATTAATTCACTGCCTTTAATGCCCGGGCCGGCAAGGGAAACTATAAACGCTATATTGGCATTTTTTTCAGCTACCAGTTGCGCTATCAGGCCGCCTTCACTATGTCCTAAAAGGCCTATTTTCTTTTTATTTACTTCTTTTCTTGTTAGCAGGTAATCAAATGCCGCCTGGGTATCGGTAGCAAAATCAGCAGATGTATCATTTATTGGATTTCCACCCGATTTTCCAACACCTCTGTCGTCATAACGAAAGACTCCTATGCCGTTTCGTGTAAGATGATCGGCCAACACAAGAAAAGGTTTGTGATCCATAATTTCCTCATTACGGTCTTGTGCGCCACTTCCACTGATAAGTATGACAACAGGATAGTTTCCTTCTTTTTTCGGTAACGTAAGTGTTCCACCCAGGTTAATACCTGCCTTTTCATTTTTGAATATTATATCTTCGGTGTAGTACGGGAATGGCGCTTTAGGTTCCTGAGGACGTTTTGCTTTGGTTTCTATTATTTCACCTTTGCTAAGATCTAGTGCCAACGCATAAGTTCCCTGGTTAAAAGTTCCTTTAATAATGTCGTTTTCGAGCTTTCCTTTGTAGCTGATGCCTGCTGCGGCAATGGAAAAAGTAAGAGTATTGTCTGTAAAAGCAATTTTGTCCACAGGCATATCTTTAGATCCCTGGTCGGGGCTGTCCATAGTGGCAGTATAACCTCCAACACCTGCAGAGATGTTTAGGACAAGGCGTAATTTACCGCCCGGTATTACAAGGTTACCCTGCCATTTTCCGGAAATGTCCTGTGCGAATAGCGATGCTGAAAACAGCATCATAAGTAATAAAAGTGTTTTTTTCATGATGATTAAACTATGATTGATGATTGAACTATTGGTAGATTAGTGGGAAAATAAAAAATGAAACAATTTCTATTAATAGGATTGTTACAATAAACATTACTATTTGTTTTGTGGTTTTAAGATTTGAAGCCGTTTTAACTCCATTGTACAGTAAGGCGAAGAACCAAATAACTAAAGGTATTAAAAGCAGGCTGATCAAAAGAACAGGAAGGATTTCAGGGAGCATTTTTTCAATGGTACCCGGATCCTCTCCCACTACGGCATCAATTTTTGCCATGTAGCCGCCTACACCGGCAAGGGTAGTTATGTAAAGAGGTATTCTGGCAATAAGAACAGTGCTTAAAATATCTATAGGCCTTGTTTTTTTATTGATACTATAGCTATAGATAAAAAGACCTGCAAAAAGGAGAGCAATGGCAAATACGTTTTCTGTAAAAGCAAGAACGAATGTTGTCCCCTGGTTACTTATATGCATATCCAGTGCTCCGTTGTAATGTGCCCCAAACAGGTAGGCCAGTAATGAACCAAGCGCTATTGCTAAAAGGCCAATAAAAAGTAACGGACGTGCGTCGTATTTCTCAAAAGGGTTGAATAATAGTTTTTTCATAAGTGGTTTAGTGGTTATTCTTCTGGTGTTAGTTTTTTTACTTTTTCGATCAGGTCGTCCAGGCGGTTACGTACAGTTGGATAGCTGATTCCCATTTGTGCAGCCATTTCTTTAAGGCTTCCGCTGGTCAGGAAAAACTGAAGTATAAAAGCCTGTTCGTCTGCCGGGAGCCGCAGTAAGGGAGGCAGAGGGAAGTTGCCTGTTACTTCGGTGCTGCAGGACGGACACGACAATCGTGATACCTGCAATGATGCCGAACAGCTGGGGCAGGCAATTGGAAGTTTAGGTGTTTGCATGATTGATGATTTAATTTTAAACAAATTTAAATAAAATTAAATACAAGTTGAATAAAATTAAAATAAATTTTCTTTTTGTTTAGTTTTAGGTCAAAAAAAAGCTCCCTAATGTGGGAGCTATATATTAAAATTTATTTTTAAAGTAATATTTTGAATCCAGTTCGTCATCTTCTAAACTGTTAATGGGTTTAGGCTTAGGCTTTTTAGATGCCACCTTTTTCTTCCACAATTCAAAATTATCCTGAGATAATTTTTTATGCATAATCTCTGTCACTTCCTTTTCCGATAGGCCAAATTCTTTTTTGATTTCTTCAAAGGGTTTTCTCTCCTCCTGGGCTAGCGTTACGATTCTTTCCAGCGCTTCCCTGTCTAATTCGGTATGGTTCTTTTTCATCAGATGAAAAATTAAATCAGGTAATATTTTAAATGTTTATGATTCTTTACTCAATATTAGTAAAAAAAATAATCGAATATGTAGGAGTCTTTCTTTTTGAAGTTTTTTTAAAATTTTTTAAAATTCAATTAATAATTTCAAAATCTTACCGTCGTGATGTCAAAAGAATTACATTTTTTCTTTGTTGAGAGCCCTGTTGTTGCTAATCAGGTATACAGAAAAGCCCAATAAATTAACACTAACTGAATCGGTAGCCTGATGAGGCGTACCCATTTTGGTAGTCCCATAGCAGCTTTCTCGTTGGTATACATGTATACATTCGCAGGGAAAATGGCAATCAGCAATGCGATTATTCCCCATGCGGCAAAAGCTGATGCGGCAGGAATACAAAGTAATATTCCTAAAATGACTTCGGCAGCTCCACTTATCAGATTAAGAATCTTTGGTACTGGAAGAAAAGCAGGGATCATTTTTATATAAATGCGAGGTACCCTGAAATGATTAATACCCGCCAGTATGTAGAGTAGTGCCATTAAATATAAATGCCATGGTGATGCCATAATTGGTGTTTTACTCAAAGTTAATCTTTTATATCTTTGAAGTATGATAAAATCAATGCATAAACTTTTCACCCTGTCTTTTCTTTTCCTGCTGCTATCATGCGGAAAAGAAAAAAAGGAGTCCGGACCGTCCGGGCTTAATGATACCAGTACGATAGTTATAGTGCCAAAGGATACTTCAGTGATTTCTGTTAGTAATAATGATGTTATAGAAAAAGAAGCACATGTACAGGTAAAAAAAACTAGCGGATGTGATATGCTGCATAAAGGAATTTTTGTTTACAAAGATCCACAGGGACAGGATGTGAAGGTAAGCATTACAGATAATGTATGGACCGAAGAGCACAAAAACGGCCAGTATGTTACCATAGCCCAAATGAAATGGACCTGTCAATGTACCTATGAAAACACGCTGTTGATGTCTTCGTTGCCTGGCTTTAGTCTGCCACCCGGAACTGTAATGCAGGTAACTATTGATAAAGTAGAAGGTTTAGATATCTATTTTACGGCTACTGCTGCCGGTAAGAGTTACCATAGTAAGCTAACGAAAATATAGTTGGTTTGGTGATAGGGTTATTCGTTTTACTAATCACTAATAGTATATACATGTTAGATTTTATTATTCACCAGGGTGAAGCTAACAAATAACCATATCCACAAATAACCTAATCAACTGTGTTGTTTCGCTTCTTCAATTAAATCATTAAGGTGAATACGCAGTGCTTTTACCGATATGCTTATTTCCCAAAATGAAATAGCAAGAGAGCCTAACAACAGCAAAAGACTTAATCCAAAAACATAAGCGCCCCAGTCCTGTACTCCGCCAAAAAGCAATGCCATCGAAAATACCGAAAAGAACAGGCTCAGCACGCCATACATCTGCATGTGGCGAATCAGGGTCAGCCTTTTGTTAAGGTTGGCAATTTCCAGCAGGATACTTTTTGTCTGATTCGCTTCATAATTTGCTTTCAGTCCGCGCACTATGGTAGCGATGGTCAGGAAACGATTGGTATACGCTAATAATATCAATGATGTTGCCGAAAATAAAAGGGCAGGAGTTTCTATTGGGAGGTTCATCTGTGTGTTTTTTGGTAGAGTAAAGTTATGAAAGTTTACAATGAATGCTACCCCTAATATTAAGATACTTTAAGGTTAATTAGTATACCGCTAACAACTGGGTGATTGTAATTGCTTTAATTTTAATGTAATAACAATTAAAAACAACTGCTATGGATTCGATTAACAAACAACAGAAAGAAGATAATTTTAAAGACCTGATAGGACAGGAGGCTCTGGAGAAGATAAAATCCTTGTCGGATAAATCAGGAGGGTGCTTTTTCTGTACCCGCATAGAAACAGGAAAACGTTTTGAAACCCGCCCAATGGCTCCCGAAAAAATAGATGATGAAGGGAATTTCTGGTTTCTGAGCGCCAATGATTCCCATAAGAATAAAGAGATTGAAGCCGACCCAGCAGTACAGCTTTTATTTCAGGGTTCATCATACAGCGATTTTATGACCCTTTACGGAAAGGCAACCATTAGCACCGATAAACAAAAGATTGACGAACTTTGGGATGCCCAGATGAAAACCTGGTTTACTGAAGGCAAGGACGACCCACGCATCACAGTAATTAAATTTACCCCGACAGATGGTTACTACTGGGATGTAAAAACTAATATGGCAGTATCCATGATAAAACGATTGTACGGGGCGGCAGTAGGCGAAACCTACGACGACTCAATACAAGGAAAAATAAAACCTTAATGGGTAATGTTAGTTATGAAAAGCCATCTTTCAGAAATGAGGGATGGCTTTTTGTTGCTTACAATAATTTTTTATATAATCTTCCTGTTTACCGCATATGCAAGTGCTTCGAGTATGTTACTAACATTAAGGCGTTCAAAAATCTTCCTTCTGTAATATTTAATAGTATCAGGTGCTACATGTAGTTTTTCGGCAATTTCATTTATAGTAAGTCCTTGCGCGTGAAGTTGTAAAACCTGTATTTCTTTTTTTGTCAGGCTGGCTTTATTTGATTTTTGCCATGCTCGCGTTGAGGTATCCAACGTCCACATTTCGTCGCTGCCTTCTTTGTAGATTTCAATGTTTCCGACAGTCTTATGGTTTGATATTGACACCGCGCACAATGATTTCCATAGTTTGCCCTCAGTTGTAAGCAACAGCGGCGTAAGCTTATGGTTAATGAGAACTTTTTTATTGTCTTTATTTATAAGATGGAAGTCGTAAGTAATCGAATAGTTTTTCTTTTCTTCAATCGGGAGGCGTTCGTAAAAATCAAACCCGGCTTCATTTATTATTCCCAGTATTTCAAGGTCTTTTTCGGGTACATGCCTGAAATAAAACTCATACCCCATTTCCTTTACTTCGTTAGCTGTATAGCCGCACAGGAATAACGGATTGTCGGAGACATAATCAAAAGACATCTTTTCATAGTCAATCACATACACACTTTCATAGGTGAGCCTTGCAAATGCTTTTACCACTTCAATGTAGTCGGGGCTTTTGTTTTGGTCAGAAGCCGATATTTCGCCGATAGTATTTCTGGTAAGCAGGCTGGATTTTGGATTGTTCATGGTTGTTGGTATTCACTTCAAATTTACACTATAGTGTAGTATTAAAAAACTTTTTTGTGCTAACCTTTGTTGCAAAACCAACCGCCATTATGAAAAAAATAGATGAACTTACTTTTGAAGAGCTTTCACTTCGAAAATCGAAACTAAAAGGTGTAGTAATAGGTTATGGGATATTGATAGTTATTGCCTTGTTACTTTTTATTTATCTACAAGCAAAACCCATACTTTTTATTCCTGTTTCGGTTTTGCCTGTAATTGGGCTGCCATTGTTCCTGTCGTTAAAAATGACGATGGATGAAATAGCAAAACGAAAAGGAAGAGGGTAATATAAATTTATAATTTATGGATACTGCTGTAAACTGTAAAAGCTGTAATGAGCCGATAAATAAAAACTTTTGTGCAAGTTGTGGACATCCTGCTGTACTCAAAAGGGTAGACAGTCATTATCTGCTGCACGAAATTCAGCATGTGCTCCATTTTGAAAAGGGTATAGGTTACACCACAAGAGAATTGCTGCTGCGGCCCGGAAAAACAGTAAGGAGATTTCTGACCGAAGACAGGAGCCGGCTTATCAAGCCCATCATTTTTTTGATTGTAACCTCGCTTATCTATTCTACAATAGCTCATTTCTTTCATACCGAAATAGAGGTCCCTGTTCTAAAGGATTCGGCAGTTTTCAAGATCCTGCAATGGTTACAGGGGCATTATGGCTACGCCAGTATCATAATGGGAATGTTTATTGCATTTTTTCTTAAGCTGTTTTTTAGGAAGCAGGGTTATAATTTATTTGAGATATTAGTGTTGCTGTGTTTTGTAATGGGTATAGGCATGCTTATAGGGTCAGTATTTGCACTTATCGAAGGGCTGGCCCATATTGAACTCAGCAATTTCGGCTCCCTTGTAACCTTTTTATATAGCGTCTGGGCTATTACCATGTTCTTTAAGGGTAAAGCAAGCAACTATCTTAAGGTATTTGTCGCTTACATAACAGGTGTTCTCGTATTTACCATCTTAGCTATATTCTTAGGTGTGCTAATCGACCGTTTATAATCATCATCAATCAAAAAACGCACAAAAAAACCTGCAGTTCTCACTGCAGGTTCTCAATACTATGATCTAATATCTCAATACTATTTTATCAATTCAAAACTACGTTTTACGAAAGCGGTAAGCTCTTCGCCTTTTAGCAGGTTTTGCGATAGTTTGGCAAGGTCAAGCGCCTGTTTTACCAAGGCTTCCTGATGCGTTTTGTCAGTTGAGTTCAATATGTTTGAAGATAACTCATGGTTAGTGTTTACCACTACATTATACATGTCAGGGAAATTACCAAACATACCCTGTCCACCGCTTGCGCTCATTTCTTTCATACGACGCATGAACTCAGGCTGTGTAATCATAAAAGGAGCAGCATTGCTGTCCATCGCCTCAAGCTGTACCGAATAACCTGATGCAGGGATGAACTCCTGGATAGAAGCTTTTAGTTTTTCCTGCTCTTCGTCGCTTAGTTTAGAGATATGTTGCTCATCTTTTTTGATAAGCTTGTCAATATGATCGGCATCTACACGGGCAAATGTAAAGTTCTCATTATCGGCTTCCAGCTTCTGGATAAGGTGCGACACGATAGGCGAGTCAAGAAGCAATACTTCATAACCTTTATCCTGAGCAGCCGCGATGTAACTGTGCTGTGCATCTTTGTTAGAAGCATAAAGCACAACTAATTTGCCATCTTTATCCGTTTGTGTCGGAGCCAGTTTTTCTTTTAATTCATCAAGGGTAAAGAATTTGCCATCAACAGTTGGGTAAAGTACAAACGCACCTGCTTTTTCGTAGAATTTAGGCTCGCTAAGCATACCATACTCAAGAACGATCTTGATGTCATTCCATTTTTGCTCGAAATCTTCACGGTTTTCAGTGAATAGTGATTTCAGTTTGTCAGCCACCTTACGGGTAATGTAGTTTGATATTTTCTTTACAGCACCATCTGCCTGTAGATACGAACGTGATACGTTAAGCGGAATGTCCGGTGAATCGATCACTCCACGAAGCATGGTAAGGAATTCCGGTACTATGCCTTCAACATTATCTGTTACGAATACCTGGTTTTGGTATAGCTGTATTTTGTCTTTTTGTACCTGTAGGTCTGCCGAAAGTTTCGGGAAGTATAAGATACCAGTCAGGTTGAACGGATAATCTACATTAAGGTGTATGTTGAAAAGCGGTTCTTCAAACTGCATTGGGTAAACTTCCTGGTAGAAGTTTTTATAATCTTCATCAGTAAGATCTGATGGTTGTTTTGTCCATGCAGGATTAGGGTTGTTGATGATGTTGTCAACTTCAACAGTTTCAGCTTTGTAATCTTCAGGAGCATCTTCCGGTTTTGGAAGCGTTTCTGTACGTGTACCAAATTTAATAGGCACCGGCATGAACTTATTATATTTTCTTAGAAGTTCTGAGATTCTGTTTTCCTCAAGGAACTCTAGTGAGTCTTCAGCAATGTGAAGGATGATTTCTGAACCTCTGTCAGTTTTGTCAGCCGGCACAAGCGTAAATTCAGGGCTTCCGTCACATGTCCAGTGAACCGCAGGTTCGTCTTTATAAGATTTAGTAATGATCTCTACTTTTTCAGCCACCATGAAAGCAGAATAGAAACCAAGGCCGAAGTGTCCTATGATACCTGAGTCTTTAGCTGAATCCTTATATTTTTCAAGGAATTCTTCAGCACCCGAGAAAGCTACCTGGTTGATATATTTCTCAACCTCTTCACCTGTCATACCTATACCCTGATCGATGATGTGAAGTTTTTTACCTTCTTTATCAATCTTTACCTCAATTACAGGGTTTCCATATTCAACTTTAGCTTCTCCAATACCCGTAAGGTGTTTTAGCTTAAGCGTTGCGTCTGTTGCGTTTGAAACCAATTCACGTAAAAAGATCTCATGGTCGCTGTATAGGAATTTCTTGATTAAGGGAAATATGTTCTCTACCGAAACATTAATTTTTCCTGTTGTCATAGTAATAGGTTTTTATATGTTTTAAGTTTTCACTGTATACTCAAATAAAATACCAATCGGCAAATGGTGACAAATTGACATTTTTGCTTTCTTTCTCTTTTTAAATGTTGTGTTTTCGACCGGCTATTTGTTAAAAAAAGTGCTTTTAAGAAAAGATTAATATGGTGCCGATTTAAAAAATCTTTAGATAAAATCACTTTGGTTATCAATACTCCTGTGTGTGTCAGGCTTATGCGTGATAACTAAAGTTAAAAATATTCTTATTAAAAAAATAACATGTGTGTTGCTTTGTACATCACTTATTCATTAATTTTATACTGCAAAAAATCAATGGATTTAAACCTTTAAAACCTTTTAAACTATGAAAAAATTTCTTTTTTTAAGCATGTTTGTCATTATGCTGGCTTCATGCGGAGGCCTTGACACAAAATCGCAATCAGGTCTTAAAGGAAACTGGACTATTACTAATGTAACATATCCCGGTTCAGACTATATTAAAGTGACTTCTTTTGATGTTGCTGATTCAAAATGTTTTGTTGGCAGCAGCTGGAACTTTGTATCAAACAACAACAAAGGAACTATGAACGTAAACGGAAGCGGAAATTGCCCTTCTTTCAGTAGCCCTATTGTATGGACAGTTACTAAAACAGGAGATTTTACACTTAAAATCACTGAAGGTGCAAAAGCTAAAAGAGTAACAGAAGGTTACTTCCTTAAGATGAGAAACCAGAGTGAAACTTCTTTTCAGCTTGTAGATAATGTAAATGTAGGCGGTAAAAATGTTGAGGTAGTTTACCAGTTCTCTAAAATGTAATCAATAAAATCAAATATTTAACTCATGAAAAAGACAAAAATTTATATGCTTACACTTGCACTAATTGCAAGTATAGGATTCACTTCATGTGAGGCTGTTAAAAATACAAATAATACTCAAAGAGGTGTTGCTATTGGAGCTGCTTCAGGTGCTGTTATAGGCGGTGTTCTTGGTAACAATGTAGGTAAAGGTGGTAACACAGCTCTTGGTGCTATCATTGGTGGTGTTGTAGGTGGTGCTGCCGGTGGTGTTATTGGTAACAGGATGGATAAACAAGCCCAGAAAATTGACCAGGCTCTTCCGGGAGCTGATGTTGAAAGGGTAGGAGAAGGAATCAAAATTACATTAGGTGAAAACTCAGTAAACTTTGATCTAGGTAAATCTTCACTTACTGCTACAGCTAAAGCTAACCTTGACAAGCTTGTACCGGTATTCAACGAATATCCTGATACAGATATTCAGATAGTAGGTCATACAGACAGCAGCGGTAGCGATGAGCTTAACCAGAAACTTTCTGAACAAAGAGCTGCATCGGTTAAAACATATCTTTCAAGCAAAGGTATCAGTGCAGGTAGAATTGTTACTACCGGTCGTGGAGAAACTGAACCAATTGCTGATAATACTACAAAAGAAGGTATGGCTAAAAACCGCCGTGTAGAATTTGCTATTACCGCAAATGAGAAAATGAAAGCTGACGCTCAAAAAGAAGCTGCGAAACAGTAATTGTTTCTCGTTATCATAAAGAAAGAGGCTGCCTTATTAGGCAGCCTCTTTTGCATTTAAGAAAGTGTTAGTTATAATTAAGACATAGCGTAGCTATGAATGTTCTTGTTTTTACCACCAGTCAGCTCTGTTTTTATTACGTCCCAAATAGTAGGTAAGCCCTATTGATGCATTCAGCATTTTTCCGGTATAGGTACCGTTATATTCGCTGTAAAAAGAGTTTTGTTGCCTGAAATTCAATATTCCCGATAAATCGCCTCTTAGTGCAAAAGAATCATTTATGTATAATTGGACCGTGCCTCCTATTATAAAATTACCAATATTGTCATAGTCTCTCTCTTCAAACGGATTGAGCCTGGTGTAACCTACTCCGCTATGTAAAAGCAAACCTACAGTACTATTGGTAAGTTCTCTGAAATTTAATACCCTTCCTATATTGTATACCGCCTGAACGGAAGCCCTGTCGAGAATACTTCCTGTGCCGGGTGTTCCGTTGTCGTCAATACGATCATGAGCATAGTCAAATTTTACACCCCAATATTCATTAGCCATATATCGGAAGCCGATACCTGAATGTTTAAAACTGGTTTGTGTCGGATTCCGTGTATAGGTTAGTCCATATTCTGCCTCAAATGAAAACTGGTTAAAACGGTTGCGTGTAACGCTCAATTGTGAAAATGCCTGTGTGGTTAGCGCAAGAGCTAAAATTGTGATTGTTTTCTTCATACTGTCAGGCAGAGCCCCCTACTGTTAAATTAGTTAATTACAAAATCCAGGGCAGCAGATAATTACGTATATATAATTATCTGTTGCTAAGGCCGCTACTGCGGCATATATAGTAAGGGATGTTTATTTATTGGTTAGATTGGTTAAGGCGTTTTCAGGTTCTGAAAGCGCCTTTATTGTTTCCGTCCGGCCAATAAAAAGTGAGTATAGGTGATATTGGTACAACGCTATATGTTAAAGAATATTGACAAGGCAGTTGTTAAAAGAATATTAAAATTTTTAAATACCCTATTCGGATAGTAATTACATATTTTAGGTCTTAATATTTGTTAAGCAGGGTGGAGTGTATTCCCTAATTGAATATTTTTGCAGAATAATAGAACACAAATGCTTGCAGTAAAGAACATCTCATTCGGCTATACCGATAAGATTATTCTCCACAATATAAATTTTACCGTAAAGAAAGGCCAGAACATTGCTGTTATTGGCGAAAGTGGCTGTGGCAAGAGTACGCTGCTTAAGCTTATTTACGGTTTATTCGATCTTAACGAAGGTGAAATAACATACAAGGGAGAGGTTGTTACCGGGCCTAAGCACAACCTTATTCCGGGAATGCCTTATATGAAATACCTTGCACAGGATTTCGATCTTATGCCTTATGTAACAGCCGCTGAGAATGTAGGGAGTTTTTTATCTAATTTCTATCCTGAAGAAAAACAACGACGCATTGCCGAGTTACTGGAGATTGTAGAGATGAATGCTTTTGCCGATGTAAAGGCAAAGTACCTTAGCGGAGGGCAGCAGCAGCGTATTGCATTGGCTAAAGTGCTTGCTCTTGAGCCTGAAGTGCTATTGCTGGATGAACCTTTTAGCCATATCGATAACTTCAGGAAAAATGCTTTGAGACGTAATCTTTTTGCTTATCTGAAACAAAAAGGGGTTACGGTAATTGTGGCCACGCATGACAGTACCGATGCACTATCATTCGCTGATGAAACCATAGTGCTGAAAAATGGGAAGGTACTGGATAAAGCACCTTCTAAAGAAATATATTATTTCCCTCACGATAAATATACCGCATCGCTTTTTGGTGAGGTAAACGAGATAAAGCTGGAATTGCTTACACTTACCCAAAACCCTGAAGAAACGGTATTGATATATCCGCACCAATTAAAGATAACCGAAGGAGGCCCGTTAAAAGTAGTTGTAAAACAATGCTATTTTAAAGGGAGCCGTTATCTTATAAAAGGAGCATTAAACCGCCAGGTTATATTCTTTGAACATAACAAGGAGATTGAGGTAAATACCGAAGTAGCTCTTGCTGTTGACAGGGAAGCTTTTGGCTAATTAAAGTGTAAAGGTAGCTTATAGTATGCTTTTATCGGTTGGCCTTCTTCTTCTCCCGGTATCCATTTAGGGCTATCGGCTATAATCTCTCTGACTTTTTCATCAAATTTAGGGCTGATTCCTTCCAGGGTTTCAACTTCGCTGATACTCCCGTCTTCATTTACCATAAACGTTACCAACATAGAGCCTGGCCTGTAGCTTATGGCGCGTTGCGTCTTTGGGTGAATCGAATTAAGGAATGCCTTGAGACCTCCGGGATATTCCGGTGCTTTCTGTTTTTTGTTGTTTTCTTCTTCGGTAGTCAGTACATCATGAACTCTTTCTTGTGCACTGGGGGAAAATGCAAAAAATGCAGATAAAAAAGCTGTAGCTAATTTCTTCATAAAAAAAGTTTATGATTCAAATATAAAATAAACTTTGAGTAAAACAAATAGTTTGATAATCAAATCGTTATATGGTTAATTTTTTCTGATGAAATAAAACTTGCTCAAAAAGGGACTAAAGTGGTATTAACTAAAAATCAGGCATTAAATGAGGTTTAATTTTAAAGAATGTTTAATTTTGTAAACTGATTTTTAATAAAATAATCAATTTATGTATCATTCAAAAATCTCTGGATTAGGTTATTACGTTCCGGAAAATGTTGTGACAAATGAAGATTTGTCTAAAATAATGGAAACCAATGACGGGTGGATCCAGGAACGTACCGGCATTAAAGAAAGAAGACATGTTGTAAAAGGCGATGGCGATACCACAACTACTATGGGGGTTAAAGCTGCAAAAATTGCCATTGAGCGTGCCGGTATCGATAAAGAAGAAATTGACTTCATCATATTTGCAACCCTTAGCCCGGATTATTATTTCCCAGGTCCCGGTGTTCTTGTGCAAAGAGATCTTGGTATGAAACGCACTGTTGGAGCACTTGATGTGCGTAACCAGTGTTCGGGTTTTATCTATGCTATTTCGGTTGCCGATCAGTTTATCAAAACAGGAATGTATAAAAACATTCTGGTAATAGGTTCTGAGCTGCATTCTACGGGTCTTGACATGACTACACGCGGACGTGCTGTATCAGTAATTTTTGGTGACGGTGCAGGAGCAGCTGTTCTTAGCAGGGAAACAGACCTTACAAAAGGTATCCTTTCTACACACCTTCACTCTGAAGGGCAACATGCCGAAGAACTTTCACTTATTGCTCCGGGTATGGGTAAACGTTGGGTTACTGATATTATAGCTGATGCCGATCCTAATGATGAGAGCTACTATCCGTACATGAACGGACAATTTGTATTCAAGAACGCGGTAGTTCGTTTTAGCGAGGTAATAAATGAAGGGCTTAAGGCTAATGATCTTCAGGTAAGCGATATCGATATGCTTATTCCTCATCAGGCTAATCTTAGGATTTCACAGTTCATACAGCAAAAATTCGGTCTAACTGATGATCAGGTGTACAATAATATCATGAAATATGGTAATACTACTGCAGCGTCTGTGCCAATCGCGTTAACCGAAGCATGGGAGCAAGGTAAGATTAAAGAAGGCGACACTGTGGTATTAGCTGCCTTTGGTAGCGGCTTTACCTGGGGTAGTGCTATTATTAAATGGTAATTCTTTCAGTTGTAAAGTTGAAAGTTATAAAGTTTTAAAGTCGGCCACTACTGCTGAAATATAGTATCCCGCTTAATTTGTAAATAAGAATTAAGTGGGATTTTTTATGGGTTGGAGTGAAGCTTTCTTCTTTTGAAAGGAGGAGGGGTATCTTTTATTCCTATTTTTGAAATCTAAAATCTACGATTTATAATCTGAAATCTATGTTCTGTTTACTGCTATTTATTCTCATTATAATAATAGTATGGTGTTGGTATCCTGCTACACCATTGCCAAAAGGTACTATCATAGATAAGCTGGTTGTACGAAAGTCAGAAAGAAAAATGGAAGCCTATTCTGAGGGGAATCTTATAAAAACCTATAATGTTGCTTTAGGGAAAGACCCTGTTGGGCACAAACAGTTTGAAGGCGATAATAAAACACCTGAGGGTATTTACATAATCAACGACCGGAATCCGCGTAGTGCTTATTATAAGAATTTAGGAGTGTCGTATCCTAATGCAACGGATAAGTCTAATGCATTAAAACTTGGAAAACCGGCAGGGGGAGATATTAAAATTCACGGGCTGCGAAATGACAAGGGGTATATGGGGAAACTCCACAAAATGAAAGACTGGACAGCCGGTTGTATTGCTGTTACCAATGATGAAATGGATGAATTATACGCAACTGTAAAGCAAAACGCGGAAATTGAGATTTTGAAATAGAATTGAGAATTGAGAATTGAGAATAATGATTAAACATCTCATATCTCAATACTAAAAAAATAAAAAACAAAAACCCCGGGCGCAACTCCCGGGGTTTTTCCAACCTAAACCTAAATTTAATATGAAGATATCATATTAAGTTGTTGCCAGGTAGTAGCTTAGAACATTCCACCACCTGCTTGTTTTGTATTGTCGTCGCGTTGCTTGCGTTGTAATGCTCTGTTTTTACCTCCTCCAAACATATAGTTAATTCCGAAGTACACCGTACGGCTTTCCCAACGGAACTCTCCTTCCTGTGGAAACGGATTTTTTGATTCGAAACCATAACGCATAGTTTTGAACATATCGTTGTAACGAAGACTAAGTGTCATTTTGTTGTCAAGCAGTGTATAACGCATACCACTGTCTATTTTATACATGTTTTTAGTATCATTCTGGATTCCGTTTACCGGCCCGCGGTAGAAACCAAATACGTTAAAGTTTAATCTGCTGTTTGCTTTTAGGTTAACGTTAAGCCTTGCGTTAAAAGCATTTGTTGTTATGCTTTTGGTTTCAACGATATAGGTTCCGTCGGTCTGCTCGATAGAGATTCTACCTTTTTGATCAATACTCGAAAAGTCTATTGCAGGCTGCATGTCCAGCCATTTGTTCACTTTGTAGTTTGCAGAAACTTCAAAACCAAAGGCATTGTTGTTGTTGAAGTTGCCATAGCTCATTACCTGGTCATCTTTGTTTGCGGTAGTTTCGTTAGGATACAGTATTCTGCTAATCTCGTCATTTATCAATCTGTAGAATACACCACCAGTTATAGAAGACCCTTTACCAAACATTTTGGTATAATTAAATTCAATTGAATTAGTAAACTGTGGTTTCAGTTCAGGATTGCCTATCGAGGTGAAAAGCGGTGTAGCAAACTCCCTGATTGGTTTTGTCTGCTCAAGGCTTGGCCTGTCTACACGACGGCTGTAGCTTAATTGCAGCATATTTTTCTCATTAAGGCTGTATGTCAGGTAAGCCGAAGGGTATACTGTTAGGTAATCATCTTTAAACGCCGGTATACCGGTATTGTTTGCAGTTACTTTGTAGCTTTCGAAACGCGCACCCAGCTGGTAACTAAATTTCTCAAATTTCTGCCCGTATGTGGCATATAGTGAATATATATCCTGATCGTAGGTGTAATCAACATATTCCTGGCCAAGTTCAACGATAAGCGGGTTTGTTGTACTATAAATGTTGTCTGAGCGTATCAGCCTTGCTTCGGCGCCAAACTCTAGTGTAGACTTATCACTCAAAGGATTTACATAGTCTAGATTTAAGGTCATATTTTGACGGTTATCCTCTACATTGTCATAATAAAATCCAGGGCCAGTACCGATTGTGGTGTTGTAATCTACATTCTGATTTTCCTGAGAGTCATTATAGTTGCCTTCGAAATCAAGGGTATGCCCTTCTTTTTCAAACTTATGCTTAAAAGCCAAGTTGTAGGAGTTGTTATAGCTGTCACCGTCCAGATCAGATACCTGCGAGATATCCGGCTGCCCTAAAGAAGGGTCGTAAGTAGCATTAGTAGCTATGGTAGCAATGCCGCTGCTGTAGTTTTGGTTGGTATATACTGACAATGTGTTGTTGTCATTAATGTAGTAATCCATACCAATTTTACCAAGGAAGTTTTTGTTGTCATTCACGACATCGATAAGCTGATGCGAGTCTTTGTCAAGGCGGTTGACAAATCCACCGTTAAATTGCTTGCCCTCATTACTGCCAAGGGTTGTAAAGAAATTAACTTTCCCTTTGCGGTAGTTCATGTCTAACGAATTATTGGTTTTAGGGGTTTCACCAAAAGTGAGACCGGCATTAAAGCTTCCGTTAAAACCATCCTTTGAGTTTTTATGAAGTACGATGTTTATAATACCGCTCATACCTTCCGGATTGTATTTTGCACTCGGATTGGTAATCAGCTCAATTTTTTTAATAGTGGTTGCGGGAATTTGCTTTAGCAATTGGGCAGGATCAATATTAGTAGGTCTTCCGTCTACAAGTACCCTTACATTTGTGTTTCCGCGAAGAGAGATATTACCATCCTGATCGACATTTACCGATGGTATATTATTCATAATCTCCGATGCAGTGCCTCCTGCAGTGGTTAAGTCACGGCCTACGGTTATAACCTTGCGGTCCAGCTTTTGCTCAATGGTAGAAACTTCTTTTACGATGTTTACTTCATCCAGTGTTGAAGCTTCTTCGGTAATATTAATAGTGCCGAGATTTACGCTTTTTGATGAATCGCTGAGATTTGCCGTAAGGTTTACGGTTTTGTATCCCATAAACTGTATTTCCACAGCATAGTTTTTCAGCGGAAGGCTTTTGATGGTAAAAGTTCCGTTTTCTTCAGAAATGCCCCCACCGGTTACAGTACCATTTTCCTTAAGGACAATGCTAACGTAAGGTAGTGCCTCTTTTGTTTTGCTGTCAATAATTTTACCCGATATGGTACCTGTGTTTTGGGCAGCCATAGTCATGATACTCCCAAGCAGGAGCATGCATAAGAACTTAAATTTCATTGTTCGTGATTTGATTGATGATTTTTTGGCAAAGGTACCGTCTGTAAAACTAACATTCAATACAAGTTACCCTTCATGCACTGGCAAAATTTAATAACAATCCTGCTTTATGCATTTAACAATAAGACAATCAAGAGTGTGTTTTGTTACAAAAAAATGCGAAAAAAATATTATTTAGAAAGAAACAAAATAAGCTTAACAAATTTTGAAGAATTTTGGTGTACCTTGTACTGAAATGAAATCTACTGTTAATCAGTGTCTTCGTTTTTTATGGATAATAAAGAGATTGGGCTTTAAATTATGATTTATTTAGAAAAAATCGTTTCAGGACGTTGGTAAAATATGTTTATCTTTGCACGCTTAAAAAAATAATACAAAATGGCATTATCGAATATCTTAACTTTCCAAATTATCAAAGCGGTTGAAGCTTTGTATGGTGTAACTGTAGAAAAAGTTGAACTACAGGCTACACGGAAAGAATTTGAGGGTGATGTTACCATGGTTATTTTTCCACTGCTTAAAGTTATAAAAGGCACTAATCCTGCCGAGCTTGGTAGTAAAATAGGAGAGTACCTGGTTGAAAATACTGCTGAGGTAGAAAAATTCAACGTGGTAGGTGGTTTCCTTAACCTTGTTATTGCCGATGCATACTATATCAACTATTTCAACGGTATTAAGAACGATGACAAATTTGCTTTTCCGGCAAACGACCCGAATGGCAAAGCTGTTATGGTAGAATATGCCTCGCCAAATACCAATAAGCCACTTCACTTAGGACACGTCCGTAATGTATTGCTTGGATATTCTGTAGCTAACATTATTGAAGCAGCAGGTAAAAAAGTATACAAAACACAGGTTATCAACGACAGGGGTATTCACATCTGTAAGTCGATGCTGGCGTATGAGAAATTTGGACATGGTGAAACTCCGGATAGCGATAACATAAAAGGAGACAAACTTGCAGGTAATTATTATGTCGAGTTTGATAGGCACTATAAAAATGAGATAAACGAGCTTGTAGCTTCAGGTATGACCGAGGATGAGGCTAAGAAAAAAGCTCCAATACTTCTTGAAGCACAGGAAATGCTTCGTAAATGGGAGGCCGGTGATGCTGAGGTAATGGCACTTTGGAATAAAATGAACGGCTGGGTTTACAAAGGGTTTGAAGAAACCTATGCAAACATAGGCGTTAGTTTTGACCAGAACTATTATGAAAGCAATACCTACCTTTTAGGGAAAGACGTAGTTGCCGATGGCCTTGCTAAAGGTGTGTTTGAAAAAGATCCTGATGGTTCAGTTTGGATCGATCTTACTTCTGACGGGCTAGACCGTAAGATCGTATTACGTTCTGACGGGACATCAGTATACATTACCCAGGATATAGGTACTGCAATCCAGCGTGTGAAAGATTTTTCAGATGTTGGCGGTATGGTATATACTGTGGGTAACGAGCAGGATTACCACTTTAAAGTGCTTTTCCTAATCCTTAAAAAATTAGGATATGACTGGGCTCAGAACCTATATCACTTGTCTTACGGAATGGTTGACCTTCCATCAGGAAAAATGAAGAGCCGTGAAGGTACTGTAGTTGATGCAGATGACCTGATGGCAGAAATGACCGCTACTGCAAAAAGCATCTCTGAAGAACTGGGTAAACTTGAAGGTTACTCAGACGAGGAGAAAGCAAAACTATATGAGACTATTGGCCTTGGTGCCCTTAAATACCAGATGCTTAGGGTAGATCCTAAGAAACGCATTCTTTTTGATCCGAATGAGTCTATTGACTTTAATGGAGATTCTGGGCCTTTCATCCAAATGTCGTATGTAAGAACAAGGGCTATATTGCGTAAAGCTGATTTTGATTTAGCTAAAGATGTGACAGATGTTGAACTTCATGTAAAAGAAAAGGATCTTATCAAACAGATGGAACTTTTCGTTACTATAGTTCAAACAGCGGCTCATTCCTACAGCCCGGCTATAATTGCTAATTATGCTTATGACCTTGCTAAAGAATTCAGTTCTTACTACCAGGTAGTATCTATACTTGGAGAAGAAGATATGAATATAAAACTATTCAGGGTTCAGCTTTCTAAGAAAGTTGGTGAAACTATAAAAGCCGCTTTCGGCCTGCTTGGCATTGATATGCCAGAGCGTATGTAATTGTTGAGTGATGAACCAGAATAAGCCTTACTTTTTTCAGTCGTATGCCATTATTGTGATATCAGTGATATCGCTATTGGTGTTTAAGCCATTTTTACCAAAGAAGATATTCTCGGAAACTCCTGTTGCAACTAAAAATGTAGTAGTAGACAGCCTTGCGCTCGAAGCTGCAGCTGAAGATGAAGGTGTAGCGGAAGAGCAAAACGATACATTACAGGATAACAGCCGTATTAGCTTTGAGGCTGTAAACGGTATTAAGTTCCCGACAGAAAATTTTGATGATTATAAAGGTTATCAGCATTTGGTACTTTTCTATGAAAAGCTACTTCAACTGGAAACCAAACAACAGGGTAATGTAAGGATCGCCTACTTTGGTGACTCTATGACTGATGGCGATATGATCGTTAAAGAATTCAGGGCAAGCCTTCAGAACAGGTTTGGTGGCGAAGGCGTAGGGTTTGTAAATATTACATCAGAGTCGGCACCATCAAGAAGCACGATTTCGCACCAGTTCTCATCTAACTGGAAAACGCTTTCGTATCTAAATGTAAAAAATCCTGTTAAGCCATTCGGTGTCAACGGACACGTATTCTTTGTTAAAAAAGATACAGTTGAGCCGGTTTGGGTAAAATATAAAGCCAGTAACCTTTCGCATTTGTCTTCACTTAACAATCCTACACTTTTCTATGGTAAATCAGGAAACAGGGAGGCAAGTGTAAACTTTATAGTAGGTAAAGATACTATCGCTAAAAAACTGAATCCGTCAAAAAAGGTAAATGCGCTTAGTCTTGGGACAGGAGATATAAAATCGTTTAAGGCTAACTTTGTTAAAGCTGATTCGATTCCTTTCTACGGATTTAATTTTGATAACGGAAGAGGTGTTCATGTTGATAATTTCTCGAACAGGGGTAACTCGGGACTTCCTATCGCAACTTTTAATACCGAGGTAATGAAGGCTTTCAATGAAAAGCTTGGATATGACCTTATTATACTTCAGTATGGTACAAACGTGCTGAACTATGGATCACTAAATTATACCTGGTATGAGAAGAAAATGTCCAGAGTTGTGGCGCACCTCCGCGAATGTTTCCCGGGAGTAGCTATACTTATTATTTCTACAGCAGATAAGTCTACCAAGTATGATCTTGAAATGAAAACCGATTCAGCTGTAGTGCCGCTTACACGTGCACAACGTAAATATGCTGTAAGTTCTGAGGCTGCCTATATTAATCTTTATACACTGATGGGGGGTGACGGCTCGATGGTAAAATGGGTTGAGGAAGCACCTGCAAAAGCAAATAAGGATTATACGCACTTTAACTTTAGAGGAGCTAAACAAGTATCAGATCTTATTTATAAGCAGATAAATAACGGATATGAACAGTACAAAAAGCTAAGGGGAATGGCTCCAACCGTTCCGTCAGCGCCTACAGTTGCGGAGCCGTCTAAACCTGTTGTTAAAAAGCAGGATTCTATAATCAAAAAACCTGACACCACAAATGCAGAATAAGCTATTAGCCATACTATTCCTGCTGTTGTGTTTTTCTGCATCAGCACAGGTCGATACTACCGAAGTGGAGATAGATTCTGTGTTTGCAGGTTACGTAAATATTGATACTACCGAAATTGTTTCCGGTGACAATATTATTACCAATACTTCTGCCTTAAAGCTTGTTTTTATGAAGCTTTATCAGATGGAAAAAGAAAAAAAGGGGCATGTAAATATTGTTCATGTTGGCGATTCCCATATCCAGGCTGACTTGATGACAGGGGTAATACGTAAAAACTTGCAGGAGCGTTTTGGTAATGCGGGTTGCGGGTTTTCATTTCCGTATAAACTGGCACGTACCAATGGCGGACGTTATGTAGGCTTTAGTTCGAATGCCTCATGGCAAAGCAGAAGAAATATATATTCACAAGAAGCCGGAATGAATGTAGGGCTAAGCGGTATAGCTCTTAAAACCCGTGAAGATTTTGTACTGGCTCTTAATGTAAGAGATAGTTCTTACGACTTTAATACCATAAAGGTTATCACACCGGGTAATAAGCCTTATTTCGATTTGGCAACAAGTTCAAAAACTATAGTGCTTGAATCTACGGTTCCTAAAAAAATAACCCACCGTATTAAGAGCGGGGAGGTTTTAGGAAGCATAGCTAATAAATATGATGTAAGTATTGCTCAGATAAAAAAAGCAAACGGACTTAAAAGTGATAATATCAGGGCAGGAAAAATTCTTAAGATTCCAACAAGCCAGATGCAAAAGAAACAGGTAAAACGATCAGAGTTTATACCTCTTGCACTTACAACCGAAGCAAAGGCTAGTTTGTATCACAGCGATGCCCAACTGGATAAAATTTATCTGTTGCCTGCTAAAGGACCTGTTGAATATACACTTAGCGGCGTATCTCTGGAGAAAGATGATGCCGGGCTGTTATATCATAGTATAGGGGTTAACGGAGCGAAATGTTCTGATTATAATAAATATCCTTTGTTTTTTGATCAGCTTCCTGCGCTTAGTCCTGATCTTGTTATTATTTCTCTAGGAACCAATGAGTCATTTGATAAAATGAATGGTGATGCTTACAAAACTCAGCTTAATACTTTCATTGCAAATGTAAAGGAAAAGAATCCTGATGCAGCGATATTGGTAATGACACCACCACCGTCATTATTTAAAAGGAAATATCCTAATATGTTTGTCGCAGATTATGCCAAAAAGATATTAGTTGAAGAGACTGAAAAAAATTATGCCACTTGGGACCTTTTTTCCGAGATGGGAGGGCTTTTCAGCGTTAACCGAAATGCTGCCAAAGGACTGATGAGTACAGACAGGGTACATTACTCTAAAGATGGATATGAAAAACAGGGCAGGCTTTTTAGTGAAGCTTTCCTGAATGCTTATGATAATTTTAAACTTAATAACGGTTACTAACTAATGCAGCAGATTTCAGATATTTTTTCGCAATTTTCAGGCGAAGACATAGTAAAATTGTTTGCCTATGACGCGAAATCGCCTTTGCTATTCAATACCTGGAGGTTTCTGGGATTGTTTCTGCTGTTTTATCTTTTTTATATACTGCTAAGGAATACATTTAGGGCAAGGCTTGTATATACCATATTTTTCTCGCTTTATTTTTATTTTAATTCAAGCGGTATGCTTTTCGTATTGCTGCTGTTTTCTTCAGTTGTTGATTATACGCTTGGTTATTTTCTTTACAGGGAAGAGCGTACCACATACCGAAAGATCTACTTGTGGTTTAGTGTAATTGCTAACCTTACGTTTTTAGGGTATTTTAAGTATACAAACTTTATTATAGGAACGTATAATGACCTTTTTGGAGCTCATTTCGAATTTTACAAAGTAATACTTCCGGTGGGTATTTCATTCTATACCTTCCAGTCGATAAGTTACATTATAGAGATCTACAGAAAAGAAATAGTACCTACTAAAACCTATGTTGATTATCTTTTCTTCGTATCGTTCTTTCCACAGCTTGTGGCGGGTCCTATTGTGAGAGCTAAGGATTTCATTCCGCAAATTTATGCTAAGCTTGAACTTACGAGGGAAGATGTAAACAGGGCGTTGTTCCTTATTATTGGCGGACTTATCAAAAAAACGGTAATATCCGATTATATCTCCATCAACTTTGTTGACAGGGTATTCGACCTGCCTAATGCTTATACACCATTTGAGAACCTTATGGCTGCTTACGGCTACACCATCCAGATTTACTGTGATTTCTCAGGCTACAGTGACATGGCGATAGGTATAGCGCTGCTTTTAGGATTTAAGCTGCCTACTAACTTCCGTACACCATATAACTCGTCTTCTATCACCGAATTTTGGAGAAGGTGGCATATATCACTTTCTACATGGTTAAAGGATTTTCTTTATATATCAGTAGGTGGTAACCGAAATGGCTCTTTTGCGGGTTTCTTTTTCCCGGTTGTGTTTTTCCTTTCATTAATAGTGTGGGGTGCAACTTATGGGCCCGAGAGTAACCTGCCGCTTATACTTGGTATTGGTTCTTTACTGGTGTTTACACTTACTTTTGCGCTTTCAAGAGACAAAGACAGAACCATGTTTACCAATGTGAACCTGATGACAACCATGTTGCTGGGCGGACTTTGGCATGGTGCGAGCCTACGTTTCATTATTTGGGGTGCGCTGCATGGTATGGCTTTGGCAGTACATAAATTATTTGCAGAATATTTCCCTGAGCGAAAAGGGGCACCTAAAACAGGAGCTAAACGTGTATGGAACTTCTTTTCAATAATCCTGACTTTCCATTTTGTCGCATTTTGCTGGTTGTTTTTCCGTGCTAAAGATTTTACTACAGCACTGGAGGTTATTAACAACATAAGCCTGGTGAAGTTTGCCCCTGAACAATGGCAAACTATCATTATGGGGTATAAAAATGTATTCCTTCTTATGCTTATAGGTTATGTATGGCATTTCCTTCCGGAAAGTTTTTCCTCTACACTGAGAAACACCTTTGATAAAACCCCTCTTGTTGTTAAGGGGATTGTTTTAGGATTGGTGTACTGGCTGGTTTATGCTGCAGCTTCTGCAGGACCACAACCATTTATTTATTTCCAGTTTTAGGGTTATATGTAGGAATATTTCGTTTTTAGCTGAAAATCAGTATTTTTGAAAGCTAAATGTGTGTTTTAGGTTAATTTTTTGTGTACTTTTCGCCCCTAAATTAACTTATTACTATGAAGAAAACTTTACTATTACTCTCGTTACTTGCAGGTTTTGCAGTTCCGTTCAAAACTATGGCACAGGAGGCATATACGCTTACGCCGTTTGATGGTGCTATTTTTTATGGAATGTATGGTGAAACTGTAAGCGAACCTGTTCCTGAAGGACTTATTCGTAACTCTAACTCTTCTTATGGAAGAATGCTTACGCAGGAGGAACTTGATGCATTCGGTAATACACTTACCATGACAGTTACACTTAGCCCGCTTTGTGATAACTATGACAGGATTGGTAACGTAAACCTTGCCTTTGTACCTAAAGGACAAACAACTTATGATTATAACGAGGTTAAAAGAATTGAGATTGGCCGTTTTATTACTCCTTTCATGAGACTGACTAATACTACAGTAACGGAGGTACCTTATGTATATGATCTTAATCATTTAACGAACCTTTTCCACGATGAGGCATTAACAGCGGTTTATGATCTTTGGATAGAACTTGAGGTTTATGGTTATCAGGGTGGCCCTGGCCAGGGAGGTGCGGCTGTTGAAATTCCAATTTGTGCTAACAGAAAAGATGTTTATATGGGCTCTTTAACTTTCGAGTCTACTACTGATGAAAATATTGCAACACCAGCTTCTTCATTTGTTACACCATTGTCTTTTAAGTATGAGCTAAAAAACTATACCCTTGATGGTACAGATGTATTAGATCAAACGGTAAGATCATTGTATGTAACTCTTGATGCTCCGGTTCAAAACGCACAGCTTCATATTATTACTTCTAACCACGGATCAAATAGTCAAGGTGAAGAGTATGTTAGAAGAAACCACTTTATCTATTTTGATGATGAATTAAAACTACAATATAAACCGGGAGGTGTATCATGTATACCTTACCTTCAATACAACACTCAGGTAAACTGTATTTATTACCAGTGTAACGGAACAAGCAATCCTCCTGTTATGCCTGATGATGATGCTTATTGGTACTGGAATAACTGGTGTCCGGGAGATAAAATTCCTAACCGCGTTGTTGAGTTAGGAGATCTTGCGGCAGGTCTGCACACATATAGAATTGAAGTTCCGGATGCAGTATTTGCAGGAGATCAGGGATATTTTCCAATGTCTGTTTATTTAACAGGAGAAGGCATTGATGGTTTAGTATTGGACAAACAAACTTTCCTTAAAGAAGCGGTAAGTGTTTACCCTAACCCAACAAATGATTTTGTTACAATAAATACAGGCGGTCTTGCTATTAAATCAGTAAATGTGGTTAATACTTTAGGTCAGAATGTTTACACAGGTTCTTCTGATAAAATTGATATGACTCAATTCCAGTCAGGAATTTACATGGTAAAAATTGCATTTGACAATAACCAATCGGTGATTAAGAAGATCATTAAAGAATAATGATTTCTATTATAATTTAAAAAGCGCCTTTAAGGCGCTTTTTTTATGTCTAAAATGTAAATTTTATAAGTGCGTTGGGGGTGCGCTCAAGCGCATAGGTATTTACAACTTCGATACCGTTGTTGTCACTGTTAATACGGTAATATCTGTTTATGATATTTTTGCGGTTGAAAATATTTTGTACTGAAAGGCCTAACTGTAATTGCGATTTTTCAGTGGCTTTTATAACATAAGAAGCAGAGAAGTTTACCTGGAAAAAGTTCTGGATGTTTGCCGAGTTGGGTGCTGCATACTGAACAACAGGACTGGAAGGTGTAACAAATTCCGGTGCGTTGCTAATCGCAGGCGTAAAAGGTTTGCCGGTAAACCATCTGGAACCTAATGCGATTTTTACTTTTTTCCACTCATAAATTGCAGCGGTATTTATAGTATGTTCGATCTCAAAACTGCTCGGAAATTTGTTCGGAATAAAGTTGTCAAACTTATAATTGTTGTCGTTTAACGTATAGCTCATCCAGGTATAGAAGTTTTTGAATTGTTTCTGAACAAGGAATTCACTTCCCCATACAGAATATTGTCCTGTGTCATGCAAGAGTTCCAGCTGATCCTGGAAGCCCTGTCCGCCTGAGGTAATACCTTTTACCCTTTTATAATAATTTTCTAAAGATATAAGCCAGCCATTGCGTTTATAGGTTGCTCCTATAGATAATTGCCTGCTTTTTTGAACGGGTACATCCTTATCGTTAGATAACACCCATCTTCTTTTCTCTATGCCCAGAAAGTCACCCTGAAGTTCAACAATCTGTGAAGTGCTCTGACTTTTCATTTCGGCAAGGCCTTCAAGCTGCCAGTCGGGAGTCAGAGTATAATTTACCTGTAAACGTGGTTCAGGGTAGACCATGCCAAATTTGGTAATGTAATTTAAACGCACTCCGGCTCTTGAATGTAGTTTTTTATTTTCGGTATCATATTCAACTTCGCCAATAAGAGCGTGGGTTCTTAAAACCTCTTTAATATTCCTGCTGTAAGATGGCTCGTTAACCCGATCTGAATTTTCGATACCTATCTCGTTATATTGATACCCGGTGTGCAACTGGTAACGGTCGGTTAGCTTTTGATGGTCAGCGATCTTTAGTCCCATGTCAAGGATAGTATTGCCTTGCTGCATTACCTGTCCAGACTGTATTGATGAGTTGTTTCCGTCAACATTATAATAAGAAGTATAAAAACTGGCTTCGCTGCTGTGGTTTTTATTCCATTGCGTATTCCAGCCTGCCGAACCGCCAAGTGTTAGCTGCTGAAGATTACTGCGTTCTGTAATAACAACACTCCCTTGAGTAAAGTCAAGATTGTTTCTAATTCCAATGAAGTCTACAAACAGGTTGTGCTTAGTTCCTATTTTCTGATGATATTGTCCTGTAAAATCATAGAAGTAAAATTCTTTGTCGCTTTGGTAGTTTATTTTGGTGCTCTGATCCAGGTCGGTAACTATAGTGTTCTGAAATATCCTTTTAGAGTACTTGCTATAGGTAGGGAATTCTATGGCATCAGTAAATGAGCGTCGGGCTGAAATTTCGAAATTTGCATTTTCACTGGCTTTTATCCTGGTGTAAAAGTCAACATTGATCATGTTGCTTCCAAAGGTAAAATTACCATTTCCTATATCTTTAGTATGAGACGATATATCAACGGCGCTCGATACGCTCTCTCCATAAAATGCAGAGGTTCCGTTCTTAAAGATTTTTACCTCATTACCCAGGTTAGGGTTAATTGCCGAAATTAATCCAAAGAAGTGACCGGTTTGATAAAGGCGTATGCCATTCCATAAAAACAGGTTTTGGTCGTGCGTACCACCCCTAACATTAATGTTAGATACGGTTTCATCGATGCTGCTTATGCCCGGAAGCTGCTGCATGGTAAGCAACACGTCGGGTTCTATTAGTCCGGGTAGGATGCCAAACTTTTTAGGTTTGAGCGTAAAGCTTCCATCTTTTTTTTTGGAGATACCCGTGGCAATATAACGCTCGGTAATCAGTTCCTGAAGTTCGAGTACTTCGAGTTTTAAAACAATGGCTTTACAGTCATCCTTAAACTCTTTTACGTTTATGCTTATGGGTTCGTAGTTAAGGTGGTCGATAAAGATACTTCCGGTAAGAGAAGCGGGCAGTTCAAAATAACCATCCTGTCGGGTAACAATTTTGCTGTTGTCGGGAAGTTGTATGACAGCCCTGTCTACGGGATCGCCAACTTCATCGATTATGTAAGCACAACGTTTCTTAGCTATTGATGGGGCAGAATATATTACGATATATCCACCAACTTCTTTGTAGCTTAAATGGGTACGATTTTCTATGTATACCAGTTTGGCTTTTAACGGAAGGAATATTTCAGGCGGAGAAATAAGTTTGCCTTCGATGTCTTTATCGGCATAGTTGAACTTTACATTATGGTAAAGCGCCATGTCTTCAAGCAGTTTTTTGAGCTCAATACTTTTATTTTCGTTCTGCCCAAAAATATTGGGGACGATAAATAAAAGCGGTAAGAACATCAAAAGATGCCTGATTTTTAGCATTATTCAACAGAGAGTATGATTTTATTGCCTGCTTTATGTGATTTTAAATGGTGAGCAGTTTCAATAATCTCAAGGGCATCCCCAATGTTGTTCATTGGTATTTTACCGGAATGCTTTATAGTACTGATTTGTTTATCCGAAAGTTCGATATCTACACGGTACTGACGTTTCATTTCTTCAATGATTCGGCCCAGTTCTTCATGCTGATAGTTTACCTCATAAGTAAGCCATCCCGGTTGAGTATCTTCCTCTGAAGGCATATCTAACTGTTTGCCATTATCAAAAGCTACACTCATTCCCGGTGTAAGCAGGATGGTGTTTCCATTGCTGCTTACTCTGACCTTACCTTCAAAACAGGTTACATCAAAACGGTTGTCCCTTGCTTTTACATTAAACTGCGTACCTACTACGGTAACTTTTCCCATAGTCGTAATCACATCAAATGTCTGACCTTTGGCTACTTTAAAGTAAGCCTCGCCATCAAGATGCAATTTACGATTATTTTTCCAATTCCAGGCTTTATAATCGGCTTCAGATCCCGAGTTTAATGTCACTGAGGAGTTATCCGGTAGTTGGAATTCTGTACGCTGTCCGTTTTCAGCAAAGGCTGTTGTGGTTTTATTAGTATATACAAAGTAAGTTACACCTAATGTAAGGATTAGCATTGCTGCAATTCTAGATATCCATGGGCTCATGGTTCTTACTTTTGCCGGTCTGTTTTTGTTTGCCTCAATTCGGGAATACAAAGCATCCATGTCAGCTTCAGGAACGGTAAGCTGCGCAGAATATTCTTTTATCTTATTGTAAGTAGCATACTCAGGCGTGGCCATGAAGGCTTTTAGTTCCTTCTCGTCCAGCTCATTATTGAGCCATTTTGCTAACATATTCTCGTTGTTCATTTTTATTCCTTTTTTACTATAACAGCTTTCTTTTAAATTACCCTACCTAAGGTTGTCAATTTCTTTTCGTAGTTCTGTTAGTGCTCCGTGAAGCCTCTTTTCTACAGCCTTTACACTTATACCGAGAATTTCGGATATCTCATGATATTTCTTTCCATCGATACGATGTAAAAGAAATGCCGTACGCTGGGCTTCGGTAAGTTTAGCAATGGCATTTTGCAGTTTAGTCTTAAACTGGTCTTCTTCAAGTAAAAATTCCGGACTCTGGTTGTCGGTATTTTTTGGAGCACTTTTTTTAGAATACTCCAAAACAACTTTTTGATGCGCAATCTGATTCAGCGTCGTATTGTTGGCAACGGTGTATAAAAAAGACTTGGCTTTGTCTAAAGGTACATTAGCGCAGTTTTCCCATAGCTTTATAAATGCTTCCTGGGTAACATCTTCTGCCTGCTCTTCGTTTCCGTATTTGTAGTACAGGTAATTGCGTAATGATTTTGCATGGTTTTTAAAAAAATTAGCAAAAATAATATCCTCGCAAATGCCCTTTAGTGAATTGTCTTTCATTTTGGCTTGTAAAAGTGGGCGTAAATTATAAAAAAAATAGAAGTTGCATACAAAGCGTTGTAAAAAATTAAAAATGTGCTTTTTGGACAAATACTAAATCAACTTTTGCAAATTCTAAACCAGTTTGGGCAGCTTCTAATTTACGATTTCAAATCGTGTAGAATTTTACTTTATTTGTATCAGCATTAATGAGTGAAACTTTAAAAAAATTATAAAATTTTGCTCTATATGTTCATCATTACTAATTTTACATTAATATTTTAATACTAAACCAATGAAAAAAATCAATCTATTTGTTGCTTGTCTTGCTTTTATGGGACTGACTGCCTGTTCAGATGATGACGGGAAGTATAATGTAAACGGCAATGCAAATGCAGTAGCAAACAACCTGAAGTCAGGAACCTGGAGAATTACTCTTTTTCAGGAAGACGGTAATGACGAGACAGGGAATTTTGAAGGGTATAATTTTACCTTTGGTGAAAATGGAGTGCTTACAGCTACAAACGGGACCAATACTTATACAGGTGCATGGTCGGTTTATGATGACGATAACAGCGATGATGATAGTACTGATGACAGCTTTGACAGCGATATTGATATTGATATAACTTTCACTGAGCCTCTTGAATTTGTTGATTTGACCGATGATTGGGATATTGCTACCAGAACAGGGACAGAGATTAAACTTGTTGATGTGAGCGGAGGCGATGGAGGAGTTGATTATCTTACTTTTCAAAAGAACTAAATTAATTTAAGTAGTATAGTCTTTTTTGGAGGTTTTATTACCGGATAGAAGATATTTTGATCCAGAAGATAAGCTTCTGGAGAGTAACATACATGAAAAAGAACCCTGATTTTATAAGGCCAGTCGCTTAGGTGATTGGCTTTTATTTTTAAAAAAAGTAAAAAGCAGGTAGGGTTTTTTTAAATTTGACTGTTTAAGATTATATCACATAGAATGATAAAAAGATTTTTTGCTGTTTTGATATGCGTATTTGCGGCAGTTTCCTGCCAAAATGAATCGGTAAGTGAAAATACCGAAGCATTAACACGTAGCTCCAATTTGACGGATGTGTTGAAGTCAATTTCGGCTAATGATACAGCAGAGGATAATGTGATTGACAGTACCAGTTGCTATAAGATAAAGCTTCCGGTGCAAATTATGGTTAACGGACAGCAAATAAGAATTGTTTCACCGTCTCAATATGAGGCTGTAGCGGCAATCTTAAATGAAAGCGAAGAAGATGATGATCGCGTTACTTTGTTTTTTCCGATAACAATTACAGATCAGGATTATAATGAGGTAACTGTTGAAAATCAGGAATTGTTTGATGCGATTCGCGAAACCTGTACTGACCCGGTTCCGGCAATAGGAGATGATTGTGTTTCATTAGTGTTTCCTCTGAATTTTTACCGTTATAACAGTGGTTTTCAGATTCAGAACACTTATGTACTTAACAGCAATAAAGATCTTCATGTTATGCTGATGACTTTGGGACCTAACGAGTATTACTCGATAGGATATCCAATTTCGTTAAATGTAAAAGATGGCGCAGGAATAACTGTGTTTTCAAATGAAGAGTTACTGAGTGCTATAAATTTTGCGCTTCAGGGCTGTGAGCAGGGCGGATGCACTAATCCGGGTGTACTCGTAGAGGATTTATCGCTTTACATTACGTTCTCAAACGGAGTTGTAAAAGACCTGAAAGGTAGCGAAGTTACTGTGCCGCAGGATATAGTTTTTACAGCAGACAGACAGGGGAATCAAAAATGTGCGGTAGCTTTTAATGGTTCGCAGTTTTTACAGGTAACAAAAAGCGCTGATAATGCCATTGTACAAGGTCAGCCATATAGTATAAGCCTTTGGTTCAGGATGCAGAATACCAACGGTGGCGACGTTGAAAAGCTTTTCTCAAAAGGAAATGCAACAGGAGAAGGCTTTCAGTTAGTAGTTAAACAGCTTAATGCTCCTTTGTTTGCTGCAGGAAATGTTGAAATTGCAGATACTGACTGGAAAACGGATGCAGCCCTTCCGGTAGATACAAGTAACTGGCATCATTGGGTAGTAACAGTAGATGAGGCTAATAATATAAAACTATACCGTGATGGTGAGTTAAGAAATAGTCAGGATGCTTCTGAAGCCAATATTGGAAATGTAGCAATGGATTATTTTATAGGAAGCGGTTTTACAGGTTTCCTTGACGACCTGAGAGTCTACAAAAAAGTGCTTTCGTTTACTGAAGTTCAGGTTTTATATGAGCTTGAAGGCGATTGCAATACATGTTTAGAATAGTTGTGTTTTTTTAAATATTCAAGTTTTTTTCCGAAGAAAACCGGCCCCTTCCCAGGCCGGTTTTCTATTTTTTACAGTTTGGTATGCCAAACCTTTATTATAATCGTCTCAAAGCATACCTTTTTATTTGTGTAAACACTGCATCTTAAAAATCAAATTCTTAAATTTGCACCTCTATAAAAAGAAACCCTGATTTATGTTTGATAATTTAAGTGAAAAATTAGACAAAGCCTTACATATACTTAAAGGTCACGGAAAGATAACCGAGGTAAACGTTGCCGATACTCTTAAAGAGGTTAGGAGAGCATTACTGGATGCCGACGTTAATTTTAAGATCGCTAAAGATTTTACTACTAAAGTAAAAGAAAAAGCGATTGGCGAAAATGTACTTACTACATTACAGCCGGGCCAGCTTATGGTTAAGCTCGTTAAAGACGAACTTACCGAACTTATGGGAGGAGATGTTTCAGGTATTAACCTATCGGGAAATCCTACGATAATATTGATGTCGGGTCTTCAGGGTTCTGGTAAAACTACCTTTTCAGGTAAACTTGCCAATTACCTTAAAACTAAAAAGAACAAGAAACCATTATTGGTTGCCTGTGATATTTACCGTCCTGCGGCTATCAACCAGCTACACGTTGTAGGGGAACAGATAGGTGTAGAGGTATACTCTGAAGAGGGTAACAAAAATGCTGTTGAGATTGCTCAAAATGCCATCAAACATGCTAAAGCAAACGGATTTAATGTAGTTATCGTCGATACTGCCGGTCGTCTTGCGATAGATGAAGAGATGATGAACGAAATTGCTAACGTTCATAAAGCGATAGAGCCAAACGAAACCCTGTTCGTAGTAGATTCAATGACAGGTCAGGATGCTGTTAATACTGCAAAAGCATTTAACGACAGACTGGATTTTGATGGTGTTATCCTTACCAAACTTGATGGTGATACACGAGGTGGTGCCGCTATCTCTATTAAATCAGTAGTTAACAAGCCAATTAAATTCATTGGTACGGGTGAGAAGATGGAAGCAATTGATGTTTTCTATCCAAGCCGTATGGCCGACCGTATCCTTGGTATGGGTGACGTTGTTTCCCTTGTTGAGAGAGCACAGGAGCAATATGATGAAGAAGAGGCAAGAAAACTACAAAAGAAAATCGCTAAAAACGAATTTGGTTTTGACGATTTCCTTGCACAGATTCAACAGGTTAAGAAAATGGGTAACATGAAAGACCTTGTTGGGATGATACCCGGTGCAGGAAAAGCACTAAAAGATGTTGAGATTGAAGACGACGCCTTTAAACATATAGAAGCTATCATTTATTCAATGACGCCAGGTGAGCGTAGCAAACCTGCAACCATTGATGTAAAAAGAAAGAACAGGATTGCAAAAGGATCGGGTACCTCTATACAGCAGGTAAATCAACTGCTGAAACAGTTTGAGCAAATGAGCAAAATGATGAAGATGATGCAGGGTGGTGCCGGCAAGAACCTGATGCGAATGATGGGCGGAATGAAAGGAATGAGGCCTTAAAATACAGAGACGCGGTTAAACGCGTCTTTTTTTATTATATTTAACTGTCACGGCAGTATTCAATTGAACATCTATTTTCAAAAATAAAACACGAACAATGCAATTACTCGACGGAAAAAAAGTTTCGGAAGATATCAAGAATGAGATTGCCGAAGTTGTAGCAAAAATGAAGAAGAACGGCGAAAAGGTACCGCACCTTGCAGCTGTAATCGTTGGTAACGACGGAGCGAGCCTTACTTATGTAGGGAGCAAAGTAAAAGCCTGCGAGCGTGTAGGATTTGAATCTACACTTGTAAAAATGCCAAGCACTATTTCTGAGCTTGAGCTTTTGAAAAAAATTGAGGAGCTTAACCAGGATGATAACATCGATGGTTTTATAGTACAGCTTCCGCTTCCAAAACAAATCGACGACCAGAAAGTACTCATGGCGATAGACCCAAGCAAGGATGTTGACGGTTTCCACCCTGAGAACTTTGGTAAAATGGCACTGGATATGACTACTTTTATTCCTGCAACGCCATTTGGTATCCTTGAGCTTTTAGAGCGTTATAATGTAGAGACAGCAGGTAAGCATACAGTAGTTATTGGTCGTAGCCACATTGTAGGCCGCCCAATGAGTATCCTTATGGGGCGTAAAGGTTTCCCTGGTAACTCAACCGTTACGCTAACGCATAGCCACACTAAAAACATCGCACAGATAACAACTCAGGCTGATATCATTATCACTGCCCTTGGTGTGCCAAATTACCTTAAAGCAGAGATGGTTAAGGATGATGCAGTAATAGTAGACGTTGGAATTACACGCGTTGCTGATGATACAAACCCTAAAGGTTATGTTATTACCGGCGACGTTGATTTTGAGAACGTAAGCAAAAAAGCGTCTTTCATCACTCCGGTTCCGGGTGGAGTAGGGCCAATGACAATTGCTATGTTGCTTAAAAATACGCTTCTTGCAAGAGAGCTTAGAAGAGACAAAAAGTAATATTTTATGATAGAAAAGAGAGCCAATTGGCTCTCTTTTCGTTTTTAAAAATCTGTAGATGTAGTTGTGTCTTTCAGATTTTCAAATTCATTCATCTGGCTTTCAAACTTGGTGGTTGCCCTTCTGTAGGCATCACTTCCTAGTAATAGATGAAGAGGTGGATTTTGTTCAAAAGCAGTCTGTATCATAATGGCAACGCCTTTTTCAGGGTCACCGGCTTGTTTACCGTCAAGCCCCTGATATCTGATAAGCATTTCATTTATGTTATCATAAGCACCATCAATATTTTTCGGAACGGCTAATGACTCTTTAGACAGGAAACTTGTTCTGAAACCACCCGGTGCCACAGCTGTAACGGTAATGCCGAAGGGTTGTACGTCCTGTGCCAGTGCTTCAGATAAACCAATTACTGCCGACTTGGCTGCTGAATAGGCTGCCCATCCCGAACCCGGTGCAACACCTGCTATGGATGCTATATTTATTATATGTCCTGATTGCTGTTTACGCATGATAGGCAACGTATGACGTATAGTATTAAACACAGCGAATACATTAATGTCAAAAGCAGCACGAACATCACGATCTTCTACTTCTTCAAGGCTTCCGCCAATACCATACCCGGCATTGTTGACAAGTACATCAAGCCCGCCAAATTTAGCTTCCGTTTTTGTTATCGCTGCTGCAACCGAACTATCGCTTGCAAGGTCTACTTCCAAAGGCAGAAAGTTTTCTGAATCGCCAATAGCTTTAATGAGTTCAGCAGTTGTGCGCGATGTGGCGGCTACTTTTTGTCCCGTGGCTAAAAGCTGTTTCACGAATAATAATCCGAAACCTTTTGATGCTCCGGTTACAAACCATATTTTTTGTTTATCTGTTTTCATTGTTATTAATTTAATGGTAGTACAAATTTCGGAAAACTTTGTGTCTAAACGTTTATGGCTTTCAAACGGTTAGTTGTATTAATCAAACAGGAAGGGCTGCCTCATTGAGGCAGCCCTTTTTTTCATAGCTTTTTTAAGACTATCTTTTCAGATAGTCCCTATTTATCACCGTAACCTAAATTTATTCTTTGATGATTTTGATTCGTTTTGATCCGTTTTCACCAATTACATTTACAAGGTATGCTCCTGTAGAAAGCTGTTGAAGATTTACAACTGCATTCTGTGTGTTTACATTTTGAGAATATACCAGTTGTCCGGTAATGCTGTATACTTCTACTTTTTCAATTGTAGACTGCGCATTAAGGTTAAGTACATCTTTTACAGGGTTTGGGTAAGCTGTAATGTTTTTTAGGGTATTGTCACCAAGACCGGCAACTTCTTCAGTTGTGAAAGGAATAGTTATCCATCCACTGTTTGAAGGTCCGCACTGAACCCTGACGAATGCATAATACTGTGTGCCCGGTTCAAGTCCTTCATAGGTTTTAGAAGTACCGGATTCATTTTCCCATCCTTCTGTAGGTAATGTATCGGTAGTGCCATATGTTATATGGTAAACGTTTGGAGTAGCATTTCCTGATGTTGCTGCTTCCCATGTTATTGTAGCAGTGGTTGTAGTAACCGTTGCTGAGCCATTTGTTGGTTCGCCGCAATCAATAACTTCAATTTTAAAATCATCTACATAGATAGCACCCTGGCCCGCCTCGCTGTAAGCATTGAAACCAAAATAGTAAACACCTGTAGGCATGTTAAAGTACTCAATGAAATATTCTTCCTGCGTTCCACCTGTTATGCCTTCGTGCGTTCCAAAGTTATTGCCAATCTGGTAGTTTGGATTAGGATTGCTGTTAAGTGTTACTTTCAGGTTTTCGGTAGAAGTACCGTTATTACCATATTTATAAGATACTTTGTAAAGTGTACCTTCTGTAAGCTGAATTCCCTGAGTAAAGAACCATGAGTTGGCAGCATCGTTAGTAGCTGTATATACAAGAGTATTACTTGTAAATCCGCTACCAGGGTTGTTTGCGGTTACCCAGTCATTTCCTGATATCGCTTCCTGAGCAATAGTGCATTCAGGTGTTGCCGGAACTGTTGCTGATTCGAAATCAAGTATATAAGGAACAGTTGTAGGTTCACAAGCCGGTGTTGTAAAGCTGATGCTCTCTGACCAGTCACCCATTAGTGGACCACACTGGCTTCTTACAAAAATATAATACGTAGTGCCGGGAGTCAGGTCAGTAAATTCTTTTGTTAATGCCTGTACATACTCACCGCTTTCAGGAGCAGTATTTGTTGTAGGGTGTGCAACCAAGTAACCAAAACTTGTGTTTTCTTCAGGAGTTCCCCATGAAATTGTTGCCGATGTTGGCGTGATGTCTGTTGCTGTAATGTTTTGAGGAACACCACAATCCCAGTCTTTTACTTCAATATTGTCTACATACAGGTTACCCGCATTAGCTTCGCTGTGAGCATTAAATCCAAAGTAATATACGCCGCTCGTAGGAACAGTTACAATTCCTGAAGTATGTACGGTAGGAGTATTGCCTGTTATGTTTGTTAAATCATTTACTGTACCAATTACCGATGCAGCGTTAGGGCTTGTCGCTATTACTGTAGCAAGGCTTTCAGTTGTTTCACTACTGTTATTGCCGTAAGTATATCTTAGTTTGTAGAAACTTCCTGCATTAAGTTGGATACCCTGAGTAAAGAACCATGCATTTGCCGTTTCTGTTCCTGCAGTATATTGTAATGCGTTGCTTTCAAATCCACTGCCCGGATTAGCTGCTGTTACCCATTGATCACCTGATGTACATGAAGGCAGGGATGGTGTTGTTGCTGTTTCAAAATCTTCTGTGTAGGGAACAGTTGTAGCTGCACAGGTAGGAGTTGTAAATATTACCGGCTCACTCCATCCACCCACTACCGGCTGGCATTGTGTACGTACAAAAAGATAGTAAGTAGTACCCGGCTGAAGATCAGTTACTGTATTTGTAGTTACATTGTTATAATGTATAAGTGATTGATCTGTAGGAGGAGTATTTGTTGTAACATAGGCATAATGATACACAGTAAACATATCTGTATTGTTATTCGCCGTGTCATTCCATGTAAATGTTGCTCCTGTTGTAGTAAGGTTTGTAACCGTAACATTTTCCGGACTGTTGCAGGTAACAGGCTCAACTATTATGTCATCAACATAAAGATTACCCTGATTAGCTGCACTCGTTGCATGAAAGCCAAGATAGTAAGTAGCCGTACTTTGTGCAGGGAATGTTGTTAAAAGGAATGTAGTTGCAGTACCTCCCGTAATACCTGCGTGAGTTTGGAAAGCCGGATCTGCACTTGTTCCGGTTGTGCCCAGTGTGACTACAAGATCCTCTGTTGAAGCTCCGTTGTTACCATAACGATACGAAATCTTGTACCACACACCCTGTGTCATGGCAATTCCTTTTGAAAAGAACCAGGCATTTGCTGCCTGTGTGTTACCGGTATACTTAAGGGTATTGTTATCAAACCCGTTTCCTGGGTTGTTTGCAGTTGTCCAGGTATTGGAGCCTGAAGCTGTTGTACATGAGGGTAATGAGGGTGCGGTTGCCGACTCAAAATTCTCTGTGTAATAGGATAGTGGAGTACAATCCTGAGCCCATGTTTGCGAAGCAAAAAACAGGCCTAATAGCAAGATAATTTTTTTCATAAGTAGTTTAGTTAATTTTTGAACTTTGCTAATTTAAAAACTTAACTAAATGATTATCAGTGAAATGAAATTATAACAAAATTTATTTTATTGTTATTTTTTTGTAGGAAATTCGTTTTAGTATGTAAGAAAATAACATAAAATAACGCTTTAATAAGTTTTTGTTATAATTATGGAAATATAAAGTAAATATTACTTATGGTTTTTGTGACTATAAGTAAATGAAAAAACCTTACAAATACATTGTAAGGTTGTAAAACTGTTATAATATTGTTATAAATTCGGTTAATTGCGAATACGTTTTCTTAAAGTATGTTAAAATGTGAAAATAAGTGAATTTTTATCACTCATTATATTAATCTTTTTTACGTGGATTGTTCCTTCTATTGGTATTAAAAGGCTTGCCGTTATTACCGTTTCTGTTGTTTTGCGGCCTGTTTGGGTTTAAAGGTCTACGCGCTTCTGAAATTCTTCTTGTTGGTTCTTCTTTTGGAAGACTTGCTTCTTCTGTTTTGCTTGAGGGCTCAATAAGAGTGTTAAGTTCTTTAATTTCTGCCGAAGTAAGGTCTCTGTATCTTCCTAAAGGCACATCAAGCGATATATTTATGATACGGATACGTTTAAGGGCTGTAACATCATAACCAAGGTATTCGCACATGCGGCGGATCTGACGATTGAGTCCCTGGGTAAGTACTATCCTGAAAATGTATTTGCTTATTTGTTCTACTTTACATTTTCGGGTAACAGTATCGAGGATAGGAATCCCGCTACCCATGCGTTGTATAAACCTGTCGGTAATAGGTTTATTAACGGTAACAATGTATTCTTTCTCGTGATTATTGCGTGCGCGTAATATCTTATTTACGATATCACCGTCGTCAGTCATAAATATAAGTCCTTCACTGGCTTTGTCAAGACGGCCAATGGGGAATATTCGCTTTGGATAATTGATATAGTCTACAATATTATCTTTTACATCAGTATTAGTAGTGCATTCGATGCCTATCGGTTTGTTGAATGCGAGATAAATGTGTTTTGAAGTTTTCTCTTTTATAAGTTTGCCGTCTATACGCACTTCGTCTTCAGGAGAAACTTTAGTTCCCATTTCCGGTACTATACCATTTATGGTAACCCGGCCTTCTTCTATAAGTTTGTCGGCTTCCCTGCGTGAACAATAACCGGTTTCCGATATAAATTTATTCAGACGTTTCAATTCTTCTTCCATACTGCAAAAATACTACAATTTGGCACGTAAACCATATAGAATTGTTGATAAGCTTTTGGCTAAAACGTTGTAAATGTTAAAATTATTAACAAATCAAATTGTGTTAAAACTCTTTTTATACATTTGGAACAATCAGTTGTAAATCGCTGTTTACTAATCAACTAAATTATCCATGAAAAGAAAATTACTCATTATCTCATTTTTGTTCCTTTTTTCAGGGGCTGTAGAAGCCCAAAACCGAAAAGGAACGCTTAAGCTCCGAAAGGGCACGGACGCTCACAAATTATACGTTTCTTTTAATAATGGTGTAAATCTTGGCAATAGTCAGGATTATATAAAAGATCTGTCTGCTTATATTCCTGAATTTAAAGAGCTTTCGGAAGAGTATAATATTACCATTCGTAAAACTATCGCTATCAATCCTTCAAAACTTGCAGAACTGGAAGCACTTGCAGTGAAAAATACAGGTAGTGGTGCATCAGTAAGAAAACTGTCTAATATAGTTGAACTTAAGATTGAAAATCCTACTAATGAGCGACTAATGGCTTTGGGACAAACACTTGAAAAGTTTAGCGGTGTGGAATATTGCAGTCTTATGTCGGCTAAGCCTATTCCTTTCCCTCATGATATTGAGCCTGCAACACCTTCTCTTTTAGAATATCAGAATTATATCACTGATTATGGTGTTGATATGGTTTATGCCTGGGATTTGGGATTAACAGGGCAGGGGATTAATATCCGTGATCTTGAAGGGAGTATGAATCCACTGCATGAAGAGCTGAACGACCGTAATGTATCCTTTGCTGATAACATAACTATTCATCCTGATATTATTGATGATGAGACCCATGGAACAGGTGTTTTCGGGATATTATATGCTGATCCCGGAAATTATGGAATTACAGGGCTGGCTCATGGGGCTAATGAACTTGTAATGTATTCAGTAATTACGGTAGAGGCTGAATATGATGTGCCTTTCTCAATATCAAAATGTTTTGAGCAATCAACAGAGGGCGACTTTGTTATTTATGAATTGCAGACTGACGGGTATGGCGAACTTGAAGATTACGGCCCATCAGAATATGATCTTCCTGTTTGGGATCTGACTAAGGCAGCTACTGATGCAGGTATCATCGTTGTGGCTGCTGCCGGAAATGGGAATCAGGATTTAGACAGTCCCATATTTGACGAATACAATAGCCGTGGCGACAGCGGAGCTATTATAGTTGGTGCCGGGAGCCCTGATGAAGCTCACGATCGCTTGTGGTATAGTACCTATGGTGAAAGAGTTGATCTTCAGGGTTGGGGGCTGAATGTGCTTACTGCCGGAACGGGTCAGGCATATATCGTTAACGACGATAACAACCAGACTTATACCTGGTTTAGCGGAACGAGTTCAGCGACGCCTATAGTGGCTTCATGCGCCATAGTTTTGCAATCGTATTATCATGCTAATACCGGCGAATACCTGAGTGGGGTAGAGCTTAAAGAAATTTTAAAGCAAACAGGAAAACCACAAGGGCTGGCTTTAGAAGGTAATATTGGTCCGCTGCCTAATATGCCTCAGGCTATAGAGGCGATGGATGTTTTACTCGGAATAAACAGTATTGAAAAAAATACATTTATAGCTTATCCTAATCCTGTTGCCGAAAGACTAACCATTACCGGTAATTTTAGCGAGAGTGTTTCTGCAGAGGTCTATAATGCTTTAGGACAGCTGATGTATGAAACGAAAGGAATTGAAAATGGTATTGACTTCAGTAGTTTTTCAAAAGGGGTTTACATTGTAAAAGTTAAAGACAACGGAAAGACCCAATCAAGAAAAGTGATTAAGAACTAAAGGTGCAATAAAGCAAAAGCGGAATAGTAATTCCGCTTTTTTTATTTTTCAAAAAGGAATTCGTAAACAGACTTGTAAAGGGCATCGCCATGCATACTGTGTCCGAGTCCTTTGGTGGTTACAAATTGTGCATCGGGCCAGGCTCTGGCTATTTTCTCCGCTTCTTTAAATGATACAACCGTATCATGAACATCATGTGCAATAAGCCCTTCAATCTTTATTTTAGACGCAAATACACTACCTGAAAATTCATGGGTTTTGATTTTGTAATGCTCAAAGAAATGTTTTTCAAGCAATTGAAATACATTGCTGTTAAGACTCAGGATACCGGCGTAATTTTTTAATAAGGTATTAAGGTCGCAGGGCGCACCAAGCGTAACCAGTTTTTTTATGTAATCATTTTGGTAATGCGATTGGAAATAAAGAGCAGTTGCACCACCAAGGGAATGGCCAACAAGATAATCAGGTTTGAATTTCTGTACTGCAACATTTACAAATTCGGCATAACGGGGCATACTGAATTCTGATCCCGATGAAAGTCCGTGCGCCGGAGCATCAATCGCTATTATGGTAGTGCCGGATTTTTTTAGGTGACCTATCAGAAGCTCCCAGCGCGAAGCATTGCTTTCCCATCCATGCATCAATAAAACCTTGGTGTCATTACCTTTCCATGTATATATCTGGAAAAGAAAATCGTTGTGGGTTATCATTTCAGCATCTGCTTCTTTGAGTACATCCGGAAGCGATTCTTTGATAAGTCTGCCGTCCCGGGGATGACTAAAGAATTTATAAGCAAGCCAGCTGGCTTTTTTGGGGTATATGTAACTCAGGATGTTAATGTACAGCCCAAGTGTTTTTGAAATAAGGAATGTAAGTAACTTTTGCATTAAAGCTAAGCTAAAAAAAAATCCCCGACCAGACGGGGATTTTAAAATTATATTTTAGAGAACAATTGTTCCATTTTTTCTCTTTCTTCTTCAGCAAGAACGCTGTCTACAAGAATTCTTCCGCTGTGCTCGTCAGTAATGATTTTTTTACGTGCGGCAATCTCCATCTGTGTTTGAGGAGGGATAGTGAAGAATGAACCGGCAGATGCACCTCTTTCGATAGATACTACCGCAAGGCCATTTCTAACGCTTGTTCTGATTCTTGTGTAAGCAGCAAGAAGTCTGTCTTCAATCATGCCCTGGTATTCCACAGATTTTTCTGAAAGGAAACTTTCTTCTTTCTGAGTTTCAGCCATGATAGCATCAAGTTCTGATTTTTTGTGGTTCAGGTGAGATGATTTAGCATCAAGACGTTCTGAAGACTGTGCGATAGTCTCCTTTTTGTGCTCAATAGAAGCTTTCATTTCTTTAATGTGCTTCTCAGCAAGTTGTATTTCAAGTTCCTGAAACTCTACCTCTTTAGTAAGAGAGTTGAATTCGCGATTATTGCGAACATTCTTTTGCTGTTCAGTATATTTTTTGATGGCAGCTTTATGGTCTTCAATTGCAGATTTCTTTTCTTTAATCTGCTCTTCGATAGACTCAAGGTCAGTTTTAAGCTTTTCAAGTCTTGTGCTTAATCCGGCAACTTCGTCTTCAAGATCTTCCACTTCTAACGGAAGTTCTCCTCTTACGTTCCTGATTTCATCAATTCTTGAATCAATTAACTGTAAATCATAAAGTGCTCTTAATTTGTCTTCAACACTTAGTTCCTTGATATTCGCCATATTTATAAGTACTTAACTGGATTTGTATTTTCTTCCGATAAAATGAATGCAAAATTAGGGATTTTTTTCGTAAGATAATCAACTATATAATTTTTTGTGTAACGTTCGCTCTCAAAATGTCCTATATCGGCTAAAAGGAGTTTGCCCTCTGCTTCATAAAACTGGTGATATTTAAGGTCTGCGGTAAGAAAAGCATCAGCCTCCGATGCTATCGCATTTTTAATGGCAAAACTTCCTGAACCGCCTAATACAGCTACTTTTTTTATCGGTTTGCCTGTGTAAGCGCTGTGTCTGATGCCTCCAGCCTGCATTTTATCTTTTACAAAATTCAGGAAGGCTTTTTCTTCCATAGGTTCGGTAAATTCACCCGTCATGCCTAAACCAATATTCTGGTGCGAATTGTTCAGGCTGTAAATTTCGTAGGCTACCTCTTCATAAACGTGATTGCTGAATAATGCTTTCAGAATTTTTGATTCCAGGTGCTTTTCAAAAGTAACCTCGATCTTTATTTCGGTGTTTTCCATAAATTCACCTCTGTTGCCTACCTCGGGATTACTGTTTTCATTACCCTGATAGGTTCCCAGTCCCTGCGAATTAAAACTGCAGTTTTCGTAGTTGCCAATATTTCCGGCACCGGCGTCGAAAAGTGCGTTGCGTAGCTTGGTGTGATTTTCAGGAATGGTGTAAGTAACCAGTTTACGGATATAGTTCTCTTTTGGGATAAGCACCTTAGTATTGGTAAGGCCTAAAGCATCACAAAAAATTTTGTTTACACCATATTGGTGGTTGTCTAAAGCGGTATGTACTGCATATATGGCAATGTCATTTTTTATGGCTTTTATAATAGCCCGTTCCACATAATTTTTGCCGGTGATTTTTTTTAAGCCCGAAAATAATATTGGATGAAAGCAAACGACAAGATTGCAATTCTTGTTGATAGCTTCATCAATAACACTCTCCAGTGCGTCATGACATACTAATACGCCTGTTGCTGTAGTATCAGGGCTGCCTGTTAATAGCCCTACGTTGTCAAAGTCTTCGGCGTAAGCAAGAGGAGCCATTTGTTCTAGAACGGAAAGTATGTCTTTTATTAGCATGATTTGAGTGTTACTGATAAACAAAAATAGTGTTTTATTATTTGAAAGGCTTTTCTGGGTAGGATTATATAATGTATACAAAAAAAACCGCCCAATGGGCGGTTTTAAATTTTAGAAACAGAAATTAGTTACAATCTGTCATCATTTCCATAGCCTCTACAGCTGAAGTGTATGACATTCCTGTGTCCTGATTGTTGATAAATGCATTTCCGTTTTCGCCTTTACAGATTGTCTGCTCAGGTGCAGTTACACCCTGAATAGTGTATGCATCACAAGTTACACAGTTGCTGTTGCTTTTTTTGTCTCCGTCGTCATCTGAACATGCAACAAACGTCATTCCGGCTAAAAGAGCCATTGAAAGGATAAGTTTTTTCATAATTGGTTTTTGGTTAAATTTGTTATAAGTTTTGTTGGTTCAAAAAAATAGAAAATTTCTTAATAAAACAAATTTTTTTAAGTTAATTTTGTGATGATATTTCTTGTTATTAGTAAAAAAAATATAAATACCTGTGTTTGTTGAGGTTTGGGTTAAGCTTATGTTTATAATGAAGATTCATAGTGTAAAAAAATTACCTTTGTTGTACTAAATCTAAATAGTCCTCATGAAGATATTGCGTAAGCTTTTATTTCCCTTTTCGTTACTTTATCTTTTCGTAACAGCAGTACGTAATTTTTTATTTGATAAGGGTGTTTTTAAATCCTATACTTTTCCTGTTCCGGTAATTGCGGTAGGCAATCTGAGTACCGGCGGAACCGGTAAGAGCCCCCAAACCGAATATCTTATAAGGCTGCTTAGCGAGCAGTATAGAGTAGCTACATTGAGCAGGGGGTATAAGAGAAAATCTAAAGGTTTTATATTGGCTGATCAAAACAGTAATGCTGGTATATTAGGAGATGAGCCGTATCAGTTCTACAGTAAGTTTCCATCAATACAGGTGGCTGTTGATGCTGACAGGAAAAATGGAATTGAACAGCTATTATCTTTAAATCAAAAACCTGAAGTCATATTGCTTGACGATGCCTATCAGCATCGCAGGGTAAAAGCTGGATTTTATATTTTGCTTACTTCCTATGGGGATCTATATGCTGAGGACTACTTATTGCCTGCGGGTAATTTACGTGAGAACAGAAGAGGTGCCGATAGAGCAAATTACATTGTGGTAACAAAATGCCCTTCTGATTTAAGTAAGGCTGAGATGGAAACGATAAAAAAGAAGCTCAAGCCAAAAAAATCACAAAAGGTTTTCTTTACTAGTATAGAATATGATGAATATGTATATTCGAAAGAGGTTTCGATAAATATTGATGATTTATCCGAACAGCCAAAAGTTTTGGTTGCAGGCATTGCTAAGCCTAAGCCTTTTTTTAATTATTTGATGGAAGATTATGATGAGGTTATGGCTTTTCCGGATCATCATAATTTTACCGAAAACGAAATTACTGTTTTAAATAAAAAGGCAGAGGATAGACGAATCGTTACAACTGAAAAAGATTATGTGAGACTGGTAGATAAGTTGCCTGCTGACAGATTGTTCTATCTTCCTATAAAAAGCAGGCTGTTAAACGATAAAAGTGATTTTGATAATACAATTTTAGATTATGTGGGAAAAAGTACAGCAAACCGCTAAGTATATTTCTGACAAAACCGGGTTTACTCCGCGTTATGGTGTTATTCTGGGATCAGGTCTTGGGAGTTTCACAGATGAAATTGAAATAGAGCATACACTTAATTATGATGAGATTCCTAATTTTCCGGTTTCAACCGTTGAGGGGCATTCAGGTTGCCTTGTTTTTGGGAAAATAGGGCAAAATAATGTTGTGGCCATGAAAGGCCGATTTCATTATTATGAAGGTTATGGAATGGATGAGGTTACCTTTCCTGTGCGGGTGATGAAAGCCCTGGGTGTTGAAAAATTAATTGTTTCTAACGCTTCAGGGGGTGTTAATCCTTTTTATAAAGTAGGTGATATCGTTTTGATTTATGACCATATTAATTTCTTTCCGGAACATCCTTTACGGGGTAAGAATGACGAACGTTTTGGACCTCGTTTTGTGAATATGCATGAGGCATACAGTCGTAAAATGATTGCTAAAGCTAAAGAAATTGCTATAGGGCAGCAAATAGATGTTAAGGATGGTATTTACCTTGGGCTACAGGGGCCAACCTATGAAACAATGTCTGAATACCGAATGGTTAAGATTCTTGGGGCTGATTGCGTAGGAATGTCAACTGTACCTGAAGTTATTGTGGCAAGACATATGAATATGGAAGTATTCGGTTTGTCTGTTATTACCGATATGGGTAATGAGGAAGGTATTGAAACATTAAGTCATGATGAAGTGCTGCAGGCGGCTAAGATGGCGGAGCCAAAAGTGAAAGCACTTATAAAAGAACTGATTATTAAGTATTAGTTTATTTTGTATTTTTGATAAAATTACTATTATGCTTACCAAAGAAAAAATTATAGAAGCCATAAAAGATATGCCTAATAAATTTTCAGTTGATGATTTATTAGACAGGATTATGCTTCTGCAAAAAATTGAAATTGGACTTGAGCAATCAGAGTCAGGAAATGTAGTGTCAACTGATGAAGCTAAACAACGACTTCAGAAATGGCTGAAGTAAGATGGACTGATCAGGCTTTGTATGATATTGAGAATATCGCTGAATTTATAGCAAAAGACTCAGAAACATATGCGAAAATTCAGGTTGAGCGATTTTTTGAAGAAACTGAAATATTAGAATCATTTCCTTTGTCGGGTAGAATTGTGCCGGAATTAAAAGATAAAACTATAAGGGAAATTATATTTGGCAACTACAGGATAATTTATAGAATATTTTCAAAGGAATATGTAGATATTCTAACTATTCATCATAGTAGTAGATTAATAAAGAACAATAGACTTTTTAAATAGAAATGCCACGAAAGTTCGTGGCATTTCTATTTTATTTTTCCAAGAACAGGATAAGGTCTATTATTCTTGAAGAATAGCCTATCTCGTTATCATACCATCCAACCACTTTTACCATTCTGTCGATTACAGATGTTAGTAGCGAATCGAATAAGCATGAATTGCGGTTTCCTAAAATATCGACTGATACAATTGGGTCTTCAGTATAAGCTAATATTCCTTTAAGTTCGTTTTCTGATGCTTTTTTGAATGCAGTATTAATTTCTTCGATGCTTACTTCACGTTTTACATAACAGGTGATGTCTGTAAGCGAGCCATCCGGTACTGGTACACGTATACCGCCACCGCCTATTTTACCAACAAATTCAGGGAATATTTTTGTCAGGGCTTTTGCAGCTCCTGTGGTGGTTGGTACTATTGATTGAGCAGCTCCGCGTGCCCTTCTCAGGTCTTTATGAGGTTGGTCGTGAAGGCTCTGGTCGGTAGTGTATGAGTGAACCGTAGTGATATACGCTTGTTCAATCCCGCAAAGGTCATTGATGATCTTCATCATTGGAGCGGCATTGTTTGTCGTGCAGCTTGCATTTGAAATTACTTTCTCGGTACCGTCCAGAATATGTTCGTTAACGCCTAACACAATGGTCTTAATTCGGTCATCTTCAGGAGGTGCAGATAGTATTACTCTTTTTGCACCGCTTTCAATGTGTATATTAGCATCTTCCAGGGTTTTAAATTTACCTGTAGATTCAATTACAATGTCTATATTGAATGATTTCCAGTCAATATCAGCGGCATTTTTTTTGCGCAGGAAAGAATATGATTTTCCGTTTATGATAAGGCTATCTTCCGTGTGGGAAACCTCAAAAGGCAATACGCCGTGAATACTGTCGTATTTTATAAGATGCGCCATAGTACGGGCATCGGCAATATCGTTTATGGCCACCACCTCGATAGAAGGGTGGTTAATCAAAAGCCTGAAAAGGTTTCGGCCGATGCGGCCAAAACCGTTAATGGCAATTTTTGTTTTTGTATTCATTTCCGTAAAACTGTCAAATGTATGCTGACAACTTTAAACTATTAAAGAATATGTTTTTGTGCTTTGTATGATGAACGTACCAGTGCACCGCTCTCTACATGGCGGAAACCAAGTTCTAGTCCGATTTGTTCGTATTTTGCAAATTGCTCCGGAGTAATGAACTCTTTTACAGGTAAGTGTTTTTTGCTTGGCTGAAGGTATTGACCTATAGTCAGTACATCAAGGTTAACTGCGCGAAGATCGTGCATAGTCTGGATTACCTCTTCTTCGGTTTCGCCAAGACCAAGCATGATACCCGATTTTGTGCGGTTAATTCCGTTGTCTTTCAGGTAGCGTAATACCTCAAGGCTGCGTTCATATTTTGCCTGGATGCGTACCTCACGGGTAAGTCTCTTTACGGTTTCCATGTTGTGCGAAACTACTTCAGGAGCAACCTCGATAATACGATCGATATTTCTTTCGATTCCCTGGAAATCAGGAATAAGTGTTTCAAGGGTTGTGGTAGGATTCATCCTGCGGATAGCCTTAACGGTTTCAGCCCAGATGATTGAGCCTCCATCTTTAAGGTCATCACGGTCTACGCTTGTTACAACAGCATGTTTTATGTTCATCAATTTAATAGAACGTGCTACTTTTTCCGGTTCATCCCAATCTACAGTTTCCGGACGGCCTGTCTTAACGCCGCAAAAGCCACACGAACGTGTACAGGTATTACCCAAAATCATAAAGGTTGCAGTTCCTTCGCCCCAGCATTCACCCATATTAGGGCAGCTTCCCGATGTACAGATGGTGTGAAGCTTGTATTTGTCTACAAGTCCGCGAAGTTCAGTATATTTTTTGCCTGTCGGTAATTTTACCCTAAGCCATTTTGGCTTTTGCGTAAGCAGTCCGTTTGAGGCGGTAGGTCTTACAGTGTCTAAAACAGTTTCCATAGAAAAAACTTTGAGGTACAAAGATACTACTTATTTGTATATGTAAGGTTGTTTTCAATAGATGTAGTTAGTTGTGGTAATTCTTTGCTTAAATGTTGTCTCTTTTCTTAAATGTTTTATTTATTACTTAGTAAATCAGGGTTATTTTAAATGATAAAGCCCCAATTAAGGGGCTTTTTTAGTTTACTTTTACTGTTATTGGAAGGTTGTAAGCTGTTCTTACTGCTTTTCCGCCTTTCATGCCCGGTTTCCATATCCCTTTAAGAGATTTTAGTACTCGTACAGCTTCTGCGCCCATGCCGTAGCCCGGATCGCGTGTGGCTTTTATGTTGCTTAGTGTGCCGTCAGGCTCAACTACAAAAGATACCAAAACTTTTAGGGTTGATACGTTTTCCAGTTCGGGACTATTGAATCTTCTGGCTACATCTTTGTAAAATGCATCTAATCCGCCCGGATATAAAGGTGCAACATCAACAAAGGTTTCAATTGTACCTTCCGGGTTTGTTCCTGTACCGGGACCGACACCTGTTCCCGGACCGGGAGCAGTCGATGTTCCGTCAACCTGTCCTCCTTTAACTCCCTCGCCTGTAGTTTGGCCCGGATTTGTGTTCAGTACATCATCTGTTGTTGGCAGGTCAACAGGAGTAGGGTCTGATGCTGCTACTGGTGTAGTAAACGCAACTGTTGGTTCTGATGATGCCGCTCCGCCTGAGGCAGGTTCCTGCGGCTGTGGCTTTGGTGCTTCGGGTACTTTTGGCATTTCAATAAGTTCTACAGGAGTAATAGGTTCCATAGGGCATGATATTACTTCACTGGTTTCTCTTCCAAAATGATTGATAAGTGACGGTATGGTAATTAAAGAGACAACTAATCCTATACCGGTTACCAATGCAAGCATGGTTGTTTTAGGATCTTGTTTACGTAGTTGGTAAGCTCCGTATTCCTGATTGCGGCCTTCAAATACAAGGTCGATCCATCCGTGGTCGAAAACGCTGATTTTTGACATAGCAGTGTGATTTTTGGTTGTTAATAATAGTATGTATACATACTAAAACGTTTTCGTTGTTTTTAATATTGTAGGAAATAGCATAATTATTTAAAATGTAAATAATCGTTTCACATTGTAGGGTTTTTTATATTTGTAGTATGAAAAAGGTTGTTTTTGCAATTATTATGCTGCTTTTTATTTCTGTCATGGCTGTAGCTCAGAATACTAAGTTGAAATTCAGGAAGATTAATGATAATGTTTATACCTATACAAACTATCATTTATTTTCCGGTTCGCCATTTCCGTCAAACAGTTCTTATCTGGTTACGGATGATGGAGTAGTACTTTTTGATACTCCTTGGGATGAAACCCAGTTTCAGCCTTTGCTTGATAGTATAGAAAAGAGGCATGGTAAAAAAGTGGTATTGTGCATAGCAACCCACTTTCATGATGATAGCTCTGCCGGTTTGGAATATTACAGGAGTAAAGGAATAAAAACTTATACATCGAAGTTTACTAAAGAATTAGCGGAAAAGCACAATGCGAAACAGGCGGAATTCATTTTTGAAAACGACACGGTATTTACCATAGGGGGACAGCGGATAGAGACCTTTTATCCTGGAGAAGGACATAGTTATGACAATATAGTGATATGGCTCCCAAAAGATAAATTTCTTTTTGGCGGGTGTTTTCTAAAAAGTGTTGAGAGCGATAATCTTGGAAATTTATCTGATGCTAATGTAAGTGCCTGGGATGAATCACTTATAAAGCTGATGAAAAAATTTCCTAAACCTATGTATGTAGAAACCGGTCATTTTAAAGGATCAAAAGGATGGAAGGCGGTAAAGCATACCCTTAAGCTGGTTAAGGATTATAAACCGGATTAGTCTTTTTTGCTGATGATTTCGGCTAAAAGTTTCTTAGCTCTCAATAATTTCACTTTTACATTATTAAGAGGCTCATTAAGCTGATCGGCAATTTCCTGATAGCTTAATTCCTGAAAATAGCGAAGTTGTATCACTTCCTGATACTGTGGTTTCAGTTTTTTTATACACTCCAAAAGGCTGGAAAGATTTTGTTCCCTGATGATTTCATCTTCGGGAGTAGGAGAACTATCGGCTACATTATAGGCCTGCTGATCCTCTTCATCGGTAATATCAATAAAAAGGGATGATTTCTTTTTACGTAGTAAATCGATATGCACATTTTTAGCAATGGCTATGAGCCATGTGTTAAATGCATATTCCGGATTATATGTTGTAATCCGGTCAAAGGCTTTAGCAAATGTTTCGATTACAATATCCTCTGTATCGGCTTCATTTTCGGTGCGCTTAAGCATAAAACCGTATACCTCATTCCAATAGCGGTCAAGCAAAAAAGTAAAGGCAACCTGGTCACCTTTTTTTGCTTTATCTATATGTTGTTGTATTATTTGAGGGGTTATTTCCAATGCGCCGGTTTTGAGAACAAATTGGTAAAGAAAACATTCAGTTGTGTGAAGGTAAGGATTATTTCAATAACCGGATACCAGTAAACTGTATCTTTTTCTTTTAATTTGGCTGCGCTGTATCCAAGGGTAAGCCAGCTGCCAAGATAACGAACTGCAACTACCGGAACCATAAACATCCAGTTGTATTGTAAAGCAAACAATACTGCCATAAGTGCAAAGAATGATAGTTGTGTAAGGAAGAAAAACCTCAGTTGGAATTTATCGAAAGTGCTAAAAAATTTAGTAGTAAATACCTGTTTTCTTTTTTGTTTTCTCCAAGAGCTGAACGATTTTTTAGCTTCAGTGTAAGTAAAGCTTTTAGGAGCATAACAAATGGTAGTGTTGCTTTTAGTTGCGGCCTGATTAAGGAATAAAGAATCTTCACCCAGGCGTATGTTCATGTGCTCTATGTAGCCGTTTACTTTAAAGAATTCTTCTTTTTTGTAAGCAAGGTTACGTCCGTCACCTGAGAATGGTTTGCCTATTTTAGCCCATGAAAAATATTGGGTGGCAGTAAGCATATTATCAAACCTGATGATCTTATTTATGAAAGAGTTTTTGACTTTCTCATAGGCGCCATAACCCAATACAATAGTACGGTTAGCTGTAAAGCGCGATGTCATTGCTGTTATCCAATCGTTAGATGTAGGGTAACAGTTTGCGTCAATAAACAGTAAATAGTCTTTTTTGGCTGCCTTGATACCAAGCGTTAGTGCATATTTTTTATTGCCCCAAAAAGCCTCGTTATTTTCAACTTTTACAAGACGGATGTTACTGTATTGCTTTTCGAATTCTTCAAAAATATCAAGAGTTTCATCGCTCGAGGCATTGTCTATAAGTACAATCTCAAAATCAGGGTAATCCTGCTCTGCTAGAATTGGAACAAGGGTTTTTACTTTTTCGGCATCATTTTTAGCGCAAACAATAACCGAAACGGGTACTTTTTTAGGTGTAATTTCCTGTGCCTGTGCAAAGGCAAATTTTCCGAATATTATAAGGTAATACACTAATTGTGTAACAACAACAGCGATAAAAACGTAGAAAATAATGTTCAGCATATAGGCGGGCGGCATTTGTGTTTCCAGCTGCAAAATTAGGAAAAAGTGTCGACCTCTTAACAATTAAAAATTAAATAATATTAACTTCAGCTTCAATCCTGATTCCGAAGTTTTTATATACGGTTTCCTGAATATTTTTAGAAAGATCGAGAATTTCCTGTCCTGTTGCATTGCCATAATTTACCAATACAAGGGCCTGCTTTGCATGCACTCCCGCATCGCCAAAACGTTTGCCTTTAAAACCGCTTTGCTCGATCAGCCAGCCTGCAGGTACTTTTACTTCAGTATCTGATACGGTATAGTGAGGCATGGTAGGGTGGAGCAGATATGCTTTTTCAAACTCCTCTGAAGTTATTATTGGATTCTTGAAGAAACTTCCGCTATTGCCCAAGTCTTTTGGATCCGGTAATTTGCTCTGGCGGATAGCTGTTACAGCCGCGCTAACATCTTTTATCGTTGGGACAACTATGTTATTTTTGGTAAGTTCGGCGGCTATATCGCCATATGAAGTATTTATCTTGTGATTTTCTGTTGTCAGCCTGAATGTAACAGATATTATTATGTACTGGTTTTTCAGAGTTCCTTTAAAGATGCTTTCGCGGTAAGCGAACTGACATTCTTCTTTAGTAAAAGTCTTTATTTCCTGAGTGGCAATATTCATGGCTTCACAGCAAACAAAGGTGTCTTTTATTTCGGTGCCATAAGCGCCAATGTTTTGGATAGGGGTAGTGCCAACATTTCCCGGAATCAATGAAAGATTTTCAAGTCCACCAAGGTTGTTGCTGATACAGTACTGCACAAACTCATGCCAGTTTTCTCCGGCCATGGCTTTTACTTCGGCATATCCGTTTTCGTTTTTTACAATCTCTTTACCTTTCAGGTCAACGTGGATAACAAGTGCATCAATATCCTGGGTAAGCAGCATATTGCTGCCACCGCCAAGAATAAATAATTTTTTGTCCTGATTTTCTTTTAAGGTTTCGGCCAGTTCTGCAACGGTATGCACCCGAACGAATTCTTTTGCAAAAGCGCTGATGCCAAAAGTATTATGGTTTTTTAGAGGATAATTCGCAACGATTTCCATAGTGAATATGAGGTTGTTTTGTGGTGCAAAAGTAAGGCTTTAAAACTTATTCGGTAGTAAGGCCACGATTTAAAAAATCGACAAAGGGTTTTAATACAAGTAGTTTTTTAGCGGTGTTTTTTATAAAATCCTTGCTTTCTATCTCTTTGTCAGAAAGTTTGGCTGTTGCTGTAAAGCTTTTCAGTTTCAGGAATTCTATTGCTGGATGATCTTTCTCGTAATCCTTTGGTGCTGTTTTTAATGCATTTTCGGAGTCCAGTGCTCCATATAGTTTTTTGAATTCAGGATTTTCTACAATCTCTTCCAGGTCTTCATAAAAACCGGCAATTTCTCTTCGGATGCCTTTTAGCTGATCGGCGTCAGGCATATGCATGCCAGCAGCAATAAATGATGCTCCTTTTTCTATATGTACATAATACCCGGCAAGGCTTGCATTTTTTGCACCCGGGCTCATCCAGATGCCCATATTGGTCTTATAAGGTGATTTGTCTTTAGAAAAGCGGATGTCCCTGTTGATGCGGAAAGAACATTCCTTAAAGCCAAGCTGGCTCAAGGTTTCATCTTCTTTGCTTAATTCGGCAACAAAAGCTTCTACAGTTTCTTTATAATCATTTTTGTATTCTGCATAACGCTTTTGGTTTGCCTGAAACCAGTCACGATGGTTATTATTCTTTAAATCCTCAAGGAATTGAAAGGTGTCTTTTGATAGCATGATTTGATTGATTTTTGAATAGTAAATGTAGTGCTTTAATCTGAGATTATAATTACAGATTAAATAAGGTATAGCTCTGATGCGTTTCCTTTACAATGTTTTCCGTACGCTCCGGATGGGTGTCCGAGATAAAGATCTGTCCAAAAACCTTATCGTCTATCATCTGAACAATTTTGGAAACACGGGTTTCATCCAGTTTATCAAAAATGTCATCAAATAATAAGATTGGGAGTACCCCGCTTTGCTTTTTGATGAATTCAAACTGGGCAAGCTTTAATGCGATAAGGAAAGACTTTTGCTGTCCCTGTGAACCGAATTTCTTTATTGGGTGTTCTTCGATCTCAAAAAGCAGGTCATCTTTGTGTATCCCTACGCTGGTGTATTGTAGCACACGGTCGCGTTGCAGACTTTCGTCAAAAAGGTCTAGTAATCTTTTATTATGCAAATGACTGTCATACCTCAGGCTTACGTCTTCGGCTGAGTCAGTTATCGACTGATGATGCTTGTTAAAGATAGGAATGAAGTCCTCAAGAAATCGCTTACGCTTTTCAAAAAGAGAGTGTCCAAGATCGTCCAGCTGCTCGTTATATATAGATAAGGTGTCCTTGTCAAAGGTATGATTCAGGGCAAAGTACTTCAGCAGGGCATTGCGTTGTGCAACAACCTTTTGGTAATTAATGAGTTCCTGAAGATAGGCGGGGTCAAGTTGTGAAATTACGCTGTCGATAAACTTACGACGGGTTTCACTGCCTTCGGTAATCAGGTCGCTGTCTGATGGAGAAATAATAACAAGCGGTATAAAACCTACGTGTTCAGAGAATTTATCATAGATCTTTCCGTTGCGTTTCAGGACTTTTTTCATCCCTTTTTTCAGGCTGCAAACAATCTGTTCATTACGGTTATCTTTATCAAAAGTACCGTCTATCACAAAAAAGTCTTCTCCGTGCTTAATATTCTGTACTGCTAAGGGATTAAAATAGCTTTTTCCGTAGGCTAAATGATAAATAGCATCCAGTACATTTGTTTTTCCCACACCATTCTTTCCGGTAAAGCAATTTATTTTAGGGTCAAATTCATAATTTGCCTCAGCAATATTTTTATAATTGAGGAGCGATAAATTCTTTAAATACATGGGGTAAACGGAATCCTGATTGTGAGAACCTTGTGCAAATCAAGGCTCTTTTCTTAATATGCCGCAAATTATCGAAAAATATCGACAAAAGATATTTTAATATTCAATAAAAATTTTATTTTTGCGACTCATTAAAATAACTTAAATGGCAACGTACAACAAAAGAGGCTATAAAGCTCCAAAACCCGAAGTAGTAACAGAGGTTGAACCGGTAGAAGAAACTTTTGACGGAAAAAGCACAACAGCAGAGGTGTTTAACGCCCTTGATGAGACTGCTTCTAAAACAGAAGACTGGGTAGCTAAGAACCAAAAAGGTATCCTTGTAGGGATAGGTGTTGTAACTTTTGCAGTACTTGGTTATTTTGGATACTCAAGATTTGTAGATGCTCCTAAAGAAAATACTGCTGCTGAGGATATGTTCCAGGCTCAGCAATATTTTGAGCAGGCTGTAAATGCACCAACTGCAAGTGATTCTTTATTCAACCTTGCTCTTAAAGGTGGTGAAGGTAAACTTGGCTTTGTAGGTATTATTGAGAACCATGCCGGTACAGATGCAGCTAACCTTGCTGAATACTATGCAGGTACTTCATACCTAAATATTGGTAAATATAAAGAAGCAGTAGAGCACCTTGAGAAATTCAGCACTAAAGATGAAATCCTTGATGCTATGGCTAAAGGAGCTACAGGTGATGCTTTTGCTCAGCTAAAAGATAATAAGTCAGCTTTGGAGTTCTATGAAAAAGCAGCTAAGGCAACGTCTAATGATCTTGTCGCACCACGTTTCCTTTTCAAAGCGGGACAAACGGCACTTGCTTTAAACCAAAAAGCAGATGCTCTTAAATATTTCAAAGAGATTCAGGATAAATACAGCACTTCTGCAGAAGGAGCTTCTATTGATGCCTATGTTGCAATGGCTGAATAAGTATGGCTACAATAAATAAAAACTTATCAGAATACGATAAAAATACTGTCCCAAACGCGAAAGATTTTCGGTTTGGGATTGTTGTTTCTGAGTGGAACGAAAATATAACTGCAGGCCTGTATAAAGGTGCTATTGAAGCATTGCTTGAAAATGGAGCGTTGGCAGAAAATATCATTTCATGGGATGTACCGGGAAGCTTTGAGCTTATTTATGGTTCAAAAAGAATGATAGATACCCAAAATGTTGATGCTGTTATAGCTATAGGCAGTGTTATACAAGGGGAGACCAAGCACTTCGACTTTGTGTGTGAAGCAGTTTCACAGGGTATAAAAGATCTTAATGTGCAAACTGATGTACCTGTAGTGTTTTGTGTGCTTACCGATAATACCCTGCAGCAGGCTATAGACCGTAGCGGTGGTATTCATGGTAATAAAGGTACCGAAGCAGGTATAGTAGCTATTAAAATGGCTTATTTAAGACAACAAACGAAATAATTTTTAAAATTTATTTTAATCAATATCAGGCTCTTTCGAAAGAAAGGGCTTTTTTTTTGAAAAAAAATACACTTTTTTAAATCCAAAGAAAATAGTCTTTCGTATATACCTGTAAGTAAACGGATTTAATGGTACATCTGACAGTATTACGAATTCGTAATTTGTTCCCAAAAAGAAATAAGCCATTTAATTAAAGTAAGGTGTGGTTTTATGGCTTCCCCTTTTCACCGCAAGGATGAAAAGGGTTTTTTGTTTTTATATGTTCTTACTTTTTCTTTTTAAGTCCTGACTTTTGAATATTCTCCTCAACCCTGAATTTTACTATTTTAGCGATGAGGTCCAAAGGCAAAGGTTTATCAAAAGGGAATTGTATCGATCCTTTTCCTGTTTTATAATTACTTATTTCTTTTTGAAATGCTTCGTTACCGGAGGGTAGGGCATAAAAGCCTATATGGTTCGTGAAAGCTGCAAAATAAACCAGATTTCCATTTAGTTTAAATGCAGGCATACCATAACTTATGCTTTCCTCGGCATCAGGAGCTGTCTTCTGAACGGTTTGACGAACCTGTTCTAAAAGCTTTTGTACTTCAGGGGTAAAGCCTGCAATGTATTCGTTTATGTGTTTAGGTTTATCCATAATTAAAAAAATTAACCCTAAAGCAAGGCTTTAGGGTGTTCTTTATTATTCAGCTGCAGCTTTAAGTTTCGCTATATCCAGTTTTTTCATTTGCATAAGGGCACCCTTCACTTTCTGGCTTTTGTCGGCATCTTTCTGATTTAGTAAATCTCCCAATCCTTTAGGGACTACCTGCCATGAAACCCCAAACGGATCTTTTAGCCAGCCACACATACTTTCGCTGCCTCCATTAGCTGTAAGGCTGTCCCAGTAATGATCTATTTCTTGTTGGTCATTACATTCAATTACAAATGATACCGCTTCGTTAGGAGTAAAATGTGGTCCTCCGTTAAGGATCATGAATTCTTGGCCGTTAAGTTCAAATACTGCTGTAAGTACCGAGCCTGCCGGCATTGGTGCGCCTTCTCCATAATAAGATACTTTTTTGATCTTTCCGTTTTTAAAAACAGAAGTGTAAAGTTCCAGTGCTTCTTCAACCCGTCCATTAAACCAGATGCATGGAGTGATCTTTTGCATAATAATTAGATTTTATTGTTTGTTGTTCAATATAATAAATCCAAAGTTACCTAATCGATTTATGTCTCTTGCGGTGTAAACCTGACAATCAGGAGGGTAAATTGAGACAATTAGTGTCCGCTAAAAAAGGCAAGCATTTTTTCAAGCGCACCTTCAGAGTGCATCATTTCGCCATTTTTTAATGATTCTGTTGCTGCTTCTGAGGCTCTCTTACGCATAGTGGTTTCATAATGAGCGATAGCATCCTGTGTGCTATTAAACTCGTCTGATGTCAGACACTCGCTTAATTCTAAAGCGTCAAGCATGGCCATATTTACGCCTTCACCTGCAAAAGGGGGCATTACATGGGCTGCGTCACCTAATAAGGTAAGGTTTGGTTTTGCTTCCCAGGTTTGATCTAAAGGCATGCAGTATATTGGTCGGGGTATGAAAGAGGCAGCATTTTCAAACAATTCGTTCCATATAGTGCCCCATTCAGGATATTCCTGTCCGAACCACTCAAGCAATTGTTTGTTATCTGTGTAATCAATACCGCTATTGGTTGCCCAGTTCTGATCAATTTTTATGCTGGCATAAAACCCTATGTCTCCGTTACCTTTTTGTCCTCCCAGTATACATTTTGAATTGCCGAAAGCCATTATTTTTCCACCATCCAGCATAGCGCTAAAATTGGGTGCGGTTTCTCTAGCATTATAAATGTTCCCTTCAAGCATTGTTATTCCCGAATAAAACGGTTTAATATCGGTAAGGTAGGTACGTATTTTAGAATTGGCACCATCTGCGGCAATCACTATGTCTGCGTAAAATGAAGCGCCATTTTTAAAATGGAGTAACCATCCATTACGCTGTTCTTCCATATTTATAAAATGACTGTCCCATATTACAGTGTCAGATTCAAGTGATTCCAATAATATGTTTCGTAAAGGGCCACGGTCTATTTCGGGACGAAAATGTTCATGACCAAAATTTTCATCAGGTTTTGCTTCGTGGTCTTTAAAAATAATTTCTGCATTATGGTTTGTAATAATAGCTTTATCTGCACCGGGCATATAGTTCTTTTTGAATTCGTCCAATAGATCTGCTTTACGAATGGCTGCCAGTCCTGATTCGTCATGCAGGTCAAGAGGGGAACCCTGTACCCGGGCATATTTATCAGTGTCTCTTTCGTATACTTTTACATTGGCTCCTTTAAGCTGTAGCAGTCTTGCCAGTGTAAGTCCACCAGGCCCACCGCCAACGATGGCGATTTGTTTATCATTTAATTTCATACTGTCATTTCTTAATTAACAGGACAAAATTATTGCTGCTTCAGTACAGATAATAGTATAAATCGGTCGTCTTTATTTTTGGATAACTCTTTCGGAACTTCACCGGAGAATTTTTTGATCTCCTTAATAAAATGATTCTGGTCGGTAAAATTAAGTTCCGGGAAAAGCTGGCCGTGTGCAATATGTTTTAAAGATATCCTGAACCTAAGTATATTGCAATAAGCTTTTAATGATAGCCCGAACTGTTGTGTAAAATAGCGGTTGATTTGCCTGCTGCTCCAACCAACTTTTTCAGAAAGTTCCCTTACGGTCATTTCTCCATTTGAAACATAGATCAGTTCAAAAAGCTTCCGTTTTCGTTCATCAATCTCTTTTGGTAATAAGTTTTTTACTGTCTGGGTTGCTTTCTGGTAAAAAGTATCAAAATCATTCAGATCATCGGGTCCAAAGTTCCAAAAGTTAGCGGGTTGTACGTTAGCACTATCCAGAAAACCGGCAATAGGAGTCTTTAAAATATATTCGACAGCTAATGGTTTAAAACTGATTACGAAAGTGAGGGTGCCGGGCATAATGGCTCTTGCTTCGGGATAAGTTTCCAGTCCCATAAGCGTAATATGAAATGGTTCGCAAGCTGATTTGGAAAAGAATAAGTCAATCCTGCCATCCGGCATAATCACAACTTCCTTCGGTTCATCGGATGGATTTTCGAACATTCCTATGCTTTCTACAAAATCACTGATGGAATTTTCAGGTGGGATGAATTTATAATTAAAGTTGTGGCTCATTACCTATGCTTTTCTCAATAGCATAAAGCTAAATAAAAAAGCCGAACTATTGGTTCGGCTCTTACTTATTATATAGGCTTTTATTAAGCTATCTCGTGATGAGTTTCAACTGTTGCTAGGTAACGCTCAGCATCAAGGGCAGCCATACAGCCTGAACCCGCAGCAGTAATAGCCTGACGGTATTCTTTATCCTGAACATCTCCTGAAGCAAATACTCCAGGTATATTCGTTTTTGTAGATTTACCTTCAGTGATAAGGTAACCTGTCTCATCCATGTCAAGCTGACCTTTAAAGATGTCAGTGTTAGGTTTGTGACCAATAGCTATAAACAGGCCTGTGATAGCAATGTCATGTTTCTCGCCGGTTACATTGTTTACAATTCTTAGTCCGTCAACAACCTGGTCACCTAATACTTCATCAACTTCGCTATTGAAAAGTACTTTTAAGTTAGGAGTGTTCTCAACACGGTGCTGCATTGCTTTAGAAGCACGCATCACGTCTTTACGAACAAGCATTGTTACACTTTTACAAATGTTGGCAAGGTAAGTAGCTTCTTCGGCAGCGGTATCTCCTGCACCCACTATAGCTACATCCTGGTTGCGATAAAAGAATCCGTCACATACTGCACATGCTGATACTCCTCCGCCTCTAAGGCGTTGCTCACTTGGCAAGCCAAGGTATTTAGCTGTAGCACCAGTAGAAATGATTACAGTTTGCGCGTGAACTTCTTTATTTCCGTCTATGATGATTTTATGCCATCCGCCAGATTCTTTGCTAAATTCAACAGCTGTAGCCATCCCAATACGTACTTCAGTACCAAAACGTTCAGCCTGTTGCTGTAGTTGAACCATCATTGTTGGTCCGTCAATACCTTCAGGATATCCCGGAAAATTATCAACTTCGGTAGTTGTCGTAAGCTGTCCACCCGGTTCCATACCAGTGTAAACAACAGGTTTCATATCAGCTCTTGCAGCATAAATGGCTGCAGTATATCCCGCAGGCCCTGATCCTATGATAAGGCACTTTATTTTTTCAATTGTTTCAGACATAATATTCGTGGTCTTAATTTGCTCTGCAAATGTAAGTTTTAATTAAAATATTAGCTACTGAAAGTTATCAGTTTTCATTATTGAAAAATAAAATTCAGTTATCGCTTTGAGATATCGATTTTAGTAGTATATTTGCACCGCTCAAATGAGGTAATTCATTTGAATTCGGGGTGTAGCGTAGCCCGGTCATCGCGCCTGGTTTGGGACCAGGAGGTCGCAGGTTCGAATCCTGCCACCCCGACAACAAAATCCTTCCTGCTTTGCAGGAGGGATTTTTTGTTTTAGGGGGATTAAGCTTGCTTAAAATTTCTCTAAAACAAAAAATACCGGCAGTTAAAAAACGTAGAAGGATTTTGTTGTATCAAATTCCAACTACAGGATCATGAAATAATCCTGCCACCCCGACAACAAGCAGAACATTTATGTTCTGCTTTTTTATTTTTATATGCTACAAAAAGATTCATATATTTGATTTTGGTCCAAAAGGCTTAATATATTTTATGAAAAAGATAATATTACTTTTTCTTTTGTTATTTAATTCAATATTTTCATTTTCTCAGAACTCCGAGAAAGGCATCTGGAAATCATCTTATTCAGAGCTTCGGTTAAAATTTGATGAAAATTGGCAACTGATTACACCCCAATTAGACTCTGAACGCAAAACAATGATTGCGTTGACTGATTCAAAAGATCATTCTTCAATCACAGTAAAAATTACTGACGATGTTCCGAAAGAACAGCTTTCGGATGAAGCATATAATGATGCTGTTAAGGAACAAATGTTAAAAGCGGATGCTGAGAATAAATTTTTAGTTCAGGAAGTAATTGATTTTAAAGAAAAAAAGTTTACCGTACAGATATTTCTTATGAAAACTAAATTTGGTGACTTTGCATTGACATGTTATACATATAGAGATGGTAGAAAAGTTAAATCCATTCAGTTAGCATACCCTAGAAGTCTTGTTAGTAATCCAGGAAAAGAATTACCTGAAAAGATTAAGAAAGTTTTATCAGATATGAACATCTAATTCTTTAATAACAAACCCGGACAGTATTGTTCGGGTTTGTTATTTGATTTAACGATATGCTACAATTCTTAAAAGAAACCACGATATATCGTAATATAATATCATTGCTTAAAATTTTAATATTCTGATTTTTAGTTTTTTATGTTTTAAGGAGTGTTAATTGCTTAACTTTAAGTGCATTTAGAAAATATTTTTTCCAATTAATAATCTAAAAAAATCTTAAAGACATGAGTACAATTAAACTTAAAGACGGAACTGAATTTTATTACAAAGACTGGGGAACAGGACAACCAATTGTTTTTCATCACGGATGGCCTTTGTCAGGAGACGACTGGGATGCGCAAATGATGTTTTTCCTAAAACAGGGATACAGGGTTATCGCTCACGACCGTAGAGGTCATGGACGTTCAGGACAAAGCGCCGAAGGGAACAACATGGATACTTATGCAGCAGATGTTGCAGAACTTACCGCAGCTCTTGATTTAAAAGATGCCATTCACGTTGGGCACTCAACAGGTGGGGGAGAAGTTATTCGCTATGCGGCTAGATACGGAAAAGGCCGTGTTGCGAAAGCAGTTATCATTAGTGCTGTGCCGCCAATCATGGTGCAGAGTGAAAGCAATCCTGAAGGTATTCCGTTGTCAATTTTTGATGAGATCCGTAAAGGAACTGCCTTTACAAGATCATCTTATTTTTACGATTTCCCTATTCCTTTCTACGGCTGGAACCGTGAAGGTGCTAAAATAGACGAAGGTATCCGTCACAACTGGTGGCGCCAGGGAATGAATGGATCTGTATTGGCTCATCATGACGGAATAAAAGCATTCTCTGAATCTGATTTCAGAGAAAATCTTCAAAGTCTTGATATTCCGGTATTAGTGCTTCACGGTGAGGATGACCAGATCGTACCGGCACATCAGGCACCAAAATCAGCAGCATTACTTAAAAATTCTAAATTGATTACTTATCCCGGATTCCCTCACGGTATGCCAACTACCGAGGCAGAAACCATCAACAAAGATATTCTGGAGTTTATCAGATCTTAAATTTGAATTTATTCAAACTAAAAGCCGGGCATATTGTCCGGCTTTTCTATTTTTGGTTTATGGAAGAACAGAATTCGGAAACAAGACGAAACAGAGGGAAGAGTTCAGAAGATAAAGGCCTTTTTGCTTCTGCTCATGAACAATTGAAGCTCGAAGAAGCTTTAAAAGATTTGTATTACCTGCTAAGCAGAGGATATCCTATGAAATCTTCTTTAGCATTATCAGCGAATCGTTACAGGCTTAAAACGCGTCAGCTTTTGGCGTTACAAGGTATGTCATGTTCAGAGAGGGAATCAGAACTCAGGGGAGCAAAGGAAATTAACAGTAGCGATCTAAAAGGAAAGACCGTTTATCTGGATGGTTTTAATGTTTTGATATTGTTAGAAACACTTTTGTCAGGAGGGTATGTTTTCAAAGGACTTGATGGTTGTTACAGGGATATTTCTTCGGTACATGGCACCTATCGTAAAGTAAACCAGACAGAGACTGGACTGATTATGATAGGAAAATTATTTGAAAGTCTCGAGGTTGAAAAAGTAATCTGGATATTTGATACACCAGTGTCTAACAGCGGAAAACTTAAGGTGCTGTGTTATGAGATTGCGGAAAACCATAGTTTTAAATGGGATTGCTATCTTGAAAATTCGCCCGATAAATTCCTTGTTCAGGAGCCCAGGCTGGTTTGTAGTTCTGATGCATGGATACTAAATGAATGTGCAGAATGGTTTAATCTGGGAGCTTTTATTATTACGACATTTTTAAAAGTGAATAGTTCTGATAGTATAATTGAGTTTAACCTATTATAAAAATGTATATGACGAGATAAGCGTATAATGTGTGTTTTTACTTCATGTCGTAAAAATTAAAATCTGAATAAAATATAATGTATTGATATTCAGTTTTTTGCTTTTAAGGTGTTGTTTTTGGATTTCATAAAGGAATCAACTTATTAAAATAAATAACATGAAAACAACAGATCTTATTAAGCAGCTAAAAAGAATCTTTTTAGTAACAGTAATGGCTTTAATTGCCTTATTTGCTACTTATACAGTGGCACAAACTAAAAGCAAAGTGAAAAATATTGTACTGGTACATGGTGCTTTTGCCGATGGTTCAGGGTACAAAGGCGTTTATGATATCCTTGTTAAGCAGGGATACAATGTTAGTGTGGTTCAAAATCCGCTGACGTCTTTAAAAGATGACGTAGCGGCAACAAACAGAATTATAGACAGACAAGATGGACCTGTAATACTTGTTGGTCACTCATGGGGCGGAACAGTAATTACTCAGGCAGGTAATAACCCTAAAGTTGTTGGGCTTGTATATATTGCGGCATTTGCACCTGATAAAGGTGAGGATACACTGCAGTGGGTAATGTCACTTCCTCCTGCTCCTGAAAACGGTATTCTTCCTCCTGATGCAAACGGGATGGTTTATTTTGATAAGGCTAAATTTCACGCAGGTTTTGCGGCCGATGTAAGTGCTGACCTTGCAGGGTTTATGTATGCTTCACAGGGGCCGATAGCCGGGCAATGTTTTACAGATAAAGTAGAAACTGCAGCTTTTAAAAACAAACCTGCTTATGGCATTGTAGCTACAGAAGATAAAGGTATTAATCCTGATATACAACGTAATATGTATAAAAGGGCAAACATGAAAGTGACAGAAATTAAAGCGAGTCATGCTGTTTTTATTTCTCAGCCTGCAAAAGTTGCTAACGTTATTATAACTGCTGCCACAAGCGCAGTAAAATAATATCCTCCCTCCGTATAATAAAAAAGCATCCGCCAGGGCGGATGCTTTTTTATGGGTTATGTATTAATTACATCTCTTTCTTGTACAATACTGCACTGTCGGCAAAATTGGTTACCTGTACTTTAGGTTTTCCAAAGAGCTCAATCTCTGCTTTGCCTGATGCAGCAATGGTAATGTTTTCGGCAGCATTAATGTTGCAGTGAGTATAACTTTCGGCTGTCAGGTCAAGATTTTTAACAGTGAATTTTTTTCCTGTAAACGAAGCATTGTTATCTACACGGATTTTAGCTTCAGCCGCATCTCCTTCAATAGTGGCCGTTGTTTTTTGGTAAAGGTCAAGTTTGGCAGTCATGCTTGCTGCGATTAGAGCTTTTAATTGCGCATTCTTGCTTAGTTCTACGACTACATTGTCGCCCTGATAGTTTAGTTCAGCTGTTGCTTTATCATTCATTACCAGTGTGAAGTTCTTAGATTTCACATTTAGGTAGGATTTAGAATAATCAAGATTTTTGATGGTAATGTTTTCCAGCTGCAAATCGGCAAGGGCATTTATTGTAGCTTCATTTTTTGCAGTTATTGTTTTCAGGTTATCAGTATAGGTAACCCTAATGCTTATTTTTTTAGCAGAAGTTATTTCTTTGTCAGTATAGATGCGAAGGGTAGTGCCATTTAGCTCAGCTTTAAAAGTTTCATGAAGGTTATCATCGGCTTCAATTTCCAGACTTTGTGTAGTACCTTTAGAAAGAAAAATTTCTATGTTGTCTTCTACTTCAAGACTTTCAAAATTATCAACTTCTTTTTGGGTAACGGTAACAATTTTAGAACCTTTAATCTTTTCTTTTTTCTGAGCGAACGTAATAGACGTAAAAAGTACTGCCAATAGTAGCAGGAAAGCTTTTTTCATGTTATTTCATTTTTTATTGGTTATCGCAAATATATAAAAAAACACCGGCGAAGCCCCGATGTTTGATGATGTACAAATGAATTTAATGTGAAGGTTTGTGTTCATAACTAAGCACGCGCGACATTTTCCAGGAACCGTTTTCCAGTAGCCACATGTTAATGAATTTTGCGGTTCCGGTTTTCTTTTCTACTCCGTTTTCGATCAGATAAAAATCATGATCGCCCATAAGTATGGCACCATAACCTTCAAGTGGATAAACCTTCAGGCTTTCTTTTACAGTCTTTCGTATTACTTTTGGCTTAGGTTCGTTACAGATATTTGCTTTAAATGTTTCTATGAATATCTCAATCCCTTTAGAATAGCCACCTTTATCGTGGTAAAATTCAAGGTCGGTTGTAAAATAAGTCCTGAATGCCGCTACATCGCAGGTATTGTAAGCATCAAATGCTTTGATGTCCAGATTCAAAATTTTTTCAGTCAGGACTTCTGATGATGATGGGTAAACTTCATTCTGAGCATGTATGGATGCAGTAATACCAAAAATTAATGCTAATAGATATATTTTTTTCATAATTGTTTTAGATTAAAAAAGCCTCCTTTCGGAGGCTTTGAAGAGTATAAATTACAGTTGCGATACATTCCCGCCTGAACTGGCATTTTGCTTTAGTTTAGCAGGAGTAGTAACATATTTTATATTTGCTCCACTTGATGCATCTGCTGACAGATGTTTAACAGCATCGACAATAATTGATCCACCGCTTGATGCATTTGCTTCTACATTTTCAGCTTTTAATGCCTTAGCGTTGATATGGCCGCCGCTTGAAGTTTGAGCATCAAGATCATTTGTTTTTCCCGAAACACCTATGTGCGATCCGCTACTGGTTTCGCATTCAAGCTTGTCAGCATCTATTGTCAGGTCAATACTGCTTCCGCTGCTTGATGAAAACGACATTGAGTCTCCTTTAATCACACCGTTGGCAGTAATCTTCGCGCTGCTGGAAGTAGAAAGCGATTCAATGGTAGGCATAACCACAGTAATCCTTTTCATGTCACTATCAAGATTTGCATCTGAGGTAATCTTAAGTTCATGGCCTTTAATTTCAATCTTAATATGCTCTACAAGATTTTGATCAGTTTCAAGTGTTACTGATGGTTGGCTCCCTTGCACAAGTATAACTTCAAGGTCTTTTTCAACAGAAACTGAATTAAAGTTACCTGTAACAGGAATTTCTTTTTTTACAACATTTCCGTCTCCGTCAACCGTTCTTATATCAAAACCGCATGAGGCAAATAATAATGAGACTACTATGGCAACCATAGCTTTGGCAATATGAACTATAACTTTTACCATGAGAAATATATTTTAAATTATTTTTTCGTTTTGGCAGTAACGTTAATACTGTCTACACTTAAGTGCAGGTTTACTTTTTCATCAGATATATTTATCTGGCCTTTACCTGCACCGTTAATATGAATATCAGCGGGCGGAGCAGGAGGAGCTGGAATATCTTCCGGAGCTTCCTCATCATCAGGGCATGTAAGACATTCTACTTTGTCCTCTTTCATTTTATATACCCATTTGCTGGCATCATCCCACCAAAGGTTAAAGAACCAGTCTTCGGTATTATCATACTCTTTTACGCTGTCGTCACATTTAAAAATTGTTCCTTCAGGCAGGTAAAGATAGATTTCAACTTTTTGGTTACGATATTTGTTTGTAATATCAGTTAACAGATAATTGTCTAAAATTAAGGTATTTCCCTCAAATTTGAAATTATATTTAATTTTTTCCGCTCTTTTGCGCGCTTCTGCCGATGTTCTGCCATTAGCTATTTTTTCAATCTGAATAAATGGCTTTGTTCCATCGGTTTTCAACAGTACAAATGATACATCATTTGAATAGATCACATCGTTACCTATAGAATCCTGTGTAAAACGGAAATCATTATGGTCAGGGTAAAATGATTTTGCAAAATAATCGTTGTATCTGAATTTTATCAGAAGTGTATCATTTTCAGGAGCTGCTTCATTTTCAAAAAGATTTATGTCCTGTTTGAATACGGTTTTACCTTCATCGTTTATTTCTTTAGTCTGGCTTATACCCAGGTAAAGTACACTCACAAAAGATAGTACCCATAATGCCAATAAGGTAAATTTAGTAATGTTTCCTATAGGTTTTAAGTTGTCAACCAATATCTTAAGTCCTAAAAGGAATATCATGAATAGTGGTATGGCAATCATAAAGAATACTGCTGTACCCATTAACCATATCGGAGCATCGGTATAATTAAATCCATCTACCCAGGGATGCCACATTGAGTTCTTTAGTGATGAGGTAAATAACAATGAGAAATAAAATACCACCACTACACCCAGCATTATTGCTGCACTAACGGCAATTAATGCGCCTATTACCTTTGCAAATCCTGTAAACAGGGCAGAGAATACAGCTCCTATACCACTACCTATTTTTTGGGCTCCGTTTTTGGCATTATTACCCAACCTGTCATAGTCTACATTCTGAAGTTTTCCGGTAATTGAATCAATTTCTTCCTTTACCTTTTTTTCGATATTAGAGATATTGATGGGTTCGCCCGTCATTTCAAGTTTTTCGGTAGTGGTAATTGCCTTTGGGATAAGTACCCATAATAGGATATATATGAATATACTTGTTCCAAATGAGATAAATAATGATATGACGAATAATATTCTTATCCATAATGGATCGATCCTGAAGTAATGTGACAATCCGGCGCATACACCGCTAATCATACCTTTATCACCATCCCTGTAGAATTTTTTGTTTCTTGGAGCATAGTTATAATCAGGGGCTGTGTATGTGTTTTTTTCGCCTGTAGTCTCTTCGTCTATCCTGTAGTCTTCCGGCTGACCCATTATAGCCATGATCTCATCAACTTCTGCATTGCCTACTACCTGTTTGTCGCTTTTTAGCTTTTCAGAAAGCAGTTCGGCAATCCTTCCTTCAATGTCGCTCATAATCTCATCTTTCCCGTCAGGAGAAAGTGAACGTCTGATAGCGTCAAAGTAGCGGTTTAACTTTTGGTAGGCATCTTCATCGATATGGAAATAGAAACCTCCTAAATTTATACTGACTGTTTTGTTCATGGCTATGCTTTTTGACTGGTTATTATATTTACTGCATCGGATAATTCCGTCCAGGTGATATTAAGTTCTTTTAAAAATTCCCTTCCTTCATCGGTCAGGCCGTAGTATTTTCGCGGTGGGCCCGATGTTGACTCTTCCCAGCGATAGCTAAGAAGTCCATCGTTTTTTAATCTTGTGAGCAATGGGTAAACAGTACCCTCAACCACAAGCAGCTTTGCGTTTTTCAGTGTGTCCAGGATCTCCGATGTGTATGCATCTTTTTCTTTTAATACACACAGGATGCAGAATTCAAGGACGCCCTTACGCATCTGGGCCTTAGTGTTCTCAATATTCATTAGTCATCATGTTTTTAATTCACTTTCTTTTTCTGTGTCTCATGCTATAACCTTCAGCCCTAATTGTTTAAAGCTAATTTAAGGTTATCTCGTTTTATAGCATACATATTGTTGCCTAAATTTACTTCTGCCGGTTCTCCATAATAGGTAATTGAAGATGAGTTATCGGCATCCGCACTTATCGATTTAATAGCATTTACAAAAGCCGTTGAACCGTTTGTTGTTTTTATATCAGCATTTTGGCTTAAAAACTTACCTGCTATCAAAGATCCGTTGTTGCATGCTACTTTAGTGATGTCAGCATTTCCGGTAATTTTTATTGTCGATCCGCTGGTAGTTTTTCCTTCAAACTCTACGGTCTTTACTATTCCTCTGAACATAGAGCCTGACTCCGCTTTAATTATACATTTTTTGCTGCTGTTTAGCTCTCCCGTAAAAGAGGCTCCCGATGCCAGCTTTACACTTAGCTCTTCTCCTGTAATTTTACCGTTTGCTTTTATCGTTGCTCCGGTAACCGCTTTAAAGTTTTTTACATGTGCTGCAGAAACGTATACTTTAGCGACTCCCAGTACCGGTCCTTTGTTTTCATTGTCTCTCATGTAGACTTTCAAGGAGCCTTTACTGAATTCCGTAACGATGTTTTCAAGAGTTTTAATGTTATCGGATTCCACTTTTAAAGAGGGGGCGTCACTTTGTGTGAATACCACTTCAATTCCGTTCTTTACGTCAAGTGTTGTAAAATTTTCACTTTTACGCGTCTCACTTGTTTGTGCCTGTGCGCTAAGCCCGATTACGACTAAAAGCGCTGTTGTTAAAAATTGTTTCATAACTGTTCGTTTTTGATTTGATTTGATTTGATTTGACCTGCCTGCCGGCAGGCGGATTGATGATGATTGAACTCTGATGATTGCTGCCGTGATTAAGGACAGAATTGGTTGATTGATTGTTTTTTGATGATTGAACTCTGCGACGATTATTTATGTTTTTGTTGTAATTTCTTTATATGTATTATGGCTTCTTTAATTATTTCTTTACCGGTGTCGCTGGTGCCGGATATTTTACTGTTGTTTTTTTCAATATTGATTTTTATGCCTTCTTTTGATGAGGTTGCGATAAGTTTGGTGTCCTTGTTTCTGTAGTTTATACTTCCTCCGGGAGTTAGTTGGGTTATTGCCGTTTCATCATTGTTAAATGTAGCATTACCGTTCATTTCTATCTCAATGTCATTTTTGTTGTTTTTTACGATCATTTCTCTTTTTATGACACCATCGCTATTGTATGAATAGCTATATTTTACGTTGCTGTCGTTAGAGTTGCACGAAACAATCATTAATAGCATTAACAGCATTACGGTTATTGTTTTCATTATTTTATGAATTTTATAGTTAATGGAAAATCATATCGTTGTCCATTGTTGTTTTTTACGGCTGCATAAAGGATAAGAAATAACTCTGCTGTTTTAAGAAGTATTACAATACAAACCGCTATCACTGCAATAAGTACAAGCCAAGTAATGTTGCCAAGGCTAAATTGCTCTATGATCCATTCTCCGTCAGAATTTATTATCAGGTCCATGTTGCTTAAAAATGTACATAGGAAAATTGGTACAGCAATTACAGCTAATAGGAAAGAGTAAAGGAAAAGGCTTAACTGAAAATTGATTGCCTGTTTACCATTATAATCTACAAATTCTGAATCGTTTTTCTTAAGACTCCATATCAAAGCCGGAAATATAAAGTTACCTAATGGAATAAAATACTGTGTTAATGCGCTTAACTGCAGTATTGTAGATGTGTTTTTGTTTGCTATTGTTTCCATAGTATAGGTTTATATCAATTAATATTCTATGCAAATATATGTCTATTGTCAGGTATTGTGCAATACAAAGTACTGTATTTTAACAAAAAATTAACATTTCTAAAATTGGTTAATTATCTGTATTTTAGCAGAAAATCAAATGTATAATGGAATTCACGCCTTCTAAACTCAATACTTTCCTGTTTGCTAAGCTTCCTTCGGCCTATTGGAGCGGGGTAAGGGTAAAAGCTATATCTACATCTTTATGTGTAGCTACGGTGAAGCACCGGTGGTTTAACCAAAACCCTTTTAATTCTATGTATTTTGCAGTGCAGGCTATGGCTGCAGAACTTACTACCGGGGCACTGGTTATGTATCATATTAAGAAGAGTGGGAAGAAAATCTCAATGCTGGTGGCCAATAATAAAGGCAACTTTACTAAAAAGGCACGTGGCAGAATTACTTTTACCTGTAATGATGGGAACTTAATAGAGGATGCTATACGTAAAGCTATAGAGACAGGTGAAGGACAAACTTTTTGGATGACCTCTACAGGAAAGGATGAAGCCGGAGATCAGGTTTCGTTCATGGAGTTTGAATGGAGCATTAAGGTTAAATAAGTTCTTCCTTAAATATAAGTTAAAATCGGGTGTATTCGGCTACGGCTTTTTATATTTGATTAACCAAAAAAACAGATATGAAGGTATTATTAACCGGAGCTACGGGACTTGTAGGCACTGAATTAGTATCGTTGCTCTTAAAGAACGGCATATCTGTTAATTATTTGACTACTTCAAAAGATAAGATACAGGATGAACCTAACTACAAAGGGTTTTACTGGAGTCCTGAATCGGGTGAAATTGACAATCATTGTATAGAGGATGTAGATGCTGTAATTAATTTGGCAGGATCGCCTATTGCCAAACGGTGGACTGACACCTATAAAAAACAAATACTGAACAGTAGGGTAGCATCTGTAAATGCAATTTATAATCTCCTCAAAAATAACCCTAATAGTGTACATCAGTTTATCTCTGCATCTGCAATAGGTATTTATCCCAATAGTCTTGATAAAGTGTATTCTGAAGATGAGGCTGCTTTTGATAATTCTTTCCTTAGTACTGTAGTACAACAATGGGAAACTGCATCTGATAAAATGGAAACATTAGGTGTAAAAGTGGCAAAAATCCGTACAGGTTTGGTTTTGTCAGGTAAGGGGGGGGCTCTTAAAGAGCTTGCAACTCCTATCAAATATGGTTTTGGGGCTGCGTTTGGTAGTGGTCAGCAAATGCAGTCATGGATTCATTTAGATGATCTTGCGGGTATTTATGCTTATGTTCTGCACAACGAACTCGAAGGTATTTATAACGCTGTGGCACCCCATCCGGTTACAAATCATACTTTAGTGGAGCTTGCAGCTAAAGTAATGGACAAGCCTTTTTTTCTGCCGAATGTGCCAAAATTCGTAATGGAACTTATTTTGGGCGAAATGCATACATTGTTGTTTGACAGTCAGAATGTCAGCGCAAAAAAAATTATAAGTGAAGGATATCAGTTTAAATACCTCTCTCTCGAAAAGGCACTTCAGGTTGAATTGAAATCTTAAGATACTTCTCAAATACAGAGACTATATCTATTATTTGATATTCCTCTTTGCAGTTACACTAACTTTCAGTTCAATATTGTCATCTATGTATTGATCCCCAAGATTTTCAATAGCACTTTTAGAATTATAGTTTATATTCCACAAAGTTCTGTTTATCTTAAAACTCTCACTGTTTAGAATTACAGTTGAATCATTTACACTAACAAAAGCCGGAAAGGTGATGTTTTTTGTGATCTCCTTTATAGTGAGATTGCCTTCAATTAAAGTTTGATTGTTGGTTTTAGCTATATTGGTAATTTCAAATATGCCTATAGGGTATTTGGTTACATTAAAAAAATGGTCTTCGTTGGTTTTGTCTCCCAGTCCTTTTAAGTGATTCTCAAGGTTTGTTCTGTTTTTATCTTCCTTTGGATCGGTCACGGTAATGCTATTCATATCGATGGTGAATTTTCCGCTTTCAAGCTCATTGTCTTTTATAAAAAATACACCATCTTTTAGCTTTATTGTTCCGGAGTGACTTCCGGTAGGCTTTGTGCCGATCCAGTTAATATTGGAAACCAAAGTGTCGGCAATATATTTTTGGGAGGCTGGCGCCACGGGTTTTGTTAATTCGGCTTCGGTAATTATTGCTTCGCCCGAAGTAGTTTCTTTTCGGCATGAGGTGGCAAAAAGTATAACTGTTGCTGCCACAAAAAGTTGTTTTTTCATGGTTTTAGTTTAGACTAGGATTGTACTATCTTTTAAAATTAAGAAAAATAGCCGTGACAATTTGACATTTTACAGATTTTGGCAATACTTTTGCGTTTCGCTAAAGCGAACGAAAACAAAATAATGTTTAAGAAATTATTTAAGAATATGAGCCAGGAGAATTCTGAAAACGTAGAGAAAGACTTAAATCAGGACGGAATAATAAATGAGAACCAAGCTGCTGAACAACATGAAGGCGTGGCATCTGCTGAAGAATTGTCAGCCGAAGAAAAGCTTAGTGAGGAACTTGCCAAAGAGAAAGATAAGTTTTTAAGACTGTTTGCTGAATTTGAAAACTATAAAAAAAGAACATCTAAAGAAAGATTAGATTTGTTTAAAACAGCTAATCAGGAAGTGCTACAGGCTATGCTTCCGGTTCTTGATGATTTTGACAGGGCTATGACGCAGATTTCAAAATCTGAAGATGAGGTTTTGCTTAAAGGAGTAGAGCTTATACATAATAAGCTTAAAGATACACTTGTTTCTAAAGGACTTGAGCAGGTAGAAATTAAAGCTGGGGATGCTTTTGACGCTGATTTTGCAGAAGCTATTACTCAAATCCCAGCACCGTCGGATGATCTTAAAGGTAAGATTGTAGACGTGATTGAAAAAGGATACAAACTGGGAGATAAAATTATCCGTTTCCCTAAAGTTGTTATTGGTAACTAATTTAAAACTGTTAGCATTACAGTAAGATGAAGAAAGATTTTTACGAAATATTAGGCATTGATAAAAGCGCTACTGCGGACCAGATTAAAAAGGCATACCGTAAGAAGGCTATTGAGTACCACCCTGACAAAAATCCGGGAAATAAAGAGGCAGAGGAAAAATTTAAGGCTGCTGCCGAAGCTTATGAGATATTAAGCGATCCGGATAAGAAAGCACGTTATGATCAGTATGGATCAGCGGCGTTTGACGGTACAGGTGGTTTTAATGGCGGCGGTATGAACATGGATGATATCTTCAGTCAGTTTGGAGATATTTTCGGAGGCGCATTTGGTGGCGGCTTTGGTGGTTTCGGAGGGGGAGGCGGCCAGCGCAGGATGAAAGGAAGTAACCTGCGTATTAAAGTAAAGCTTACTCTTGACGAAATTGCTAACGGTGTCGAGAAAAAAGTAAAAGTGAAACGTAAGGTACAGGCTAAAGGCGTTAGCTTTAAAACGTGTCCTACGTGTAATGGTGCCGGTCAGGTAATGAAGGTAACCAACACGATACTTGGAAGGATGCAAACTGCTGCTACCTGTCATACCTGTGGAGGTACGGGGCAGATCATAGAATCTAAGCCTAACAATGCCGATGCTCAGGGTATGATAATGGAAGACGAAACAGTATCAATCAAAATACCTGCAGGTGTAGTAGACGGTATGCAGCTAAAAGTTGCAGGAAAAGGTAATGATGCACCGGGTAATAACAGCATTCCGGGTGATTTGATTGTTGCAATTGAAGAAGTTGAGCACGAAACACTTAAACGTGAAGGTGAGAATCTTCACTATGATTTATACATAAGCTTTGCCGAAGCTGCGCTTGGAACATCTAAAGATATCGAGGCTGTAAATGGAAAAGTAAGGATAAAACTTGAAGAGGGCATACAGTCAGGTAAAATACTGAGACTGAAAGGTAAGGGTATACCGAGTCTTAACTCTTACGGTAGTGGTGACTTATTAGTGCATGTAAATGTTTGGACTCCAAAGACTTTGACAAAAGAACAACGTCAGTTTTTCGAGAAATCACTTACGGATGAAAACTTTATTCCGCACCCTGAAAAGTCGGATAAATCTTTTTTTGAAAAAGTTAAGGATATGTTTTCATAATTTAAGAAAAAATTATATATTTGAAATTCACTATGTAAATAGTGAATTTTTCTTTTTCATAGCAATTTTTCCCATCTTTATGCAAATAAAGGTGGGTTTTTTTATTTAGGAGGTTTTAATACCTGCTAATTATCCGTCATTATTCTTTATTTTTACATTCTCAATCAAATTTGAATGGAACCAATTCTTGAAGTAAAGAATGTTGTTAAGCAATATGGCAATTATACTGCCCTTAACAGCGTTTCACTACAGGTGCCGCGAGGCAGCATATATGGACTTTTAGGTCCTAACGGAGCAGGAAAGACTTCTCTTATCCGAATTATTAACCAAATTACAATGCCCGATAGCGGTGAGGTTTTCCTTGATGGTGAAAAGCTCAACCCAAGTCATATTGCCAATATTGGCTATATGCCCGAAGAGCGAGGATTGTATAAAACCATGAAAGTAGGCGAGCAGGCATTATATCTTGCCCAGCTTAAAGGGCTTACCAAAAAGCAGGCTAAAGATCAGCTGGAGTATTGGTTTGACCGCCTTGAGATAAAAGGATGGTGGGATAAAAAGATCCAGGAGTTATCAAAAGGGATGGCGCAAAAAATACAATTTGTGGTAACGGTACTACACCAACCCAAACTGCTTATTTTTGATGAGCCTTTTAGTGGTTTCGACCCTGTAAATGCCAATCTTATAAAAGATGAAATACTGGCGCTTCGTGATAAAGGCACTACGATTATTTTCTCTACCCACAGAATGGAAAGCGTAGAGGAAATGTGTGACCATATTGCGCTTATCCATAAATCGAACAAACTTATCGAAGGCGAACTTAATGATGTTAAGAAGCAATACCGTACCAACACCTTTGAAGTAGGTATCCTGTCAGGGAATAACCATCAGGTTACAGGTGAGCTTAGCCAGAAATACCAGGTGGCTCCGGCAAGTTTTAAAACCCTTGATGATGAGCTTAAGCTTCAGATTACCCTGCCTGAAGGTGTTACTTCGCGACAGCTGTTAAGCGACCTCGTACAAAAGGGCGATGTAACTTACTTTGTAGAGAAGATACCAAGCGTAAACGATATATTTATTCAAACTGTAAGCAAACGATAATTATGAGCCTATCCTTAATTGTAAAAAGAGAGTTTGTCGCCAAGGTGCGCAATAAATCTTTCATCGTGATGACTTTTTTGAGTCCGCTATTGTTTACAGCTATGGCGATGCTGGTGGGTTATCTTGCCAGTGTGAATGACGATGAGGTAATTAAAATTGCGATCCATGACGAATCAGGAATGCTGGAGCCCGATTTTAAAGACACTAAGAAAATAGAATATGTAAATTTATCGGAGATGCCATTGGCAGTAGCCAAAGAAAAAGCTGCTAAAAGCTATGAGGGTCTTATATATGTACCAAAGGTAGCCACGCCACTTGAATTAGAGAAGAAAGTAGAATATATCTCTGACGAAAGCCCGTCAATGGATTTTATTGATGGTGTGCAGGATGTTATAAACGATAAGCTTTTCAGGTATAACCTTGAACAAAAAAACATCAATTACGAGGAAATTGGCAAGGCAAAAGCCGAATCTGAAATTCACCTTAGCAAATTTTCTGGAGAGGAAAGCCTGAAATGGCTTAATGAGATCAAGATAGGTATCGGGTTTGCTTTTGGTTATCTTATTATGATGTTTATTATCATTTATGGTAATATGGTAATGCGTAGCGTAATCGAAGAAAAGACTAACCGTATTATCGAAATTATCATTTCATCGGTTAAACCTTTTAAACTGATGATGGGTAAAATTATCGGTACGTCTATGGCAGGGATATTACAATTCCTGATATGGGCGATATTGGGAACAATCCTGATTTTTGTTGTCGCAGGAGTTTTCGGAATGAAAGTTGGCACAGGTGCGGTAACACCGGAAATGGTTGAAGCCGGAAAAAACTCGATGGGTGAAATGCAGGCTTATCTTAATGAAATATGGAACTTGCCATTAGGTATGATGGCTGGATGTTTCCTGGTATACTTCATTGGAGGTTTCTTTTTATACAGTTCAATTTATGCATCAATAGGTGCAGCAGTAGACAGCGAAACCGATTCACAGCAATTCTTATTACCTATTATCCTTCCGCTTATGCTGGGAGTGTATGTAGGGTTCTTTACGGTAATCAATGATCCGCACGGCACAGTAGCGACAGTATTCTCAATGATACCGCTTACATCGCCTATCGTAATGATGATGCGCATACCGTTTGGTGTACCTGTATGGCAAATTATAGTTTCGGTAGTATTGTTATTTGCTACATTCTTACTTGTAGTATGGTTTGCAGCTAAGATTTACCGAATCGGTATTCTTATGTATGGTAAGAAACCAACCTATAAGGAAATATTCAAATGGCTTAAGTACTAGTATGCAGTAATAAGTTAACAGTTTACAGTACGTTAAAAAATAGCATGGATTTTGTTAATCATAAATAGTAAGCTTTATAAGATTAATATATTTAGCGAACGCTCAAAGAATCCATGAATCAAACAATCTAAAAAAGAATGTCCAAAATATTAATAATAGAAGACGAGGCTGCAATCCGCAGGGTATTGGGAAAGATACTGTCGGAGGAAAGCGATACCTATAAAGTTGAAGAGGCCGAAGACGGCCTTGCAGGGCTTGAAAAAATAAAGAACGAGGATTACGACCTGGTACTTTGTGATATTAAGATGCCAAAAATGGATGGTGTTGAAGTGCTGGAAGCGGTAAAGAAGATAAAACCTGAAATTCCTTTTGTGATGATTTCGGGTCATGGCGATCTGGAAACAGCGATCAATACAATGCGTCTTGGAGCATTTGATTACATCTCAAAACCACCGGATCTGAACCGTTTGCTAAATACTGTTCGCAATGCGCTGGACAGAAAAGTACTGGTGGTTGAGAACAAGATGCTGAAAAAGAAAGTCAGCAAGAGTTATGAGATGGTAGGTGACAGTGAGCCTATCAATCACATAAAAGAAATTATAGAAAAAGTAGCGCCTACTGATGCCCGCGTATTGATTACCGGCCCTAACGGAACCGGTAAGGAACTTGTGGCACACTGGCTTCACGAAAAGAGCGAGCGCGCTGCTGCGCCTTTTATTGAGGTGAACTGTGCTGCGATACCATCGGAACTGATAGAAAGTGAATTGTTCGGTCACGTAAAAGGTGCTTTTACCAGTGCGGTGAAAGATCGTGCCGGTAAGTTTGAAGCTGCCGATAAAGGAACTATTTTCCTTGATGAGATAGGGGATATGAGTATGCCCGCTCAGGCAAAAGTACTTCGTGCACTTCAGGAGAACATGATTCAGAGAGTAGGAGCCGAAAAAGATATTAAAGTAGATGTTCGCGTTGTTGCAGCAACGAATAAAGACCTGAAAAAGGAAATAGCCGAAGGGCGTTTCCGTGAGGATTTATACCATCGTTTGGCAGTTATTCTTGTAAAAGTACCTGCGCTGAACGACAGAAGGGATGATATACCAACACTTGTAAACCATTTTGCGGAGAAGATAGCTTCAGAGCAGGGCTCGGCTACCAAGAAGTTTTCGGCAGAAGCCATTAAACTATTGCAGGAATATGACTGGACGGGTAATATCCGTGAGCTACGCAATGTAGTAGAGCGCCTTATAATATTAGGAGGCGCCGAAATAAGCGAGACCGATGTAAAGCTTTTTGCAAGTAAATAAAATTTATCACTGTCCCGATAGCTATCGGGAACATAAAGAAACCTCAGAGATTCTCTGAGGTTTTTTATTTTTCTTTTCGTTACTTTGTGGTCTCTTTCAACAATACAGAATTTAAGAGCGCACAAAGCAGTAATTCTCTGTGAATCTTTGTGCTTCTTAGGGAATATCTGTGTAATAGCAAAAAAATGCATTTAAAAAAAATAAACGAAAAGCTTGCCCGTGCCCTTGAAGAAGCGGGACTTACAGAACCTACCGAATTGCAAAAAGAAACATGGAGTACCATTAAAAGTGGTGTTGACTGTGTATTTCTGGCAGATTCGACACTTGGTAAGACTACAACTATTGTTATCAATGTGATTCAACGTCTTGATAAGCCATTTGAGGAGTCGCCGCGAGCATTGATCATGGTTCAGGATAAAGCTAAAGTGCTGGAAATGATGGAGCTTTTTAAAAAGTATGGTAATTACAATAACCTGCGTGTGTATGGTGTATACGAGCAGGGTGATATTGACTATGATAAAAACCAGATTTCACTTGGTATCGATGTGCTTATTGGTACGCCGGTAAGGCTTAATGAGATGTTCTCCACAGCAGGATTTGATGTAAACAGGCTAAAAATGTTCATTGTTGACGATGCCGAAGACCTGCTTAAAGTAAGGATGGAGCCAAAAATAGCGCGTATATCAAACAGTATTACTAAAACGCAACGACTGTTCTTTACCGATGTAATTACCGATCGTGTTGAGATACTGGCTGATAAAATAATGGTAGAGCCGTTATTCTTTGAATTTGATGATCAAGAGGATGAGGATTACGACGATGAGGAGGAAGATGACAATATTCAGGAGTAATGAATACGTTTAAGGTTTTTACGCCTCCTAAAGTAGATTTGAGAAAACTTTCTGTAAATCATTTTGTAGGTGTTTTTTGGATGGTAGCTATAATTGCTTACACTATAGGCTATATTACAGACAATAAAACCCTAAGGGTAATTTGCTGGTCAATATTTCTGTTGGGTATTATACTTAAAGTAATATCATTTTTTATAAAAAAGCCTAAAAGAATACTTGAAGGTATAATTACCTTCGAAAAAGATAGCATAGCCATAAATGAACATAAATATAATCTTTCTTTAATCAGTAAACTTCAATTTAGTGATCATGGAAACTATTTAAGGAAAGCAGAAAGCTTTTCTACAGATAAAGAAAGCTGGCCAAATGGGAAGGACATAAGCGTTCTTCTGAATTTTACAGATGGTAGTGAAATCATCAAATATTTTGAATTAAACCATAGGGGACAAATGCAGGACATACGCCCGCAGCTTGTATATTATCATAATGAAGGCAAACTTCATTTCCTTAACCTGATCGATATTCTTGGTATTGAAGATTATAATGCCATACAAATATTTAAAAATTCTCTGTCCGAAGGCGGAGATGTAAAAAGCTACTGAGAAATCAGTAGCTTTTTTCTTTATATTCGTGTTCAGTAATCAATTAGTCATGCAAACAATACTCGAAACCCCACGTCTGTTATTTCGTTTAATTCAATCTTCAGATGCTGAGGCTATGTTTGAAATGGATTCTGATCCTGAAGTGCATTTGTACTTAGGTAATAATCCTTTAAAGCATATTGATGAAGTGTACCCTATTATTGAAAACCTGCAATGGCAGTATACCGAATTTGGGATAGCAAGAATGGCTGTAATCCTTAAAGAAACAGATGAATTTGTAGGTTGGGCAGGACTCAAAAGAGAACGCAACCTGCCGGATAGAGGCATATTTATAGATTTGGGATATCGATTTCTTAAAAAGCACTGGGGTAAAGGTTATGGAAGTGAGGTTGCGAAGGCATTGGTAGACTATGGCTTTAATGTAATGAAGCTAGAGAAAATAAATGCTTATGCTGATACCGGTAATGAAGCATCGCGAAGAATTCTCGAAAAATCGGGTTTAAAATTCATTGAGACTTTTATTGAGGATGGTGTGGAAGAAGCCTGGTATGAAATAAAGAATCCGAATTTATGATTAAGAGCCTCAAATTTATAACGATTATTATTGTTTCTTTTCTTGGGTTTATATACCTGTTTTTGGTTGCTTACTTATATTTTAATCAGTAGGGAATGATTTTTCAGCCTGAAGTTTTGACTAAGAACTATAAGTTTTCATTTGATTCTAAATTTGAAGAGCTTTCTATTCCTGTTGAGAAGGATGTAAACTTGAACGGTTTGCTTTTTAAATCAGCGGAAACTAAAGGACTCGTGTTTTATCTTCATGGTAATGGAGGTTCGGTGAAAGGTTGGGGTGAAATCGCTACGACTTATAACGATATGGGATATGATATTTTCATTCTGGACTATAGGGGTTACGGTAAAAGTGAAGGGAAGATATCAGGGGAACAACAGTTTCTTAATGATGTGCAAAAGGCCTATGATTATGTAAAGGCAGGCTATCCTGAGAATAAAATTATAATTGTGGGTTATTCCATAGGTACTGGACCAGCAGCTAAGCTGGCTTCTGATAATAAACCTGCAGGACTGGTTTTGCAGGCGCCCTATTACAGTCTAAGGGAAACAATTAGTTCTATGGTTCCATTTATGCCGGGATTTTTAAAGAAATATAATTTTGAGACTCATGAATTCCTTCAAAAAGTAAAAGCACCTGTCTGTATTTTTCACGGTTCTGATGACAAATTGTTGCCTTATAGTAACTCGGAAAAGCTTAAAGCAGAATTTAAAGAGAGAGAGACATTAATTACACTTCCGGGTCAGGGACATAACGGTATCAATGATAACAAACATTTTAAATCGGAATTTAAAAAGTTTGCTGATGATGTTTTAAAGAATTAATGTGCCTTCTTCTTTTTCAGTAAATAACCCAAAATCAAACCTACTACTATCCATAGTGGGATACCCAAAAGTATTTTGGTAATGGTAAAACGTTCGTGGTCAAAAAGGGGAAAAATAATCATGGTGATGATATAAAGGATGCCTCCCCAAACTAGTCCTGATCTAACCCATTTTTTCATTGTATAATTTTTTTGGTTGTTTTCCAAGCATCAGGTATCCCCAAACCAATCCCGACAGTATAAATACAGGTATCCCTATCACTAGGTTTGTGGTGGAAAATGTTCCATCTAATATTGGAAAGGCTATGGCGAGTCCAAAGGCCATAAGAGCTCCCTGGAGCAATCCATATTTAACCCATTTTTTCATCGTTATCTTTTTTAAGTTTCTTTACGCGTCGTTTCTCTATGTAAATTACGAAAAAGCAGACAATTCCCCAAAGAAAAAAGTTGACAACTATCTGTGAGAGGTCAATAGTGTTATTGCTCCAGCCAAGTAAAGGCAATACAAAAGTGGTAAGCACAAAGCAGAAAAAGAACCAGGCTATAACCGCTTTTGTATATCGTGACATAATTATTGTTTTGATTCTTTTTTGCGTGAAACGTAACCAAAGATGAGTCCGCCAACAAGCCAGAACGGAATGCTTACAAGAACTTTCATCGGAACGATATCCGTTCCATCAAATAATGGAAATAATACATTTATGACCAATGCCATAAACATTCCCCAGAACAATCCGAATTTTATCCAGCTTTTCATTAGGAGTCGATTTGTTTTTTAGGTCCATTTTTCTTTTTACCATTCCAGTAGCCAAAAATAAGTCCGAAAATAAGCCAGAAGACAGCATTGATTAGGATTTTACCTATTAGGAATTTTGGTTCGTTTTCATCCTGAAATCCGGTCCATACCAATATATAAGGAGCTACGAATGTCATGAAAACAAACATCCAAATAGCATAAAAGAGTCCTGTTTTAACCCAAGGTTTCATCAAAATCAATTAAAAATTATACTTTCAAAAGTAGCCAATCTTTTTATGTTCTGCAAATAAACGCTGTTTGACAAATCGCCTGATTATCCTATCTTTGCGGCTTCAAAAAAATAATCATGATTACAGTAGATGCGCTTTCGGTACAGTTTGGCGGTACCACGCTTTTTAGCGATGTTTCTTTTTCGATTAATGAAACGGATAAGATTGCCCTTATGGGTAAGAACGGTGCGGGAAAATCGACACTGCTTAAAATTATTGCAGGGGTAAACAAACCTTCGTCAGGAAACATCTCGGCTCCAAAAGGTACTGTTATTGCCTACCTTCCTCAGCACTTGCTTACCGAAGACAATGCTACTGTATTTGAAGAGACATCTAAAGCCTTTGAAACAATCTTCAAGATGAAGGCTGAGATTGATGAGCTTAACGAACAGCTTACTATTCGTACGGACTATGAGTCGGACGAATACTATAAGATCATCGAAAGAGTATCAGAACTTAGTGAGAAATTCTATTCTATCGAAGAGGTTAATTATGAAGCCGAAGTTGAAAAGGTACTTCTCGGTATGGGTTTCACCCGTGAAGATTTTGCAAGGCCAACATCGGAGTTCAGCGGTGGATGGAGAATGCGTATCGAGCTTGCTAAGATACTATTACAAAAACCGGATCTTATCCTTCTGGATGAGCCTACCAACCACATGGATATTGAGAGTATTCAGTGGCTTGAGGATTTCCTTGTAAACAGTGCCAAAGCCGTTATGGTAATATCGCACGATAGGGCGTTTGTAGACAACATTACTACCCGCACCATTGAAGTTACAATGGGAAGGATATATGACTATAAAGCAAAATATTCACACTATTTAGAGCTACGTAAAGACCGTCGTGCGCATCAGCAGAAAGCTTATGATGAGCAGCAAAAGATGATTGCCGAGAATGTGGAATTCATAGAGCGTTTTAAAGGAACTTACTCTAAAACACTTCAGGTGCAGTCGCGTGTTAAGATGCTTGAGAAACTGGAACTTGTTGAGGTTGATGAGGTAGATACTTCGGCACTTCGCCTTAAGTTCCCGCCGGCTCCACGTTCAGGGCAGTATCCTGTAGTGGTAAATGAGCTTTCTAAAGCATACGGTGACCACGTGGTATTCAAAGATGCTGAAATGGTTATTGAGCGTGGTCAGAAAGTTGCCTTTGTAGGTAAGAATGGTGAGGGTAAATCTACGATGGTTAAAGCCATTATGGGTGAGTTGGAATATCAGGGTAAACTGGAAGTAGGCCATAATGTAAAGATTGGATATTTTGCTCAGAACCAGGCATCACTTCTGGATGGAGAGATTACTGTTTTTGATACGATTGACCGAATTGCTGAGGGTGATATCCGTACACAGATCAAGACTATTCTTGGAGCGTTTATGTTTAGTGGCGATGATACAACCAAGAAGGTAAAAGTACTTTCTGGAGGTGAGAAGACTCGTCTTGCCATGATTAAGCTATTGCTTGAGCCGTATAACGTACTTATTCTGGATGAGCCTACCAACCACCTTGATATGAAAACCAAGGATATCATTAAAGATGCGCTTATCGCATTTGACGGTACACTGATACTGGTATCGCATGACAGGGATTTCCTTGACGGGCTGGTAACTAAAGTGTTTGAGTTTGGCAACAAACGTGTAAAAGAACATTTTGAAGACATAAAAGGTTTCCTTGAAATGAAAAAGATGGAAAACCTTAGGGAGATAGAGAAGTAATATAGATATGAATATAACCGAAAGGCAGAAGCTCACGCTTCTGCCTTTTTTGTTATTTCTTGTTCCATTTGTCAAAGCCTAAGATGTCTTGTCGGATATCTTTTATTTCTTTTGTACCATATTTGTCAGCGAGGTAATGTAAGGCAAGAAGGTTATAGTCTTCATAAAAACTAATATTAACAGGAGCAAGGCAACCAAAATCATAATACTTTACTTTATATTTTGTCTGGAAATCTAAATCGGTTTGGGTTTTTGCCTTCGGGGCAATTCCGCCAAGTTGGTATAAGGTGATAGTATTTCTTTTCAGGTCATTCTCAAATTTTTCCTGCGGTGTTTTCTCCTGTGCAGAGACAAGAAATGAACTTATTGTAAAAAATAAGGTAATAAACGACTTCATCATTTAAATTTAAAAAAAAGCCCGGCCGATTATGGCGTCTGCCGGGCTTAGTTGAGTTAAGTAACTAAAAATTTATTTTACCATTTCCACCAGCCTTACAAATTCTACTCTGTAACCATCGGGGTCATTTTGCAGTCCTTGTTTGGCAAGCGATTTTATATCGTCAGTTTTTTTGTTCGGAACAAGTTTTGAATCCCTCAGTTTTAATCCAAACCATGCCACAGCAGCAGAGAATTTAAAATCGCCTGATGTGCTTTGCAGCGGAATTGGATTATTAGGTATTACCCTTATGATCTCGGTACTCTTATCCTCATCCGGCTTTTTAGACCTGAATTTTATCGTAGCCAGTTCATCGTTGTACTGATTGGCAGTACCTGTTGGCTGACTGTATTTCAGTTCAGGTGCGGCATTAAAGTAGTCACTTTTTATACCGGTTGGTATAATTTCATAAAGTGCTGTTACGGTATGGCCGCTGCCAAGCTCACCGGCATCTATGGCATCGTTGGCAAAATCCTCATCACGTAGTTTACGGTTTTCATAGCCTATCAATCGGTAAGACTGTACGTGTTTTGGGTTGAACTCGATCTGTATTTTCACATCTTTTGCAATGGCATACATCGACCCTTTAAACTCTTTGTTCAGATACCTGTCGGCTTCCTGCATATTGTCTATGTATGCATAGTTCCCGTTGCCTTTATCGGCAAGTATCTCCATTTTAGAATCTTTGTAGTTGCCCATACCGTAACCAAGGCAGGTAAGGAACACACCACTTTTACGTTTTTCTTCGATAAGGGTCTGCATGTCTGTGTTCGATGAAGCGCCTACATTAAAGTCGCCATCGGTAGCCAGTATTACACGGTTGTTGCCATTTTTTACAAAATTCTCTTGGGCTGTTTTATAGGCAAGCTCGATACCTGCGCCACCTGCTGTACTGCCACCTGCATTAAGGTTATCAAGGGCGGCGAATATCTTTTCTTTCTCGTCACCACTTGTAGAAGGCAATACCAATCCTGCTGCACCTGCATATACTACAATGGCTATCCTGTCTTTTTTACGCATTTGGTTTATCAGTACTTTCATGCTTTGTTTTAGTAAAGGCAATTTATTAGGTTCGTTCATAGAGCCGGAAACGTCTAACAAGAACACAAAGTTGGAAGCCGGCAGGTTATCATCCTGAATTATCTTACCCTGTAGCCCAATCTTCAATAGCTTGTGCTGAGGATTCCACGGTGCATCGCTGTACTCGGTATTGATAGAGAACGGTTCGTTGTTTACCGGCTGTGGATACTGGTACTTAAAGAAATTGATCATTTCTTCAATGCGTACCGCATCTTTTGGAACGGTCTGCCCATTGTTCAGGAATCGTCTGATGTTCGTGTACGAAGCGTTATCCACATCTATCGAAAAAGTTGACAATGGAGTAGTGGCAGGATTTTCGAACTTATTTTCTTCAAACGATTCGTAGTCTTCCTGGTCAACATTTATTAATGCCTGTTTAGGAGCCTCGGTAGTAGTAAAACTCTCTGGATGCTTTTTTTTCTGTTTCTCCAGTTTCTTATTTAGCTTTTCCAGTTTACGTTTTTCTTTATCGGTAAGGGCCTTTTTGGTTTTTACGATGATCACTCCATTAGCACCTCTGCTGCCATAGATTGAAGTAGCTCCGGCATCTTTAAGCACACTAATACTTTCAATATCATTTGGATTTATCTGTTTAAAATCATCAGTTTTCATCGGTACACCATCAATAACATACAGTGGTTCGTTATTTCCATTGATAGAACCAACACCTCTCAATACAATCGTACTGTTCGCTCCCGGTTGCCCTGAACCTGTACTGATGTTAAGTCCCGGTACCTGTCCCTGCAATGTTTGTATAAAGTCAGCATTAGGTCTGCCTTCGATGGTTTTAGAAGTTATAGTTGTGGCAGCAACATTGCTTTGAGGTTTCGTGGTGGTTCTGTAAGTCTCAGCTACTACCGGTGCACTAACGTAACCCTGTGATGTCGCAGTTGAATTTTTAGCTGCTTCTTTGGCTTCTTTTTTAGCCTTTCTTTCTTCTCTGCGCTCCTCACGCATTGCTTTTCGTTCTTCAGCGCTGCGATATGAGGTTGTTCTGTAAGCTTCAACAACAACATCCTCAAGCACATTTGCATCATCACTAAGTTTAAAGTTTACATTTTTGCTCCTGCCAAGTGTAATGGTCTGAGTTTGCATACCAACAAATGAAGCGATAAGCTTTTCACCCTCTTTGGCATCAATCATGTATTTACCGTCAAAATCGGTTTGGGTACCTTTTGTTGTGCCCTGTATTATAACATTTGCTCCCGGTACCGGTAAACCACTACTATCGGTTATAACTCCTGATACCATTTTCTTTTCTACACTGACAGGATTTATAATAGTTGCAACGGGTTCTGCCACAGGCTGAATAGTGACTAAGGTTGCTGGTTCTATGGTCTGCACTTTGTCTTTGCTTTTGGCATTTGGCTCGGTATAATTAACATCTCCTGTAGGGCTGGCTGTTGCGGAGCTTTCCACTACATTATCATTTAAGGTTGGAGTATAGGCATCATATTTTACTGAATACTCCTCTTTCGGTTCATTTGTAACAGCATTCATACCTGAAGCCATGACTTCCATCGGTGCAGTTTTTGTTTCTGTAGTAACAACCTCTTCTTTCCCCTCCGTTTTAGCAGGGTCAAAAGTTTCTTTTACCTTTTGGGTATCTATAACGGTTATGCTATTTTCAGGAGTAAGTTTTGGCGCAATAACAGGGTTGTTTTTTTCGTTGGTCAGCATGAAGAAGCCAACACCCATAAACAGTAAGAATACCGCAGCCATACCAGTGTATTTCCACCAGGCAGCAATCCTGCGCTGTTTTTTATTGTCCAGTTTCTCCTCCACGCGGTTCCATACCGCTTCCATACGGGCAAAATCCTTTTGTTCGGCTTTGCCTGCTGCCTCTTTAAACTGTTCGTATATTTTATCTTGATTTTCCATGACTGTTCTCGTTTTGATAATAAACACTGTTTACTAATTCCTTTAGTTTCGTGCGGGAGACGTTTAATTGTGATTTGGATGTTCCCTCAGAAATATTCAGCATGGAGGCGATCTCTTTATGAGAATAGCCTTCTATGGCATACAGGTTAAATACCGTCCTGCAGCCTTCCGGCAGATGGGTGAGCAGGTTCAGCAGGTCTTCTTCCTCAAGCCCGGCCGACTGGGTTTCGGATGGTTCGCTGCTTCGGCTCATGTCTTCAATGTAGATATTGAAGTTCACATTTTTCTTAAGGCTCATCAGGCAAAGGTTAACCGCAATTTTGCGGGCCCATGCTTCAAAGGCCTTATCTTCTTTCAGTTGGTCAAGTTTGGTAAAAATAGTATAGAAGGCATCGGCCATCGCCTCTTCTATCTCTTCCTCGCTTTTCAGGTACCTTTTGCAGGTATGGTACAGTTTAGGAGCCATAAGCTCATACACCTGCCTCTGTGAGTCCCGGTGCATTTTCCTGCATGCTGATATGAGTTTTTCGTCCATCACAATTTGTCTCTTTTCTATATAGATTATAAAAGTGATGAAAAGGTTGGGAAGGGTATGAAATTTTTTTGTTCAGGGTTTAGCGTTTTGTGTTCTGAGTTTTGCGCAGGAGTGAGCAACCCTGAACCCGAAACCCGAAACTCAAAACTACTTCTCAAGCGTAAGCTTATAAATATTACTTTCGGTAGCATCACTGTCGGTATCTTCGCAAAGAAGGAATTCGAGCTTATCGCCCTGTTTTTTATACAGTGTAAGTCCTTCGAATTTATTTTTATTGGAGATTATCTCAGTAAATTCAACTTCCATAGATTCGGTATCCATACGGCCGATAAGCGTACCCGCAATTTCTCCATCTTTATAGGTAGAGGTTGTTTTTTCGGCAGTTGCCAGAAAATAAAGCTTATCATCTATCAGTATCGCATCGGTAAAGCTGGAAGGCGCTCCGTTTATCAGCGGAAGTTTTACTTCGTTATAGATGAACTGAAACATAGACTCGTTAATATCACCATTCATGGTAAAAACGCCATTCTGTCCTTTAGGGCCATTGCCCCTGTTAAATACATACCATGTATTACCATCATAGGCAACGGCTTCAATGTTAAAATTCTCAGCATTAATTTCGCTGAAATCCTGCATGGCAAGGTAAAGATCGGTAGCATCTATTGGTGGATACACTTTTTTTGACTGACCGTCAACGTGTACTATGGTGTTGCGTTTAGCCGTAGAACCCGAACCGAAAAGATATAGTTCTTCACCAAAGGAGGTCAGTGCTTCAAAATCAGGCTTGTCTTTTTTCGGGACATTTTCAAGCGGTCCATCATACCCTTTTGGCGCAATATTGATTTTGTCCAGTTTTTTATCGGTCAGGCTATAGTCATAAAGTATATGGCTATTGTCAGATACAAGATACAGATTAGTGCCGTTTAATAACAGACCCGATGCAGAGCCTATACCTATGATGTGTAAAAACAGTTCCAGCTGAAACTTTTGCATAACATTATATTTTGAGAAAAATTCTTTACAATTTTAATTCTTACATTTATATAAAGATAAACCAATTATCCATGAAAGCAATCAATCCCGACGATTTTAGAGCCGATCATAAATTCAGTATCAAACACGCCCCAACACAGGTAGATTTAGGACTGACTGATGAACATAAAAAAGACGCTCTTAAAGAAGTCAGCAAAGAGCTTTCCAAACAGCAGGACAAGATGTATGCCAATAATCGTTACAGTGTTTTGGTAGTTCTGCAGGGAATGGATACATCAGGGAAGGATAGTCTTATCAGGGAAGTGTTTAAAAACTTTAATGCCAGGGGAGTAAATGTGTTTAGTTTTAAGCAGCCTACTTCAGCCGAACTGGAGCACGATTACCTCTGGCGCCATTATATAGCCCTGCCCGAAAAAGGCAAGTTTGCTGTATTTAATCGTTCGCATTATGAGAATGTTTTAGTTACACGTGTGCATCCGGAATATCTTTTAAAAGAAAATCTTCCGGGAATTGAAGATGTAAAAGATATACCAAAGGATTTTTGGCAAATGCGTTATGAACAAATTAATCATTTTGAGAAACATATAACCCAAAATGGAATGATTGTGCTTAAGTTCTTTCTGCATTTGGGTAAAGAAGAACAAAGGCAGCGCCTTTTGCGTCGACTGGAGAAGAAAAGCCATAACTGGAAATTTTCACCAGGAGATCTTGACGAAAGGGAAGTTTGGGAAAAATACCAGGAATATTATGAGGATATGATACAAAACACATCGCATAATCATGCGCCCTGGTATGCTATACCTTGTGATGATAAAAAAGCAGCACGATTAATGGTTGCCAGTATTATTCTTGAAGAAATCAAAAAATATGATTTCAGGGAACCTGAAGTAGATGAAAAGGTTCTGGATAATATTCATTTATACGAAAATAAACTTAAGAGTGAGAAGTAACTTGTCGGATATCAGAAGTCCGATACTCTATTTAGTGTACAAATCCAACAGGAGTGGCAACCCTGAACCCAATAACTACTCCAGGAGTAAATCCTGAAGTTCTTCCTGAGAAAAGCAAATCCCCATATGCTCGGCAAGTTCGTTTTCTTCTTCGGCACCGTCAATAAAATAAATGGGTATTTGTGAAGTTGCTTTCCTTTGACGGATGCTGTCGGCAGTTTGCCTGCAATGAGAGGGTTTGGTAGCATAGTTTATCACTATTACATCAGGTTTTAGTAAACCCGTTTTTCGGTAAGCTTCGCTACCATCACGAAGCTCAATGCCTACCACATCTGCATTTTTTTTACAGAAATCTATAAGGGGTGTAGTAAGCTCTTTAGACCAGTCAATAATAAATAATTTCATGGGTAATGTGTTGGCTATTACAAAAATAAAAAACCTGCAGCAATATACCGCAGGTTTTTAGCAAAGGTTAGTTCTGCACTTAGGTTATCTTAGGCATTACAGTTTAAAACCGTAAGCAAGTCTGAGGGCAATCTGGTCAGCATGAAAATCATTCATTCCCTCATACCTAACGCTTACGTCAATATGCTTACTTGCGTATCCTATACCCGGAGCCCATAAAAATGAAGTCTCATCATAGTCGTTTGTTACTGCAAAACCGGCACCTACTTCACCAAGTACGTAAAAACGGTCTTCCCATACAAAGGCTTTAAAACCTGCTTTAACAGGGATAAAACCAAGATCTTTAATTTCGTCATCACCAAACAGATTCGTAAAACCTGTTGTTAATGTTAAGGATGTTTTTTGGGTGAAGTCGTATTGTAATCTTACATCACAACCTAAAGCCCAGTTGAAGTAGTCGCCTGTAGTAACGCCGGCATTAACTCCAAAGCCAAGTTTAAATCCTTGGTCATACCCATCTGTAGAAGATGCACTATCCTGTGCAAAAGCTGTTGCGCCAAATGTTAGCATTGTGGCAAGCAGCAGGCCTCTTAATTTAATTCCCATTTTCATGATTTCTCTTGTTATTGTTAGTTATGGGTAAAATTAGTATGCCTGCATTATTAAAAAACACAACAATTCGTTAATTAGTTGTAATAAATTCATAAAATTAAAGAAATGTAAGGTTAATGTTTTGATTAATAATGTTTTAAGTTTTTCGCTTTTTAATCTCATCCTTCTGCCTACCTTTGCAAAAAAATTGAAGTGAATCTATCTGTTTATACAAAGGAATTTGGAGCTAATATCCGCTTGGCTTACCCTGTAATACTGGGGATGCTGGGACATACGCTCATTAGTGTAGTCGATAATATCATGGTAGGGCGACTAGGTGCTACCGAACTGGCAGCTGTTTCGCTGGGTAACAGTATGGTATTTATTGCTATGTCGGTAGGGATAGGTTTTTCTACAGCTATAACGCCAATGGTGGCACAGGGTGATGCTGCAAAAGATACAGCTACGGTGCGTTCAGCATTTCATCACGGCTTGTTATTATGTACCATACTAGGTATATGCCTGTTTGGGGTTGTGTATCTTGCCAAGCCTTTAATGCAGCTGATGCATCAGCCACAGGAAGTTATCGAACTTGCTTCGCCTTTTGTTGATTGGGTAGCATTTTCATTAGTGCCAATGGTTATTTTCCAGGGGTATAAACAGTTTGCCGACGGTATGTCACAAACAAAGTTTGCTATGTATGCCGTTATTGCTTCAAACATAATACACATTGGTATTAACTACGTACTTATTTATGGCGCGTTCGGATTCCCGAAACTTGGTATTATGGGTGCTGCATTGGGTACGGTAATATCACGTTTGTTTATGCTGGCCTATATGCACATCATGCTTTCGCGTCAGGAGAAAATGAAACAGTATTTTCATGGCTTCAGCTTTAGCGAGATTAAAAAATCAATGCTTAAAAAGATAACAGCACTTGGACTGCCATCGTCTATGCAGATGTTGTTTGAGGTGGCGTTGTTTACAGGAGCGGTATGGATTTCAGGTTCTATTGGTAAAACCAATCAGGCAGCCAACCAAATTGCTTTAAGCTTATCATCTATGACGTTTATGTTCGGGATGGGGCTTAGTGTTGCGGCTATGGTTAGGGTTGGGAACCAGAAAGGGCTCAGGGATTACAAAAACCTGCAAATTGTAGCACGTTCAATTTTTCTTCTGACATTGATATTAGAGATAGGCTTTGCATTAATGTTTATTGCATTCCATACCATATTGCCACATTTCTTCCTGAATATGGAAAATGTAGCACAGCTACAGGATAATACAGAAGTTATTGCTATAGCATCTCAATTATTGATTGTTGCGGCGATATTCCAGATTTCGGATGGATTGCAGGTGGTAGTATTGGGTTCGCTGCGAGGCTTGCAGGATGTTAAGCTGCCAACAATTATAACTTTTATTGCCTATTGGGTAATAGGTTTTCCTGTATCATTTTATTTAGGGATATATACCGAGCTAAAAGCTATGGGTATCTGGATAGGACTATTGTCAGGGCTTACCGTTGCCGCAATATTTTTGTATCTTCGCTTTAATTATTTAACGAATAAGATGATTAAATCAGTTGGTAGTGATCAGTCGCAGTCAACGGAAATAATCGCATAATGTTTGTCATTCTGAGCGTAGCGTAGTCGAAGAATCTTAGAGATTTCTCCACTTCGTTTCACTTCGGTCGAAATGACAGAAACTATAAACTTTACGACTTTAAAACTTTAGACTATATATGGAATTACCAAAATTTGTACTTGCCGATAATACGGATTACCCTGATGATATCTTTATTATCCATTTAGATTACCCTCGTTTTATCATCAATCTTAAAGATGATGAGGTTGAGTTCCTTGAAGAGCCGGAAGATCTTGATGAGAACGAGCTTAACGCAGAGATGGAAGGTCTTATCGAAGCGGCAAACAATTTTTACGATAGGGAAGTAGAACGTTACGAAGGACAATAGAAAGTATTCAGTTTGCAGTGGCAGTAGGCAGTATCTTTAGGACTGAAAACTGTGACTGCGACTGAAAACTATTTAAAATACTTTTCCAACAATACCTGAGCGGCTGCAAAAGGCGATAATTCGTTATTTTGCACCGCTTTTTTGTTTTGTTCCAATAATGCAGCTATATCTTCACGGGTGTAGAAATTATTCTTCAGTTGTTCGTTGATGGTTTCGGTAAGCCAGTAACTGTTCTGTTCGCTTCGGCGAAAGCCAAAAAATCCATTCTCCTGTGTCAGCTTAAGGTATTCGTTTATAGTTTCCCATACATCGGCAACACCATCGTGGGTTATTGCACTACAGGTAGTGACTTTTGGCTGCCATCCTGAATTCTTTGGTGGGAATAAATGCAATGCACGGTTGAACTCCGTTTTAGCAAGTTTAGCTTTTTTAATATTATCGCCATCGGCTTTATTGATAACGATAAGGTCGGCCATTTCCATTATGCCTCGCTTGATCCCCTGAAGTTCGTCACCGGCACCGGCAATCTTAAGTAGCAGGAAGAAGTCGACCATACTGTGTACTGCAGTTTCGCTTTGGCCCACGCCAACAGTTTCTATAATTATGGTATCAAAGCCGCAAGCCTCACACAAGATGATAGCTTCACGCGTTTTGCGTGCCACACCGCCGAGCGTGTCACCCGATGCTGAAGGACGGATATAAGCATTCTCATCTTTTACCAGCTCTTCCATACGGGTCTTGTCGCCTAAAATACTTCCATGTGAAAGTGAGCTGCTTGGATCAACAGCGAGTACGGCAACCTTGCGTCCAAGTGAAGTCAGGTGCTTACCAAAAGCTTCAATGAAGGTACTCTTGCCCACTCCGGGAACACCTGTAATACCTATACGCACCGACTTATCCGCGTGTGGCAGACATTGGTTAATGACATCATTAGCTTTTTCCAGATGCGACGGATTAGTGCTCTCCACCAAAGTAATGGCACGGCTAAGCGCGGTTTTGTCACCGTTTAGTATTCCGTTCACAAGTTCCTGAGCTGTAGGTTGTTTTTTTCTCAGGCGGGTTACATGCTCTATAGATGCTTTACTGATGCTCTCCGGCTGGTCTATGCCATCGACTTCGTGTAGTGCGGTTTTATGGGCTTTGGGCTTATCCACAGTATTAGATTAGAGAAGTAAAATTAAGGTTTTTCCTTGATTTCTTTGCCACGAATTATACGAATTAGCACAAATTAAAATGTCCTTTGTGGTAAACCTTACCACAAAGGACACAAAGTATATTCACCAGGTTATAAAGAATTGGTAAGAGTGGCAACTCTAAACTCTAAACCCGATAACCCAAAACTGATTAGTACGCTGCTGTAAAACGTAACTGGTGATGTTTTGGTGCTTCTACCTCGTCAGCAAGAACTACGGCAAGATCTTCACCTGAAAGGATACTGCGATTGTCAGCATTAAAAACAGGATTTTCAAGACCAAGACGGTAATGGCCTGTACGACCTGTATCAATACCCTGATGCATTTCGATAGCCGGACTGAAGAATGCCCAATCCAGTTCTTTTTCTTCTTTTAGGATGTTCAGGTAATCTCTGGCAGCAGTAGCACCGTCATGATATTCTTTAGGGAATTCCGGAGTATCTACTAACTGCACATTAGGTGCGATGTAAAGGCTGCCGGCTCCACCTATAGTTATGAAACGTTTAACTCCAGATAGTTTAACCGCCTCTTGTATAGATTTAGAACCTTCAAGGAAGTCGTTGTACAGGTTTGGATTAGTCCAGCCTGCGTTATATGAGTTCACTACCGCATTATGTCCTTTAAGGATATCGGCAAGGACCTCTGTGTTAAAGATGTCTGCTTTAACGGTTGAAACATTTGCAGGGACATCTTCCGATGGGTTTCTTGAAATTGCAGTAATCTCATGTCCTCGTGATGCAAATTCTTTTACTAATAATGAGCCCAGAAATCCTGTAGCTCCAACGATTGCTATTTTCATAAGTGTAAATAATTTATATGTAATCTTTATTGTTACAGTTTTGTGTAAAAAATTTTAAAAGTCTTTTGTAAATTCAAGCAACGAGATTTTCTCAAGCTGCCCGCTAATATTTTTATTGATATCGGTGTAAAGTGTTTCCAGGTTTTGGTTGATATTCTTCCCAACAGGGCAGGCCGGATTTGGGTCGTTTTTGGCATAGCCAAGGTGAACCGTTTCAAATGTCATGCAAAAAATGTCTTTTAGGGTAATCTCTTTTGCAGGTTTTAGTAATCGTGTGCCTCCATATTTACCTTCGCGGCTTTCTACGATGCTATGTTTTTTCAGGTTTGCAATTTCTTTGCGAACCAGTACAGGATTAATGTTCATACTACCGGCAAGATATTCGGACGACAGAAAGTCTTCCGGATGCTTGGATAGCAACGAAAGAATGTGAACCGTAATGGCGAATTTGCCTGAAATCATACTGTAATAAATTCTGTTACAAATATAAATAAGTTTTTAATATCTGCAAATTATTTAGTTACAGTATATTTCTGCTGATTTTATTGGGTGTATTGGGCATTGCACCTTAAATTTGTGTTCAAATTATTACACTGCCATATTTAATGGATAACATCATACTGATATTTGTTTGCCTGTTTGCAGGAATCGCCCTGCAGCGTGTGAAAGCTGTTCCGGCGAATGCACACATAGGACTCAACCAGTTTGTTATCAATATTTCGCTTCCGGCGCTTGCACTGTATTATATTCCCAAAATAGAGGTCAGTACAAAACTGCTATATCCATTGGCATCCGGCTGGATTGGATTCCTTTTGGCCTGGCTGTTTTTTGGAGTGTTAGGCAAATGCCTGGGCTGGCCCAAAAAACTCATAGGCTGTCTGATACTAACAGGAGGACTCAGTAATACGTCTTTTGTAGGATTCCCTATTATCGAAGCACTTTACGGCAAAAAAGGGCTAGAGACGGCTATTATTGTCGATCAGCCAGGAACCTTTGTGGTTATAGCTACCTTGGGTATTATTGTCGCAGTGGCTTATTCAAACGAAGCTACAGGGATTTCATCCTTATTCAGGAAGATACTGATATTTCCACCATTTGTGGCATTTTTTGTGGGTGTAATCATGAATAGTTGCGGTTATGATTTTATCGATATGCTGCAATCTGTTTTTCAAAAACTATCTTTTACTGTTACACCTGTTGCCCTTGTTGCAGTAGGATTACAATTGAAGATACAACGAAGAAACAAACACTGGGGATTCTTATCTCTCGGACTTTTTTACAAACTTATACTGATGCCCGCTGTTTTATTTTTGCTTTACAGGGTAATACTTGGAGGACAGGGCATGGAGGTTGATGTCTCTGTAATGGAGGCTGCAATGGCTCCCATGATATCGGCTGCTATACTGGCATCGTCATACAAACTTAAACCAAGGCTTGCAGGCATGATGATAGGGGTAGGGATACCTCTTTCATTTATTACGCTGGCGCTTTGGTATTATATATTGAATACATTTTAATTGCTATGAATAACGTTCAAACGGCTGCTATAAACGGGCAGCGTAAAGAGATAGTACAAAAAACAGTTTACTCCATACTTTTTTCGGTTGCGATAGCCCACATGCTAAACGACCTTTTGCAGGCGGTAATCCCTGCTGTATATCCAATTCTTAAAGACAAATATAATCTGACATTTACCCAGATAGGGCTTATTACGTTTTCCTATCAGCTGGCAGCTTCCATACTCCAGCCTTTTGTGGGTTTTTATACCGATAAAAAACCACAACCTTATTCTAAAATGTTTGGGATGTTGTTCACTCTTGCCGGGATCGTATTATTATCGTATGCCGCAAGTTTCGGGTTTATATTATTATCAGTAGTATTGGTTGGTATCGGTTCATCGATCTTCCACCCTGAAGCTTCAAGAGTTTCGTATCTGGCATCAGGTGGGAAGAGGGGCCTTGCACAATCCATCTTCCAGATTGGGGGTAATACAGGTACGGCTATCGGTCCGTTGCTTATTGCGTGGATAGTCGTTCCGCACGATCAGCATTATATTATTTGGTTCTCAGCTATAGCAATAGTGGCAATGGCTGTTCTTTGGCGTATAGGAAATTGGTATTTCCACCATTTGAATCTTAATGCAGGTAACAAGAAAGAAATTGTATTGCCGGATCTTTCGCAGCGAAGAATCGTTATTTCGGTAATTATATTATTGGTACTTATTTTCTCTAAATACTTTTATGTGGCGAGTATTACCAGTTATTTTACATTTTATCTTATAGACAAATTCCACTTGTCGGTTCAGGATGCACAGTATCATTTGTTTATCTTCCTTCTGTCATTAGCGATAGGTACTTTGTTAGGAGGTCCGCTAGGGGATAAATTCGGGCGTAAATATGTAATATGGTTTTCGGTACTGGGTGTAGCGCCATTTGCTTTGATGCTGCCTTATGCTAATTTGTTCTGGACTACTATTCTTTCGGTTATCATCGGAACATTGCTTGCCTCTGCTTTCCCTGCGATATTGGTATATGCCCAGGAACTTTTACCTAAAAAACTGGGAATGGTTTCAGGTTTATTCTATGGGTTTGCCTTCGGTATGGGCGGGCTTGGTGCTGCTATATTGGGTTATATGGCGGAGAAAACAAGCATAGATTATGTATACGATATATGTGCTTATCTTCCGTTAATAGGTGTAATTGCTATGTTCCTGCCCAATCTTAAGAAAAAGAGCTGATTTGTTCACAAAACTTTAACGTTTTTTCTGTAGTCATGTTCTAAATTTATAGGCTAAACCAAAATTTAAACATTATGTCTACAAAAAAATGGTCAATAGACCCATCGCATTCTGAAATACAGTTTAAAGTAAAACACCTTGTTATCTCTACCGTAACCGGCTCGTTTGACGAGTTTAGCGGTGAGGCAACTACTCCCGAAAATACATTTGAAGGAGGAGAGATAGCAGTCAAAATAAATGCAACCAGTATCAATACCAATAATGCTCAGCGAGACGGACACTTAAAGAGCGCCGATTTTTTTGAAACTGAAGGTCATCCTGAAATAAACATAAAAACGACTTCAATTAAAAAAATTGATGATGATGAATATGCCATTGTTGCCGATGTAACCATGAGAGGGGTGACAAAAGCTATTGAGTTTAAAGCAGAATATGGTGGTACTGCCAATGATGCTTATGGAAATACTAAAGTAGGCCTTGAAGTAAAAGGTAAGCTTAATCGTAAAGATTTTGGACTGAACTGGAATGCAGTTGTAGAAGGTGGTGGTCTTACTGTAAGTGAAGAGGTGAAACTGATTGCTAATCTGCAATTCATTCAGCAATAGTCATGTGGTTGTTTGATACGTCAAAAGATAAGAAGCTGTACCATACAGGTTTGTTTCTTATCAGGGTAGTTGTAGGCTGTTTTATGCTTACGCATGGTGCTAAAAAGTATATGATGCTTTTTTCCGGTGAACCTATACAGTTTGCTGATCCGATAGGAATAGGTCAGGCAAATTCACTTGTATTGGCTTTCGTCGCCGAGTTTGTTTGTTCTGTTTTTATTTTGATAGGTTTTGCCACACGATTAGTAGTCCTGCCACTAATTACAACTATGGCTATAATCGTATTTGTAGTACATGCTCCGGATGGATTTGAAAAACAGGAACTACCGGGCTTATATCTCACTATTTATGTATTACTACTTATAACCGGAAGCGGTAAATATTCTATAGATCATCTTATCTATAAAAAGAGAAGGCCAAAACTGTATCCTTAAGCTCAAATTATAGTATTTTTGAATCGTAGTTACGCTGATAAAATACCATGGAAAATATAATAATACCACAGGAAATGATTGTTTCACTTGAAAAGATAGTGGGGCAGTCATTTCTTTTTTTAGACGAAGAAACCAGAAAACATTACGGTCATGATGAAACGGAAGATTATAACTTTCCACCATCAGTTGTAATAAAACCAGGCAATACGCAGGAGGTTTCAGAAATAATGAAACTTGCAAACGAATATAAAATTCCTGTTGTTCCCATAGGAGGTCGTACCGGATTAAGCGGAGGTGCTCTTAGTATTTATGGAGGTATCGGGCTTTCTATGGAACGTTTCAATAAAATTGAAATTGATGAGCAAAATCTGCAGGGTATTGTTGAGCCGGCCGTTATTACGCAGGTTTTCCGTGAAGCCGCTTTCGAGAAAGGATTGTTTTATCCACCGGATCCAAGCAGCCAGGGTAGTTGTACCATTGGTGGGAATGTTGCCGAAAATGCAGGTGGCGCACGCGCACTTAAATATGGTGTAACAAAGGATTATGTGCTGAATCTGGAAGTTGTCCTGCCTTCCGGCGAAATTATGTGGACAGGTGCCAATACGCTTAAGAATTCCACAGGATATAACCTGACGCAGCTTATGGTGGGTAGTGAGGGTACGTTAGGAATAATCACTAAAATTGTAATGAAGCTTTTGCCAAAGAACTCGCATAACATACTAATGATGGTGCCTTTCTTTAAGTCTGCTCAGGCGTGTGAAGCAGTAGCTGAAATATTTCGTGCAGGAATAGTACCTAGTGCATTGGAATTCATGGAGCGTGATGCTATTGACTGGACACTTAAATATGTTGATGGTGTTAGCCTTGATATAAAAGATGAGGTTGAAGCACATCTCCTTATTGAGGTAGATGGTAATTATCCGGATATGCTTTTTGCAGAAGCGGAAAAGATAATGGGAGTGCTGGATCAGTTTGAGATTGACGAGATTCTTTTTGCGGATAGCGAAGAGCAAAAGAATGCACTTTGGAAAATGCGTCGTGCCGTGGGAGAGGCTGTAAAATCAAATTCGGTATATAAAGAAGAAGATACTGTTGTGCCACGTTATGAGCTACCAACATTATTAGCAGGAATAAAAGCTGCCGGTAAGAAATATGGATTCCATTCTGTTTGTTACGGGCATGCCGGTGACGGCAATCTTCATGTAAATATCATTAAAGGCGATATGAACGACGAAAACTGGAATACTGAAGTGCCTAAAGGGATTCGTGAGATATTTGAGCTTACAGTTTCCCTGAAAGGAACGCTGTCAGGTGAGCATGGCATCGGTTATGTACAAAAGAATTATATGGATATTGCTTTTAATGATACTCAACTGCAACTCATGAAGAGTATAAAGAATATATTCGATCCTAACAATATTCTCAATCCGGGGAAAATATTACCGGACAATTTATAAAAGCAGAACGCTCCTTTTTAGGAGCGTTTTTTTATTCGGTAGGTTTAGGGAAAGCTTTTGTCGCAACTTTACCGATGGTGAGTCCCTGTACTACTATAGAGAATACCACCACAAAATAGGTTATGGCAATAATAATGTCTTTATAAGGACCGTCATTTATTGATAAGGCTAATGCAATAGATACACCTCCGCGGAGACCTCCCCATACCAATACTTTGATGGTACCTTTGCTGAATTTTTCCCTGAACTTAATGAACTTCGTCGGTAGCCATATCGATATGTATCTTGAGAATAATACCAGTGCGATACATGCAATTCCCGGTAGCCAGTAACTATTTATATCTTTTATCACCAACAGGTTAAAGCCTATAAAAAGGAAAAGTATAGCGTTGAGTATCTCATCATTCAGTTCCCAGAATTTATCAAGGTAATCTTTAGTTACAGGAGACATTGCAAATCTCTTCTTGAAATTACCAATTATAAGTCCTGCAAATACCATGGTAAGCGGACCTGAGAAGTGCAGGGTAGAAGCAATCAGGTAACCTCCCATAACTACTGAAAGGGTTATGAGTACAGACACCTTGTAATCGTCAATTTTACGCATGGCTCTCGATGCGCCTATACCCAATGCTGTGCCTAACAGGAAGCCACCACCAGCCTCTTTAACTAGTAGCCATGCAGCATAACTAAAAGTAGGGTTGGGGCCATCCTGTGCCAACTGTAATATTACAGCAAAGACCACAACAGCTATGCCATCATTAAAAAGCGATTCTCCGGCAATCTTGGTTTCAAGTGATTTTTTTACACCGGCCTTTTTAAGGATACTTAGTACGGCAACGGGGTCAGTGGGTGATATTAGTGAACCAAATAACAGGCAATAGAGGTAAGGGAGTGTAATTCCTAAAAGGGGTAATATATAATACAGCAATGTCCCTACCGCAAAGGTTGATATTACTACGCTTACAGTTGAGAATACCATTATAGGGCCACGTTGTTCCCTCAGGTCTTTAAGATTTACATGGATTGCTCCTGCAAAAAGCAGAAAGTTAAGCATGGCTCCCATAAGTACCTGGGTAAAATCGAAACCATGTATGAGGGTAGAGATACGGTGTAAAGTATTAGGGAATGTTTTTCCGAAAAGTACCAGAAAAATAGAAACCGCCATAGCCAATACCATAACGCCTATGGTTGAAGGCAATTTTAAAAAACGGACATTAAAATAGGCAAAGAATGATGCCAGTACAATAAGAACAGAAAGCGAATAATATAACTCCATAGGCAAATAAAGAACATGTCAGTCTCAGGTATCTATTTTCAGCATGATGATTGATGATGATTTTAAAAAGACTTTTTTAGAGACTGTTGCTGAAAATAATAAAAAGTCGATATTTACAAATATATCGAAAAATAGCCTTAAATCCTAATCGGGACAGTGTCTGTTCACAAAAAAAAGCCCTGAAATTTCAGGGCTTTGGGGATGAAGTGTATGATGTATTTATGATTTTTTCTTAACCGATTGTCTTTTGGCTTCTTCTGCTTTTTTGGCTTCAGCATATTTAGCCAGTTTAGCTTGTTCAGGTGTTTGTGGTTCGGCAGAAGCTGCAACTTCTTCGATACCTTCTCCATCAAGTTCTTTCCTGATTACTTCATGAAGTGCTTCTCTGGCGTTTGGAGCAGAAGGATCTATGAAAGTCCATTGGTTAGATGTGCTTTCATCTGCAATAGCAATAATATGAAGGCGTTTTTTTACATCAACAGTATTGTTACTGTCAATATAATAAGCATCTTCAGTACCAAATAGTTTTTTGAAAAATGCTTCTTTTGCTGCTACATTTTCAGGAGCTGTTTTTTCTTTTAGCTCTACCGTTAACATAGTGTCATAATTTATAAGACAAAAAGTAGTGTATTCAGTTTTTTTAACTGCTCCATAATCAATTGATGGTTCTACTCTTACTCTGTGAACAATATAATCAGGGCCTTCAATTTTTTTCTGAAGCTGGTTAATATAATCTTCTTTAGTGACTACATTAAAATAGCCTGGGTATACTGTTCCTATAAGATCTTCATAATTTTCCTGATCTGTCAGGTCAATCATTTTTTGGGTAGCTGCTTTAAGGGAGTACTTGTCCTGTGCCTGACCGCTAAGGGACAATGCCAGAAGCAATGTAGCTGTAAATAATCTTGTTTTCATGATAGTTTAGTGTTTAGCATTTTCAAATATAGGGAATTGAAAAGAAATCATGGAAAAATGCCTCTTAAAATTTAAATTAAAGTTAAAATTGTCAAGATTGTTTTGTGGTGTGGTTGTAAATAAAAAAAGTCCCCAAATTATTTTGGGGACTTTCCTATACATATAGTGTGGATTACTCGTTAACGATGATCCATTCGCCTGTTGCCAGAAGGCCTTCGGCTTTTTTGAATTTCATTGTTTCCGTTTTTCCGCTCATAACGTGTTTTACAGTAACATTGTCGTTGCGGTTAATTTTCGGAGCATCCCTTACAATTGTTTCAACTGTTTGAGGACGACTTTGGCTTTGCTGAGCTACTTCACGTGCCTGTGCAGCCATTTCATCAGTATTCAGTACTTCGTCTTTAGACTCAGTATAGTTTTCCTTTATTACTTCCTGTCTTGCCTCCTGAATGTTGTTAGGGTTTTGTGACGGAAGATCCCCTTTGAAAAGGAATGAAATCACTTCACGGTTAATACCATCCATTGTTTTCTTGAACAGGTTGAAAGCCTCAAATTTATAGATAAGAAGTGGATCTTTTTGCTCGTGAACGGCAAGCTGTACCGATTGTTTTAGCTCATCCATTTTACGAAGGTGTTTTTTCCATGCTTCGTCAACAATGGCAAGTGTGATGTTTTTCTCGAAATCCTTAACCAACGTACGGCCTTCACTTTGGTAAGCTTTTTCAAGGTCAGTAACTACATTAAGGGTTTTGATACCATCTGTAAACGGAACAACGATACGCTCATATTGGCCATTGTTGTTTTCGTATACATTCTTGATCACAGGGAAAGCTTCGGCAGCATTACGCTCTGTTTTAGCATTGTAGTGGTCAAGTACTACCTTGTATATTTTGCCTGCAAGTTCTCTTTCAGAAAGCTTAGCAAATTCTGACTCAGTTACAGGAGAACTGATAGAGAATGTACGGATAAGCTCAAACTCAAAGTTTTTAAAGTCGTTTGCAGGTTTGTTTGTTTCAACGATAAGCTCAGCAGTATCATACATCATGTTAGCCAAATCCACTTTAAGGTGTTCTCCAAAAAGGGCGTGTCTTCTGCGTTTGTATACTACTTCACGTTGCGCGTTCATCACGTCGTCATATTCCAGAAGACGTTTACGTACACCAAAGTTGTTTTCTTCTACTTTTTTCTGAGCACGCTCAATAGACTTGGTCATCATAGAGTGCTGGATAACCTCGCCCTCTTTAAGTCCCATGCGGTCCATGATCTTTGCAACTCTTTCAGAACCGAATAAACGCATCAGGTTATCTTCAAGAGATACGTAGAACTGAGAGCTTCCCGGATCTCCCTGACGACCGGCACGGCCTCGTAACTGGCGGTCTACACGACGTGAATCGTGACGCTCAGTACCTATAATGGCAAGACCTCCGGCTGCTTTAACTTCAGGAGTAAGTTTAATATCGGTACCACGACCTGCCATGTTGGTTGCAATAGTTACAACGCCCGGCTTACCAGCTTCGGCAACAATCTCAGCTTCTTTTTTGTGAAGTTTTGCATTCAGTACGTTATGCGGTACATTACGCATTTTAAGCATACGGCTTAATAACTCTGATATCTCTACTGATGTTGTACCGATAAGTACCGGTCTTCCTGCAGCAGATAATGCAGTTACATCCTCAATAACAGCATTGAATTTCTCACGCATTGTACGGTAGATAAGATCCTGCTCATCTTTACGCGCAATACCTCTGTTAGTAGGGATTTCTACTACGTCAAGTTTATATATTTCCCAGAACTCACCCGCTTCAGTAACAGCAGTACCGGTCATACCGCCAAGCTTGCTGTACATTCTAAAGTAGTTTTGCAGGGTAATGGTTGCAAATGTTTGTGTAACGGCTTCGATTTTTACGTTCTCTTTTGCTTCAATAGCCTGGTGTAGTCCGTCAGAGTAACGACGACCATCCATGATACGTCCTGTTTGCTCATCAACGATAAGTACTTTGTTATCCATGATAACATACTCCGTATCTTTTTCAAATAGGGTATAAGCTTTTAGAAGCTGTGTTAGCGTATGGATACGCTCACTCTTAACAGCAAAATCTTTATAAAGTTCTTCTTTAGCTTCCGCTTCTTCTTCTTTAGAAAGTTTTTGTTTCTCTATTCTTGCAATCTCAGTTCCAATGTCCGGAAGTACAAAGAAATGGCTGTCAGTATCCTGAGAAAGGAACTGAATACCGTTATCGGTAAGTTCAACCTGATTGTTTTTCTCTTCGATTACAAAGTAAAGAGCCTCATCAATTTTGTGCATGTCGCGATTGTTATCGGCCATGTACTGGTTTTCTGTTTTCTGAAGTAGTTGCTTAACACCTTCTTCACTTAAGAATTTGATAAGGGCTTTGTTTTTAGGAAGACCTCTGTGTGCACGAAGCAACAGGAATCCGCCATCTTTGGTATTACCTTCACGGATAAGTTTTTTGGCTTCTGCCAATACTCCATTTATTAATGTTCTCTGAAGGTTTACAAGGTTGTCAATTTTTGGTTTAAGCTCAGTAAACTCATGACGGTCACCCTGAGGTACAGGACCAGAGATGATAAGCGGCGTACGTGCGTCATCTACTAATACTGAATCGACCTCATCGACAATAGCATAATTATGTTTACGCTGTACAAGGTCGTTTGGCGAATGTGCCATATTATCCCTTAGGTAGTCAAAACCAAATTCGTTGTTGGTACCATAAGTGATATCTGCCGCATAAGCTTTTCTACGTGCGTCAGAGTTTGGCTGGTGGTTATCGATACAGTCTACTGTAAGTCCGTGGAATTCGAAAAGCGGAGCTTTCCACGAGCTATCCCTTTTAGCAAGGTAGTCATTCACGGTTACAAGGTGTACACCATTTCCAGTAAGGGCATTAAGATAAAGTGGAAGGGTAGCCACAAGGGTTTTACCTTCACCTGTTTGCATCTCTGCGATTTTACCCTGGTGCAGTACAATACCACCTATAAGCTGTACATCATAATGAATCATATCCCAGGTAATTTCTTTACCTGCGGCATTCCATGAGTTAGCCCATACAGCATTGTCGCCTTCTATAACAATATAAGGTTTTGTTGCCGAAAGCTCCATGTCTTTAGGAGTAGCCTTAACAGTGATAGAAGTATTCTCTTTAAAACGTTTTGCAGTTTCTTTTACTACGGCAAAAGCTTCAGGAAGAATTTCCATCAATGTTTTTTCAGATAACTCATAGGCTTCTTTTTCAAGTGCATCGATAGAAGCATAGATATCTTCTCTTGCATCGATATCCTCGATTTTTTCAACCTCTTCCAGATAAGATGCTATTTTAGCGTCTTTCTCGGCACGAGCCTTACGGATGGTATCTTTAAAATATATTGTTTTCTCCCTTAGCTCGTCATGGCTAAGCTGAGCTAAAGCGCTTTCATAAGACTTGATCTTGTTGATCAGGGGCTGGATGGCCTTAACGTCTTTTTGCGACTTATCGCCTACAAAGGCTTTAAGAATGCTGTTTATTAAACTCATTATTTTGTAATTACTTATATTTAACTGTAATAGGATACAAATTTAGCCAAAAAAAAAGCCTCGCGGAGAGACTTTTCAATTGAATTTTATTTTTTCCTAGTATTCATCCTCGTTCCAAAGATAGTCTTCGTCGGTTGGATAATCCGGCCATATTTCTTCCATCGATTCATAGATCTCACCTTCGTCTTCAATGGATTGAAGGTTTTCTACTACCTCAAGAGGAGCACCGGTCCTGATGGCGTAATCAATAAGCTCATCTTTGGTGGCAGGCCACGGAGCATCACTTAAATATGATGCTAATTCTAATGTCCAATACATCTTCTAAACGATTAAAGTTTATGCAAAAATAAATTTTCTACTGAAATTGTCAAGTAAAAATTTGTTTATTTTATTTAAAAAATTAAGAACGTGTTTTCAGTACCCAGTGTTCAGTAATCAGTATTCAGATTTCTCTGTGTTTACTAATAATAGACAATATGTTCAACTAAAATGTCTACTTCTAGAAGTACTGCTAACTGAGAACTGAATACTGTAAACTAAAAACTCCTTAGAGTTTTTCAGGTATCCACTTCACTTCGTCAGCCTTGAGGTCATGGGACAACTTTCGTGCCAATACAAAAAGGTAGTCAGAAAGTCGGTTCAGATAGGTTAAAACCATCTCGTCAGTAGGCTCCAGGTCGTGTAAATGTACCGAAAGACGCTCTGCACGACGGCATACACACCTTGCAATGTGACAATATGACACCGTTGTATGTCCACCCGGAAGCACAAAATGCGTCATTGGTGGCAGTTCAGTTTCCATGTTGTCAATCTCGTTTTCAAGGAGTTCTACATCGTTGTCGGAAATTTTGGGGATGTTTAGTCTGTCTTTTCCGTTTTTCAAAACTGATTTTTCCGGGTCGGTTGCCAATATGGCACCTACAGTAAACAATCTGTCCTGTATTTTTTCTAATATTTTCTTGTAATCGGGATTAATATCCTGATCGCGGATAAGTCCTATGTGTGAATTAAGCTCGTCTACCGTACCATAGCTTTCAATACGGATATGGTGTTTAGGAACGCGTGTGCCGCCAAACAGGGCAGTAGTGCCTTTGTCTCCGGTTTTAGTGTATACTTTCATTATTTCTGGATTTTAGATTTTAGATCTTAGATTTCAGATTGAGCTTCACTCATGTATTCTAATACTAATAAGGAGTGGCAATCTAAAATCTAAGATCTACAATCTGAAATGTTATTTATGAGGATTAGGATTTACATTATCGCTTTCTATAATTCCGTCGCGAAGGCGGATTACCCTGTGGGCATAAGCAGCGATGTCTTCTTCGTGAGTTACAAGAATCACGGTGTTACCGTTAGCATGGATCTCTCCAAACAGTTTCATGATCTCTACAGAGGTCTTACTGTCAAGGTTTCCTGTAGGCTCATCGGCAAGTATGATGGATGGGTGGTTTACCAGAGCTCTTGCTACAGCAACCCTTTGGCGCTGACCTCCTGATAGCTGGTTGGGTTTGTGGTCCATCCTGTCCTGAAGGCCTACCTGAGTAAGTACTTCGGTGGCTCTGGCATTGCGCTCCGGTTTTTTATAACCTGCATATACCATTGGCAGGGCTACGTTGTCAAGCGCTGTGGTTCGGGGCATAAGGTTGAACGTCTGGAAAACGAAACCAATCTCTTTGTTACGGATGGCGGCAAGTTCATCATCAGCCATACGGCTGACATCTTTGCCGTTTAGGATGTAGTTTCCGCCGGTAGGGGTATCCAGACAACCTAATATATTCATAAGCGTACTTTTACCCGATCCCGATGGTCCCATAAGGGCAACATATTCTCCTTTATTTATATTGAGGTCAATGCCTTTAAGAACTTTTACGATTTCACTTCCTAAAGGGAAATTTCGTGTTATGCCTTTAATCTCTATTATTGGTTCTGACATGATTGATGATTTGAGGCCTAAAAGTAAGGATTTTTTTTGTTTCTGTCCGAAGTCAGAAGTCTGATGTCTGAAGATGTTTAGCAATTAATCGTAGTATCCTATACTGATAAGGTAATTTGAGATGGATGCAGCAATTATAGCTAATATGCTTATTAATAACATTATACTTATAAATCCAAATTTTGAATGTTTTATGCCGGCTTGTTTCTCTTCTTTATATTTTTTGAAGTTAAAATATAGCATCATAATAGCAGCGGGCAAAATAACCCAACTGTATTTTGTTGGATTCATTGCCGTGGGGAACATACTCAGAAACAGAAAGGAAGAGGCCAATTGACGGCCTTTATCTGTAGAGGATTTAGTTTGCATAGTTGGATTTGTTTTGGCTAATATAAAAAAAAACCACCCGCCTCTGCGAATGGTTTTCCAATTATAATAGATTAGTTGTTTATTATTTGCAATAAACGGGTTCAGCACTGCGCGGAAAAGTTTTTTCTTCCTGTATGCTGCCGTCTGTTTTATGTATTATCACCGAACATTTACTATGTGTTTTAGCCATAGCTATAGTTCGGTTTATTACATCCTGCTTGTTGCTCCCTGTTACAGATGTCCTTCCGGACTGTTCCAGCATGCTTTTCCAGCCATTAATGCCGTTTTGTAGTATATGATATATTCTGCGTTCCATGGTAGTATAAATTTTAGTTGTATGATAAAAGTACGCTCATTGGATGTATAAAAATCTTAACTATTTGCCAATTAACAGGTTTTCAACAGGCTAAGGATGTTAAAGTTGAAAAGTTCTAAGTTTTCTATAACGTTTTAGTGATATTTTTTTTAACTTTAGGTAACACAAAACCAAAGGCTTATGAAAAACATTATATTCTTTGTGTCGGTTATGGTATCGCTGGCTATGTGTCCGCTTCAGGATGGTTACCCTGTACCTCCTGATTGTCCTACAAGAATGTTTTATATTCAGCATTCTAATAGTCATAATACTTTTGTGTATGATGCAAATTTTGCCTCGGGTAAAATATTAAAAGAAAACGACCCTATACATGTGTATCGCATTAACTACAATAAAGGCGGTATAAAAGAAGAGCTTACAAATATGCAGCGCAAAATGGCCTATGGTGTCGAGTTTACAAAAACAGGCAGCAATACTTTTGATTTTACGCTTGCCGCCTATCCATCTAAAAAAATGACATTAAAATTGTGCAGCCAGAACAATCCGCGTGTTAGTGTTTATATCAATGGTAAGACAATCCATCTCAAAAGAATGTTCCTTTTCTGTAATAGGCTGGGCACTTCTGTTTCGTCTATTAATTTTTATGGTAGAGATGCGATTTCCGGAAAAGAAATAACAGAGAATTACGCTATTGATGATTAACTGGTTTATAATCTTTATTAAAGGCTCAAAGTACACTTTGGGCTTTTTTTATGCTGTAAATCATGATATGGGATTTCTTAAAAAGTTAATGAATTCTTAAGTATTCTTAATTGATAGTTAAGTGTATTAAATTATTCTTAATGAATTAAGATATGTTTTGCGGTTTGCTCTAATTTTGACTCCATCAAAGTAACTTAAAAAGCAAAACAACCATGAAAAGATTCAATTTAGCATTAGGCGCTGTCCTGATAGCAGCAGGATTTACATCTTGCAAAGACGAGAAAAAAGAAATGGCTAAAACTGAAGTTGACCACTATGTAGTATATGTTGACTCAATAAATGACCTTGATGCTGCGGAAAGAGCTGCAAACTGGGCTGCTATTGATGCAGAGTACCAAAGAAGGGTTACAGAAGCTGAGGCTGCTCTTGCTGCACTTGAAAATGATGCTGATGCACAAAAAAGAGTGAATGACAGCAAAGCTAAATACGATGGCGTAAAAGCACAGGCTGAAACTCAGGCTAAGGCCGAAGCGGTGGCTGCTTCAGGAAACGGATTAGCTGATACACTTTTTGGCCCTGGTAATGTTGTAGGAAACGATATGACATTTGCGTGGGTTAACAAAGACAACATTCTTAGTGTATATCAAAAATTCTACGAGACTTTTGATGCTGAGAAAAACGAATATACAAGACAGGATCTTGATAAAGTTAAAGCATGGTATGAGGCACTTGATGCCCGTAAAAATACTGTTGAAAAAGAAGGTCTTAGCGCTGATGATAACAGAAAAATTGCTGGTATCAAATTAAAATTCGCACCTAAATTCCGTTGGGAACGTATGACGGCTAAAGGTGAAGAGAATCAGGATGCTAAAGACAAAGCAAACTAAGAAGAGTTAAGGTTTTTTATAAATTTGTGTGAGTAAAGAGGGGTATGCTTAGGTGTACCCCTTTTTTATGATTATATAAAGCTTGTTTTAACCGTGGTTTAACTCCTACTGTGGTTTTTGATGTGTAACTTAGATATGTTAATCAATTAAATGCTATAAGTTATGCCGGCTAGAAAATCACCAGTGCCTCAAATTAAGGATATAGACCAGTATGAGGCGTTAAGAAGAAAGGGCTACAGCAAAGAAAAATCTGTAAGAATAGCTAATAGTGAAGGCGCTGAATACCGTGGAGGTAAAGCAAAAAAATATGAAGGCCGCACCAAGCAGGATATTTATAATGAAGCAAAAAAGGTGGGTATTGAAGGGCGTTCTAAAATGACAAAGGCTGAACTTATTCATGCGCTCCGCACCAACTAAGATTGTTTGTATAGCAATCCCCAAAGGTCTCTGGCTCCTAATGTGAAGTCGGCGACCTTTGATGTTTTTGTGCGGATATTAAAATGCTCTTTGGCCTGTTCCGGTCTGAAGAATACAATTCCTAAATGATATGTATCTATGCTTACGGTAATCCTTGGGTCTTTTTTAAGTGTTTCCCAGTCGTATTCTGCCTGTGCTGAATTATGTATTTTGCTTATTACGCAAACCGTTTTGCTTCCAATGTTTGATGAAAGATTCTCTATCTGAGGTAAAATAGCCTGACTGTCCATTGCAGATATATAGATCATATCAAGATTACCGCTGATAGGGGCAAATGTTGATAGGAACCATATCTTATGGTTCAGTTCTTCGGCGCATTTCCTTATGAGTTGGTTAATAGCAGTTGTGTCTTCACCCAAGGCTACCATTCTTTCACATTTCAGGTTTACCATTATCCTGCAAAGAATCTCGGTTGCTTCCTGACTCAAAACACGTGGATTGTCGGTCTTTACCGGAGCGTTGGTTTTTGTAAGCAGCGCTTTAGCGATCTTAAATACAAAAGGAGAGTGTACTCCGTGTAAATTAACTGAGTTCCAAAGAAATGAATTGTATGATAGTGTTGCCATAAGTATTCAGTCGCAGTCACAGTTTTCAGTATGAGTGAACTGTAAACTGTTCACTGAAAACCGTAAACTATTATTCTTCCATTTTAGCGCTTAGTTCAAACCAGCGCTCTGTTTTTTCGTCTATTTTGTTTAGGATAACCTGTAGTTCATCAGCTTTTTTGGCGATATCTCCCTCGGCAACCGATCCGTCCGAAAATTGCTTTTCTATGGCTTCTTTCTCGCGCTCAAGGTCTTTTATTTCCTTTTCTATTTTTTGGTATTCCTTTTGTTCGTTAAAAGTAAGTCCGGCTTTTACATTGCCCTGTTTCCAGGCTTTTTTGTTATCGCTGTCAGGTTTAATTTCTGTTTTAGCCGGTTCTGTACTGTCTTCATATGCACGGAAGTCGCTGTAGTTGCCCGGGAAATCTTCAATTTCTCCCTCGCCTCTGAATACGAAAAGGTGATCTACGATTTTATCCATAAAGTACCTGTCGTGTGAAACTACTAAAAGGCAACCCGGATAATCTAACAGGAAGTTTTCTAGTACGTTAAGGGTGACGATGTCAAGATCGTTGGTAGGCTCATCCAGAATCAGGAAGTTAGGGTTTTGGATAAGTACGGTACACAAGTAAAGTCGCTTTAATTCCCCTCCACTCAGTTTTTCTACAAAGTCGTATTGTTTCTTGCGGTCAAAAAGGAAGCGCTCCAACAGTTGTGCTGCTGATATGATGCGTCCTTTTGTTAGCGGAATGTATTCGCCAAACTCCTTGATGATATCAATTACTTTTTGTTCCGGTTTAGGGTTGATGCCGCTTTGGGTGTAGTAGCCTAACTTTATGGTGTCGCCTACAACAACCTTTCCGGCATCCGGTGGCATGGTTTGGGTAAGTATATTAAGGAAGGTTGATTTTCCTGTTCCATTTTTTCCGATGATACCTATACGTTCGCCACGGTTAAAGTTATAGCTAAAGTTTTCAAGGATTGTTTTGTCTTTGAACTTTTTAGAAACATTGTGAAGCTCTACAACCTTGCTGCCCATGCGTTCCATATTGATCTCCAGTTCCATCTGGTGGTCTTTACGGCGGCTATGAGCTTTTTCCTTGATTACATAGAAGTCATCCTGACGCGATTTTGATTTGGTGGTACGTGCCTTTGGTTGGCGTCGCATCCATTCCAGTTCTTTTACAAAAAGGTTTTTTGCTTTGTCTATGCTTGCATTTTCAGCAGCGATTCGCTCTTCTTTTTTAGCAAGATAATACGAGTAGTTTCCTTTGTATTGATACAGCTTGCCATTCTCAAGTTCGATGATCTCGTTACATACACGTTCCAAAAAGAAACGGTCGTGCGTAACCATAAACAGTGTCATATTTTCTTTAGCGAAGTAGTTTTCCAGCCACTCAATCATTTCAAGGTCAAGGTGGTTGGTAGGCTCATCCAGAATCAGTAAATCGGGTTTGCTGATAAGTATAATAGAAAGTGCTACACGCTTTTTTTGTCCTCCTGAAAGATTTTTAATTTTGAGTTTTATGTCTTCCAGCTTCAGCTTGGATAGGATTTGTTTATATTGGGTTTCAAAATCCCAGGCATTGTGCATATCCATGCGTTCAAAAGCTTTTTGGTAAGCTTCTTCATCGGCAGGGTTTTCAAGTGCTTTCTCGTATTGTTCGATTACTTTGAGGATCTCATTATCCGAAGCAAAAATGCTCTCTTCAATAGTTAGTTCCGGGTTTAGGTTGGGTTCCTGCGACAGGAAAGCCATTTTCATTTCCTTACGCATTACCACCTGTCCGGTATCAGGTGTGTCTTCTCCTGTAATAATTTTCAGGATACTGGTTTTTCCGGTACCGTTTTTGGCTACAAAAGCAATTTTTTGGTCTTTGTTGATTCCGAAAGATATGTTTTCAAAAAGGGTACGTTCCCCGAATGACTTAGATATATTTTCTACTGAAAGGTAATTCACTTGTATGCTGTTTTGTGCAAAAGTAAACTTTTTGTTTAAGGTTTAAAGTTTAAAGTTGTTCTGAAAGTTTTTTACTGATAACTATATATATGATGACCACCACTGTTTATGCGTGCTCTTGTAATTGTTGTACCATCTGCTCGGAAAGTAACATAATACCAAAACCAGAATCCATATAAGGTATACAATGCTTAATGAGAAGCCAAAGTTTTCTTCGGGCCTGAAAGCGAAACTCATTTTTAGTTTAAAGTTGTCTTCAAAAGAATAGCCTTCTGCAAAGAAAAGGGCAGTGCAAAGTATGTGTATAATATATATGTGTATCAGATAGTAAAAGAACGGTACGCGTCCAAAAATATTAAAGATGGCTGTAAAGCGACTTTGAATATTTTCTATTAGAGCCAGAACTATCAGCGCGGGTCCTAATGTCATGCAGGTATATAGGAGAGATGGCGGGTATTTTGTAACATTCAGAAAGGATAACAAAGTATAAGTGCTGTTGCGTTGCGTTTCCCACGGAGCGGGATCACCATAATCGTTCAATAATCGCAATCCTATGAATAAAACTATCAACAGACTCCCGGTTGTAATAAGAGATTTTCTTCGTGTTTCCGGCCTGACTTCACTATTAAACCATTTTCCTATTCCGTAGCCTAAAAGCATAATTCCTGTCCATGGTAATATGGCGTATGCAGTCATAATACGTATACTTCCTACTGCATAAGGTTCAAATTCGGTAATCAGGAAAAAATTAGCGGCTACATCAAGATTGTCGTTGGTTATTATTACGTAATCCATAATGTTATGGAGTAGAGTGAGTGCTATCCCGATGATGACAATCATCCAATACCTGAAGAAAATCAGTCCTGAAAAAATAACCATACTGCTCCCTATGGCCCATATAACCTGAAGGAAGAAAAAGTCAAAAGAAATATTAAAGCTCCATCCAAAGCCTACAAGGGTAAATTCGGCAAACATGAGCCATAGTCCTCTTGTAAATAAAAACCATGAAAGCTCCTTTTTTGTTTTGCGAAGGCTTTGCAGGTAAATTGATGTTCCGGAAAGTAAAACAAAGGTTGGTGCGCAAAAATGAGTGATCCATCTCGTAAAAAAGAGTGCTGGGGTAGTGGTTTCCATGTCGGTTGGGCTGCCATTCATCCCGTTGATGTGAAAGTAATCACGAACGTGGTCTAAAGCCATGATAGCCATAATGATGCCTCGTAACACATCTATCGACTGAATCCTCTTTTTTATAATGTCCATTTATTGGTTGGTTTTGGTAGTGTAAATATAGATTTTATTCACTTTAAATGAGTTGTTAAGACAAAAAGTCATGTAAAGCGACATTTTGTCTGTAAAAATAACATTGGAATAAAAGTTGACTATTACTAAGCAAATATTTGATATAAAACATTTTAAAAATAATATTATGAATATAGTAAAACGTAACGGTGCTCACGGATTTCCTGTAATGGATCAATTTTTTAGAGATATTTTAGGTGGTACTCAGGTAGCTCATGCATTGGTTCCTCCTGTAAATGTAAAAGAGAGCGAGAAAGCTTTTAATCTTGAACTGGTTGCTCCGGGCTTTAAAAAAGAAAACTTCAATATTGAGATTGATAACGATATGCTGACGATTTCTTCTGGAGCTAAAGCGGAATCAATTGAAAAAGAAGAAGGAAAATTTACAAGGAGAGAATTTCGTACCGCTTCATTTAAAAGGTCATTCAAACTGCCTGAAAATGTAAAAGCCGAAGAAATAAATGCTTCTTATACGGATGGTATACTACAGGTTAGTCTGCCCAAAAAAGAAGAAGCCCTGCCGCAGGCAAAAAGATCGATAGAGATTTCATAAATAATGATTGGATTTGGTTAGTTAGTTGATAAAAGCGCCCACTCAAGGGGCGCTTTTGTTTTTAGCCCCCCTCTCTTTTGGAGAGGGGGGTTGGGGGTGAGGTCTTTTAAAATTCTTAAATTCTGTTATCTTTGCCAAATGCAGCTTTCCGTAGTCATACTTAATTATAATGTCCACTATTTTCTGGAACAATGCGTGCTGAGTGTTCGGCAGGCTATTAGGGATGTTGATGCGGAAATAATTGTAGTGGATAATAATTCTGCCGACGATAGCTGCGCTATGATGAAGTCGCGTTTTCCCGGGGTAACGCTTATCGAAAATAAAGACAATGCCGGATTTCCTAAGGGAAATAACATAGGTGTTGCGGCTGCTAAAGGAGAATATGTGTGTATTCTTAATCCTGATACCGTAGTTGCTGAAGATACTTTTATAAAAGCGCTGGAGTTTATCAGGGCGCAAAAAGATTTTGGTATCTGTGGTGTAAAACTGGTAGATGGTACCGGTACTTTTCTGCCGGAGAGTAAACGAGGGGTTCCTACCCCCTGGGTGGCCTTTACTAAAATAGGTGGTTTTTATAAGCTGCTTCCTAAAAAAGAAATATTCAACCGCTATTATGCGCAGCATCTAAACGAAAACCAGAGTGGGAAAGTAGATATTCTTGTTGGTGCGTTTATGATTATGAAACGTGAACTCTATCTTGAAGTAGGGGGGTTTGATGAGGATTGTTTTATGTATAGCGACGATATCGATTTATCGTATACTGTGCTTAAGAAACAGCTTCGTAATTACTATTTTGCTGAAACTTCGGTAATTCATTATAAAGGGGAGAGTACGGTAAAAGATGGTACTTACATGAAACGTTTTCGTGAAGCGATGCAGTTTTTTTATAAAAAACATTTCAGGCGTTCGCCCATGTTTGATGTGATGATGCGTGTTGGTGCTTTCTTTTTTGCTGTGGTTAAGAAGAATAAAACGGCTCCTGCAAGGATACCTGAATATTATGTTTTAATTTCGAATAACGAAAAGCTTCGTTTGTCTTTAGAACAGAAACTTGGTAAAAAAGTGGACAGGGTAGAATCGTTACAAGGAGCACTGCTCAAAAGCAAAAAAGCAGAGATTGTGTTCGATAATGCGACTGTTAGCTTTAAAGATGCGATAGCTTTTATGCAGCAGCATAAAAATGATGGTTATACTTTCAAGATAAAACCTGCGGAATCTTCATTTATTATTGGTAGTAATAGCAGTAATGACAGAGGAGAAGTGATTTTGTTAGAGAATTTGTGATAAAAAGAAAAAAATATATAGTAAGTGAATAATTATTTTAAAAAAAGCAATGGCTTGTTTTTTTTATTAAATTCGCAAACTGAAATAGTAATTTTACCTTTAGGTTATCGATATGGCAAAATTTGAACTAAAATTACCCAAAATGGGTGAGAGCGTTGCTGAGGCAACTATAACAAACTGGTTAAAAAATGTTGGCGACCACATCGCGGCTGATGAAGCTGTTCTTGAAATCGCAACAGATAAAGTTGACTCAGAAGTGCCGTCTGAAGTGTCAGGAACACTTACTGAAATACTTTTTAACGTAAACGACGTGGTTCAGGTAGGCCAGACGATTGCCTATATTGAAACTGAAGGTGGGGTAGTTGTAGATGCTCCTAAAGAGGAAACTACAGTTGCTAATGTTCAGGTTATTGAAAAATCGGTTGAAGCTGCGGCTAATGCAGTTGCTGCTCCGGTGGATTTTTCAGGTTCTGATAAGTTCTACTCACCGTTGGTAAAAAACATTGCAAAAGAAGAAGGTATTTCTCTTGCTGAGCTTGAGGCTATAAACGGCTCAGGTAAAGAAGGCAGGGTTACTAAAAATGATATACTGGATTACGTTAAAAATCGCGGAAGCCAGCCTGCGTCAGTTGCGGCTCCTGCAGCGCCACAGACAATCCAGCAACCGGCAACCAACAACCAACAACCAGTAGCTGCCAAAGCTGCTCCGGTATCGGTTAATGGTGGTGACGAGATTGTAGAAATGGACCGTATGCGTAAGCTTATTTCAGGTTACATGGTACAGTCGGTACAAACATCGGCTCACGTACAATCGTTCATCGAAGTTGATGTAACGAACATTGTAAAATGGAGAGATAAGGTTAAAAATGCATTTGAGAAGAGAGAGGGCGAAAAGCTTACTTTTACTCCAATATTCATGGAAGCTGTAGCTAAAGCGCTTAAAGACTTCCCTGGGATGAATATCTCTGTTGATGGTGAATTCATCATCAAAAAGAAAAATATCAATCTTGGTATGGCAGCAGCTTTACCAAACGGTAACCTGATTGTTCCGGTAATTAAAAATGCAGACCAGCTTAACCTTGTAGGTATGGCTAAGGCTGTAAACGATCTTGGTAACCGCGCTAAAGCAGGTAAACTTAAGCCGGACGATACTCAGGGTGGTACATATACTGTAACTAACGTAGGTACATTTGGTAGTGTGTTCGGTACGCCGATCATTAACCAGCCACAGGTAGGTATCCTTGCTCTTGGAGCTATCCGTAAAGTACCTGCGGTTATCGAAACTCCGGATGGTGACTTTATCGGTATACGTCAGAAAATGTTCCTTTCACATAGCTACGACCACCGTGTGGTAGATGGTGCTCTTGGAGGATCATTCGTTAAGCGTGTTGCTGAATACCTTGAAGCATTTGATGTGAACAGGGATTACTAAGAAATAAATTTTTTATATACTGAAACGCCTCCGATCGGAGGCGTTTTTTATTTGTCTTCTTTTTTGCTTTCTTCCTTATAATGCTTTGCTGCACCTTCAATTCTTCTTTTTATTCTTGCCTGAAGGTTTCTAGGAGCCAATACTTTTACACATTCGCCAAAGCCCAATATCTCTTTTTCAAGTTCAAAGTTCAATATTACATCAATACGGATGATAATACCATCCTGATTGTCGCTCAGTACCTGCTGCGAATGGTGAAGCGGTTTTGTTATAACATAAGGAGCATTCATTTTGTCGAATTGTAATATCACCCTGTGCGCTCGGTCTCTGTGTGATTTCGTAACGCCTATCAGATCGTCAAAATAACGTTCAAAATTTACTCCTGTATATTCAACATAAGGCTCTTTTATTAATGGTTGAAACTCGATAATCCTGTCCAGTGCTAATGTCATGAGATAAGGGTTCTTCTTTTTCATGGCAACAACAAACCAACGATTACGATGCTCTTTAAGGAGGTAGGGGTAATAAATTTCTTTTGAAGGCTTTAAGGCTTTAAAAGACTGGTATTCTAAAAATAAAGCCGTCTTGTTTAAAATTGCCTGGTATAAAGGATTGATATGTTCAATACCCCTAAGCTTTTTATTGTCGTCAAACTGTATGTAGTTGGCAGTCTTCTTCGCTGATTTGTTTACGTTATTTTCCAGTTTGGCAATAAGCTCACTCATCTCGTCAAAGTAGTTGAAACCGTTAAGCTGCTTCAGTACGCTTACCACTTCTTTCATTTTCTCCATATCGGCATCATTTATGGGAGACTTTGTAATGCTATATGCAGGATCTTCGTAGCTGTAGAATTTTTTATCGGTGACTACAATAGGAGCGTTATAGCCAAGGCTGTCACTACGCATCACCTGAATGTCGGCCTGAATGGTGCGCTTGCTAACGCCGCTGGTTATTCCTTCATATTCATATAAGGCATCGGATACCTTTTCTATGATGTCATCCAGTGTCCATTTCCTGAAACGGTTTTTCAGGCATTCGTCTATGGTTTTATAGCGCAGCAGCGCAAGCTTGTTTGTAGCCATTTTGTTGATTTTGACGATTTTTAGCAAAAAATGCTTTTCAAAAATAAGTAAAATTGGTTTTACTGCGCAATGTATCTGCGTAGTAAAAGTTTTATCGATTTGTTTTGAAATTATTTTTGAAGTTAAGTTTTTGATTTACAGTGTTGTTTAAAAATATTTTCAAAATTTTTATTACTGCGCAATTTCACTGCGCACATGCACGCGCATCTTTGCAATGTCAGGATGAGACAACAATTACTCTCCTCACAAACAATAAGATAATAACCTAAAAAGATTCGTATTATGAAATTCAATTTTTTAAACAGGCAAAAAAACGTAACAGTAAATCATGAAGGTGCTAAAGCGTACAAGATGACACCGGAACTTGAATTATATTCTGCTGTGGTTACCACTGGATTGAATGATTCATTTTACGAGTCGGGTAATGAAAGGCTTGAAAGAATTAAAAATCTTATGGCCAAATGTGATACTGAATTTATTGCCAGACTTGCAGTGTATGCAAGGACAGAAATGTATTTGCGATCTGTGCCGATGGTGCTTTTGGTAGAATTAGCAAAACAAACATCAGGTACTGATATTGTGAGCAGGACTGTTAGCAATGTTATTCAGCGTGCCGATGAGATAACCGAATTGCTTTCATACTATCAGATTGCAAACAAACGTACTGAAACTAAAAAACTTAACAGATTGTCTAAACAGGTGCAGAAAGGTCTTGTGATATCCTTCAATAAGTTTGATGAGTACCAGTTTGCCAAATATAACCGTGCGACAGATGTAAAATTAAGGGACGCCTTGTTTTTGGTTCACCCAAAAGCAAAAGATGAATCTCAGCAGGAGATATTCAATAAAATTGCTGCCGATACATTGGCAACACCCTATACATGGGAAACAGAATTGTCTGAATTAGGTAAAACAAAATTTACCAATGCACAAGAGAAAAAAAGAGCTGTAGCCGCCAAATGGGGTGAGTTGATAGAGAGCAGGAAGGTAGGCTACATGGCGTTGATGAGGAACTTAAGGAATATTATTGAAGCTGAAGTTTCGGCAAAGCATATACGAATGGTATGTGAGTACATAGCCAATGAAAAAGCGGTTATGACTTCAAAACAATTGCCTTTCCGATTCCTTTCGGCATACAGGGAGATAAAAGATATTAAATCCGGTTACACTTCGGCAGTATTAAATGCGCTTGAGGATGCCGTGATGCATAGTGCCAAAAACATAAAAGGTTTCGGTTACACTACTTCGGTAGTAATCGCAGCAGACGTTTCGGGTTCGATGCAGCAACCGGTATCGGCTAAAAGCAAAGTGCAGTTGTATGATATAGGTCTTATGCTTGCCATGCTTATGCAGTCACAATGTAAAAATGTAACGACCGGTATGTTTGGTGACCGATGGAAAATAATCAATATGCCGCAACGAAATGTGCTTGCCAATGTTATGGAATTCTACCGTAGGGAAGGCGAGGTAGGTTATGCTACCAATGGCTACCTTGTGATAGAGGACTTAATACAGAGAAGGCATAAAGCGGATAAGGTAATGTTGTTTACCGATGTGCAGATGTATGATACCAAAGGAGTGTTTAACTCTTTTGAAAACTCATGGAACCGTTATAAAACCATAGCGCCAAATGCTAAATTGTATTTGTTTGACCTTGCGGGACATGGTGCTCAACCGCTTGATGTACGCCGAAATGATGTATACCTTATAGCGGGCTGGAGCGACAAGATATTTGATGTGCTTTTTTCTATGGAAGATGCAGGCAATGCATTGACTAAGATAAACAGTATAATGTTGTAAGTATACATTATAATTATTGCCTGTTAGCAAAGGTTTACGATTATGATGATGTGAGTGCTATTGAAGGGGGTGCAGTATCCGACGATAGAGAATGCTATAATCTGCTTGCAGGTTCGAATCCTGCCGTCTGAAAAGATTGAGGGTCCTGAATGGTAACGGCTACGGATATATAGCGCCTTTAATAGACTCACTTTCTTTGAAATAAATATAACAGGTGCCGTAGAGAAGGGTTACTTCGCACTTTTAATGCCCGGGTCGCGGGTTCGAGTCCCGCCATATCCAACGCTGTTTACAGATTGGGTATGTAGCTCAGTTGGTTAGAGCAGGATCTGTCCCTTTTCGTTTTTTGCCCTGTATTTTTAAACAATGGGTGTAGTGCTCCCGTAAACATGCGGATGCGGGAGCTTATTAAAAATATTAAAAAGCAAGGATAGGTGTCGTAGATAAGGAGTTCTTCGTTTCAGGTAGCGTAGTCGCCGGTTCGAGTCCGGCTGTTTCGAAAGAAGCATGGTGTAATTGGTAACACACGTTAGTAAGGCCTTTTCGAATTATTACCCTGTCTGAGTTATTGCAGAAATCTCCCGTAACCGCTGGATGTTACGGGAGAGTGCAAAAGAGAAAGTAAGTGTCGTATAAGAGAGTTACTTCGTTGGGTCGTGGGTTCGATTCCCACCACTGGGTAGGGTTTAGCCGGTGTAGCTCAGTTGGTAGAGCAAACATCTTTCTTACTGTCTTAAAATTGTAGCCTTACGTTATGGAAGTTCTCCCGTTAGCAAGCTGCGGCGGGAGTTTATAAAATATACAGGATGCCGTAGGTGCGGAATACTTCGTCTCAACTCAGGGGAGGAATAGCGCAGTCGTTTATTGCGGCAAGGCTATCCGGTTCGACTCCGGCAATGACGGGCCCCGATAAAAAAATACCTGCACCACTTTTGCTCCTGAAAATATAAAAATATTGAGATGCCGTTAATAAGTGTTACTCCGTTTGGTTGGCAAAATCGGGTTCGAATCCCGAAGTAAAAATCACTTGTTAGTTATAGCTCTTAATAAAAAAAGAGTGCCGTTGCCAGGGTGTTACTTCGACCTAAAAGAACTTTTTACACCCGGCAGTTATTGCCTCTTTTAAATTTTTAATTACAAAAGATTACGATAAAACAAACTAATTTTAAATTTCAAACCATACTGATTATGGAAACTATAGTGAACGGAACCGATTTATTGAATATTGGTTATAAACAAACAGAAGTATTAGGACAAGCGTTGAAGCTTGCTAATTCAAAATACAATGATCAGCCGAAGGAAGAGGTGCTGGCGCTTTTTAAAAAAGTAAAAGACTATCCTGAAAATTTCCTTGATGATGAGGTGCTGGAGCCATTGGCTTCTGCCATGATAGAAGAGGCTAATGCGCCTGTAGTTGAAACAATTCCTTTAAAGGAAACTGCTGAAGTTTACACTGTTTATGGGGAGTCTCATATTGAGCAGGGCGCTAAGGATCAGATGGATGTTGCTATGCGACTTCCTGTAACTGTTGCCGGAGCTTTAATGCCGGATGCGCATCAGGGTTACGGACTACCGATAGGAGGTGTTCTTGCAACAAAAAATGCGATTATACCTTATGGTGTAGGAGTGGATATTGGTTGTAGAATGGCGTTGTCGGTTTATGATATCCCTGAAGAACATTTTCTTTTAAATGAAGCCAAGTATAAAAGGGAACTTGTTGCACATACCAAATTTGGCGCTGGTCACGGATATCATGGGCAGTATAAAGCAGGTCATGAGGTGCTGGATAGAAACGAATTCAATATAGCGCCTTTCATTAAGAAACTTCATGATAAAGCCTGGTCGCAATTAGGAACATCAGGTGGTGGTAACCACTTTGTGGAATTCGGTATTATTGAGTTCGATAAAAGGGATGAGGTGCTGGGGATTGATAAAGGCCGTTATGTGGCATTGCTTACGCATTCAGGTTCAAGAGGATTTGGAGCTACCATAGCAGGGCATTATACAAAACTGGCAAAAGATATAACCAAACTTCCTAAAGAGGCTGCTAACCTTGCTTATTTGGATCTTAACTCTCAGGCAGGACAGGAATACTGGATTGCAATGAACCTTGCAGGTGATTATGCTTCGGCGTGCCATCAGGTGATTCATGATAAGATGAAAAAGGCTCTGGGTGCTGAGGTTTTAGCTAAAGTTGAGAACCATCATAATTTTGCCTGGAAAGAAATCCTGAACGGAGAAGAAGTGATAGTGCATAGAAAAGGCGCTACACCGGCTGGTAAAGGTGTTATGGGTATTATTCCGGGGAGTATGACGGCTCCTGGATTCCTTGTGAGGGGTAAAGGAGAGACTGAGGCGATTAACTCGGCGTCACACGGTGCCGGAAGGCAGATGAGCCGTACACAGGCGATAAAGAATATCACCAAAGCCGATATGAGGCAGATGCTGAAAGATCACGGCGTATCACTTATTGGTGCCGGAAGGGATGAAGCCCCAATGGCTTATAAGGATATCGAGGCTGTTATGGCTTCACAAACCGACCTTGTTGATGTTGTTGCTAAATTTACCCCTAAACTGGTACGTATGGCTGATGACGGAAGCAGAGAAGATTAGGATTTAATTTGAAACGGCCTCGCATTGCGAGGCTGTTTTCTTGTGTATATAGGTGTTTTACTTCTTAATAATCTTTTGTGTGAATGTTTCTTTACCTGATACCAGCTTTATGATATACGTACCGGTTTGAAGATCTGAAATTGAAATTGAAGAATTGATGTTATTGTATTCTTTCATAAGCCTTCCTGAAAGATCGTATATTGTTGCTCTATCTATTGTTGTGCCGTCAGTAGTTTGAAAATGCAAAACGTCTGAAGCTGGATTAGGATAAACTAAAGCATTGCTTTTAGGGAAACTCTTGGTGCCTAATGAACAATCTGCTGTAAATGAATAGGTAGTGTATAAATGTGTAATGTCCCAGTCAGAGTAAGGAAAAGCATTATTTTGAGCAGCTTCAGGGTTGTCAACTTCAATGCAAACATGATTGCTGGGTTCCGGTCCTCCCCAAATGTTTTCAAATTCGTTTATTATGATTTTCATATTAGGATTGTTGTTTCCGTTCTTGAGATTTATGTAATGTACCCCTCCACTAGCGCGTAAATCACTAATATTAGGATTTTGGCTAAGATCTATGTCCTGTATACTGTTCATGGGACCTACATCACCGGGGCCATTCGAAAAATAAAGGGACTCCAGGAGGGTGTTATGAGAAACGTCTATAGTCATAAGCATATTATAAGCACCGCAATCCAGATGTTTTAAATTCACCAACGTGCTAATATTGAGGTTTTCAATCATAGTGTAGTCTATGTCAAGGTTTTCAAGATTTGTAAAAGCCTCGATACCTGTTAGATCGGTAATGTAGTCTAAATCATTAAGGTTTTCATAAGTAATAGAAAGACTTGTTACAGCCAAGGCATCAGTTATTAGAATTTGTCCATTAACTATGTTGTCAGAATCAATTTCCTTATCGATAAGCAATTGTTCAAAAATTGGGTCAGGTATACTGACTGTTTGGGCCGAAAGGCTAAGCGTTCCTGTAGCAAGCAGGGATGTGAGTAATAACTTTTTCATAAGCAATTAATTTTTTAGTTATGATAAATGTAAGAAAAATTTTCAGTTTATGAAAATAAGATTCTTTGTATCCGGCATTTTGAACTTCATTATATTTGTAATAACCATACTTTAAATATAGATGAAAATCTTTTACTTCTTATCCCTGCCTGTAGTGTTTTGTTCTGTGATGCTTTCACAGAAAAATATCTCTTTCCGCGAAAGCGAAAAAGCAATTGTTCAGGATACGGTAAAAGAGTGGGCTGAGGTGAATTTTGAAACTCAGGGGATTCAGAATCGTATGGCGTATGCAGATACGGCTAACTTTATGCATAAGAAGATTTATCCGTGTGCGCGTTGTTTTTTACGCCCTGAAGTGGCTGAGGCTTTAGAGGAGGCAAATCAGAGGGCAAAAGATAAAGGGTATACTTTGGTTATATACGACTGTTATCGTCCGTATGGCTATCAAAAAGTAATGTATGATATTGTAAACGATCCGCGTTATGTTGCTCCACCGGGAAAAGGATCGAATCACAACCGTGGGCGTGCTATTGATCTTTCTCTTGCTGATGAAAGTGGTAATCTGCTGGATATGGGAACGCCATTTGATGATTTTACAGAGCTGTCTCATTATGATGCTGACGGCTTAAGTAAGGAGGCAAGGCATAACAGGAAGTTGTTGCGTACTATTATGAAAAAGGCAGGTTTTACGCCTTATAACAATGAGTGGTGGCATTTTGACTATAAAAAACAAAACTACGAAACGTCAGACTTTAGATGGGATTGCAATTAATTAAGGATTATTTGCGGTCTATTTATTGCTAAAAATTTCGGTAGTAAGGCATCTACTCTTATCTTTGTTCTTCAAGACAAATTTTATTTATGGAACTAAAGCTGCATAAGCCTATATGTTTTTTTGATTTAGAAACTACCGGTACGGATATTACTAAAGACCGTATTGTTGAGATTTCTGTGTTGAAGGTATATCCTAATGGTAATAAAGAAAGCCGTACATGGCTTGTTAATCCTGAAAGACCAATACCGCCTGCAACAACTGCTTTTCACGGGATAACCGATGATAAGGTAGCTAATGAGCCTACATTTAAGGAACTGGCAAATACAATACACAATATGATGAAAGATTCAGACCTTGGAGGATATAATTCTGACAGGTTTGATATTCCATTGTTGGCGGAAGAACTGCTTCGTGCCGGTGTGGACTTTGACATGAAAAACAGAGTGTCGGTAGATGTTCAGACGATTTTTCATAAAAAAGAAGAGCGTACGCTTAGTGCTGCTTATAAATTCTATTGTGGCAAAACACTTGACAATGCTCATACGGCAGAAGCAGATACCAATGCTACCTATGAAATATTAAAATCGCAATTGGAGCGTTATGATGATCTGGAGAATGATATGAGGGCACTTTCTGAATATACTACTCGTAAAAAAGTGGTTGACTTTGCAGGTTTTATTGTTCTGGATGCTGATGGTGAAGAGATATTTACTTTTGGTAAGCATAAAGGGGCTAAGGTAGAAAAAGTGCTTGAGCAGGAGCCGGGCTATTTTGGATGGATTCAGAATGCTGATTTTCCGCTATATACCAAAAAGGTGTTAACAGCAATAAAACTCAGAAAATTAAATAATAAATTGGCTTAATAATTTTCCCGGAATAACGATGAAGATAATTTGCATAGGCAGGAATTATGTGAAACACATAGAGGAGCTGCAAAATGAAAGGCCTGATGAACCTGTTATTTTCTTAAAACCTGATACAGCGGTGGTGCAAAAGCAGTTTCCGTTTGTAATTCCTGAGTTTACCAATGATGTGCATCATGAGGTTGAGGTACTGGTGAAAATAAATAAGGTAGGTAAATATATAGATGCAAAATTTGCACATAAATATTATGACGAAATAGGTTTGGGTATAGATTTTACTGCTCGTGACCTGCAGGCTAAACTTAAAGAAAAAGGGCTGCCGTGGGAAAAGGCTAAGGCTTTTGACGGATCGGCGGTAATTGGAGAGTTTGTTTCAAAAACTGAGTTTGCTGCACTGGATAATATTAATTTTGAACTTACTAATAATGGTAATGTTGTTCAGAGTGGTAATACACAGCATATGTTGTGGAAAATAGATGAGATAATAGCTTATGTTTCGCAGTATTTTACATTAAGGACCGGTGATGTTATTTTTACAGGAACGCCTGAAGGTGTTGCTAAAGTTAGTCAGGATGACGTGCTGGAAGGTTTTATAGAAGGAAGAAAATTATTCAGGATACAGGTAAAATAATGGCGCTATATTATAATTTATCAAAAGTATACGCAATCTCAGATAACGATGTGGAGTTTGCAAAGCAAATAGTAACGCTTTTTCTTGAAGAAGTGCCTGTAGAGGTTGTAAATGTAAGGGAAGGACTTGAGGAAAAAGATTACAACAAGGTGTATCATGCGGCTCATAAGATTAAGCCTACGCTGGATCTTTTAGGGATGGATCTGGCTTACGAGGATGTTTTGGTAATAGAGAGTTGGAGTCGTTCGCGCGGTAAAAGAAAAGAAATTAAGGATACTGTAAAGAGCCTTAAAGATTATATAAGCAAAACGGTAAAAGAACTTAAAAAAGATTACGCCATTTACTAATGAAAGCAGCAGTTGTTACTATAGGTGATGAAATACTGATAGGCCAGATAGTGGATACTAATTCGGCGTATATAGCCAAAGCGCTTGATAAAATTGGTATTGCAGTTTTAGAAACAAGATCTATAAGCGATGAGAGGACACATATTCTTGAAACACTGGCATATTTCCAGAACAGGGTAGATGTTGTAATTGTTACCGGAGGTCTTGGCCCGACTAAGGATGATGTTACCAAAGAATCTTTTTGTGAGTACTTTGATGATCATCTTATTCGTAATGAGGAATTGGAAGCTCATGTTGTTGCGCTTATTGAAAAGGCCATGAAACGGCCTGCTTCTCAAATGAACAAGGATCAGGCGTTGGTTCCTTCGCATGCCAGGATATTGTATAATGAAGTAGGGACTGCTCCCGGAATGTGGATGGAGCGTGCAGATACTGTTTTTATATCGCTGCCGGGTGTTCCTTATGAAATGAAATATATTATAGATAATGCTGTTATACCTGCTTTAATTGAAAAGTATGAGCGACCGTATATTATTCATAAAACAATAATTACACATGGGCAGGGTGAAAGCCTTGTTGCAGAACGTATAGAGGAATGGGAGAATAATCTTCCTGAGTTTATAAAACTGGCTTATCTGCCTAATCCGGGAAGGGTAAGGCTGCGCATGAGTGCCAGGGGAACGGATGAAGCTCTTTTGCAAAATGCTATTGATGCCGAAGCTGAGAAGTTGAAAGTCCTGATTGGTGATATTATTGTAGGTTTTGATGAAGGGGAAACCATTGAGGTGGTTTTAGGAAAATTGCTAAAAGATAAAGGTAAAACACTGGCTGTTGCCGAGAGTTGTACCGGAGGTAAAATAGCGCAAATGATAACTTCGGTAGCCGGTTCATCAGCTTATTTTAAGGGAAGCGCAGTAACCTATGCGACTGAAGCAAAGGTAAATATATTAAAGGTTGAACAACAGCTTATAGATGTGTTTAGTGTTGTTAGTTCACAGGTAGCCGAGAATATGGCTTTAAAAGCTAAACAGCTTTTTGGTTCGGATTATGCGGTATCTACTACAGGTAATGCAGGTCCGCTAAAAGGTGATTCTGCGGTAGAAGTAGGGACTGTTTTTATAGGAATTGCGACTCCTAAAGGTGTTTATAGTGAGAGATTAGACCTTGGACAACCTCGTGAAAAGGTGATTGAAAGGGCGTCAAACAAAGCTTTGGAAAAGATTTATCATGAAATTTTAAAAAACTAATTGATTATGTTTGTGTAATCATTTTATTTTTCTTTTCTTTGCACCCTGAATTTGAATAACGATATAAAAGCGAGAAATAATGTCAAGAGTTTGTGCCCTTACCGGTAAAAAAGCGATGGTTGGAAACAATGTTTCCCACGCAATGAACAAAACTAAAAGGAAGTTTAGTGTAAACTTAGTGAAGAAACGTTTCTATCTTCCTGAGGAAGATAAGTGGATCACACTTAGAGTAGCCGCTTCTACTATCAAGACAATTAACAAAAATGGTATTGCTGCAGTTTTGAAAGAAGCTAAAGCTAACGGGTTTATTAAATAATCCTTACCTAATAAATATATAGCAAGATGGCAAAGAAAGGTAATAGAATCCAGGTGATTTTAGAGTGTACTGAGCACAAAGCTTCTGGCGTTGCTGGAACTTCTAGGTACATTACTACTAAGAACAAAAAGAATACACCAGACAGGTTAGAGATTAAAAAATTCAATCCTATCCTTAAACGTGTGACTGTACATAAAGAAATTAAATAATTTATAAGTCATGGCAAAGAAAACCGTAGCAACTTTACAAACAGCTTCTAAGAGGTTAACTAAAGCTATCAAGATGGTAAAATCTCCAAAAACAGGAGCTTATACTTTCGTTGAGAGCGTTATGGCTCCTGAAGAAGTAGATGCATTTCTTAAGAAGAAATAATATCGTACACAATATATAGAAAAGCTACTTTCATCTAAGAAAGTAGCTTTTTTATTTTCTATATTTACCACGGAAAAACAAAAAACTACAACTGCTTATATGAACTTCTTTAAAAAAATATTTTCTTCTGAAAAGAAAGAAACATTAGATAAAGGACTTGAACAAACCAAAACTTCTTTCTTTTCAAAATTATCTAAAGCTGTTGCCGGTAAAGCAAAAGTAGATGATGAGGTGCTTGATAATCTTGAAGAGGTGCTTGTTTCTTCTGATGTTGGTGTTAATACAACACTTAAGATTATTGAGCGAATTGAAGAACGTGTTGCCAGGGATAAGTATCTGGGGACTGATGAACTTAATAAGATATTAAGAGAAGAGATTGCTTCATTATTGAGCGAAACCAATAGTGGTGAGGCTTCTGAATTTGAAATTCCTGCCAATAAAAAACCTTATGTTATTATGGTGGTTGGAGTTAATGGTGTTGGAAAAACTACAACTATAGGTAAACTAGCATATCAGTTTAAGAAAGCAGGATATAAAGTTGTATTAGGTGCTGCTGACACTTTTAGAGCTGCAGCCATCGATCAGTTACAGGTTTGGGCTGACAGGGTAGGTGTGCCTATTGTCAGACAGCAAATGGGTAGCGATCCTGCGTCGGTTGCTTTTGATACTTTACAAAGTGCTGTAAGCCAGGATGCCGATGTGGTTATTATTGATACTGCCGGACGTCTTCATAACAAAGTGAATTTGATGAATGAGCTTACGAAAGTAAAAAGAGTTATGCAAAAGGTTGTGGAAGATGCTCCACACGATGTATTGCTTGTTTTGGATGGCTCTACAGGACAGAATGCTTTTGAGCAGGCAAAACAGTTTACAGCAGCTACAGAGGTAAGTTGCCTGGCTGTGACTAAACTTGATGGTACTGCTAAAGGGGGAGTAGTAATAGGAATTTCAGATCAGTTCCAGATTCCTGTAAAATATATTGGTGTTGGAGAGGGTATCGAAGATCTTCAGGTATTTAATAAATATGAATTTGTAGATTCGTTCTTTAAATAAAATCACTATACATAATACAAAAAAAGTAACGCAATGCGTTACTTTTTTTGTTAGGAATAATACTATATTTGAAGTTTGTTAACCAACCTAAGTCCTATTTGTTTTTTTATGAGAAAAATTAGCTTACTGTTTTCGTTCTTTTTTACTCTGTGCGCGTTTGCCCAGGATGACTATAAAGGATATTACATAACTGAATCCGGAGAAAAAGTTAATGGCTTTTTTGAATTTTATGATTTTTTCAAAACAGAAAAATTAAAATTTAAAAAGTCAGGAAGTGGAGAATTTTCGCCGCTACCGAAAGATGTTGTAGAATACGGCATTGATGAGGGAAAGCAAAAGTTTGAGAAGCATATTGTTGAAACCGATATGTTGGGTGATAAAACTTACAGTAAAGATCCTCAGTTGTCATCACAGTCACTGTTTCTAAATGTTCTGGTTAAGGGAAAAGCATCGCTTTACTCTTATACTAAAGATTATAATACGTTTTTTTTCTTAAGTAATACTTCTATTAAGCAAGGTGCTGTAGAGCAGCTTATTAATAGAAAATATTTACTTCCGGAAGGTAAAACTGTTGATTCTCCAACATACAGAAGACAATTGTACAATTTGGTAAAGTGTGAGGGGCAGCAAGTTTCTGATTTTATTGCTATAACCTATGATAAAGATGCAATTGTTGGTGTTGTAAAGAAATATAATGAATGTTCCGGATCTAAGTCTGAAATATTTAGCCTTAATAGCAGAAAAGAATTTGCCTATAGTTTCTTTGCCGGAGTGCATTATGCTAATATGGGTATTTCGTATTATACCCCGGCAGTTGCAGACGAGTCTTCGCTGACTTTTTCTGCAGGAGCAGAAGCAGCTTATATTTTCCCTAATGAATCATGGGAGCTATACGCGAGAGGTGAATTTGAGCCATTAAATTATGAATTGGTTGATTCCAAAGATCAGGGGTATAATGTTTTGGAAAGTACTTTTAAAATGAGTGGGTATGCTTTTAACTTCTCATTTGGACCGCGTTATAAACATATCTTATCCAACAGAAGTAATATTTTTATGGAATGTGGTTTTGGGGTTTATCAACCAATAGGAGGTGAATTAGAATGGTATACTACGTTATATCCGCTTAATGATGGAATACCATATAGGGGAGATAATGGTAAATACAATTTGGCGACCAGTTTTGCTCTTAATTTTGGAGTAGGATATACTTTTAATAAGAATTATAGTGTCGCTGTAAAATACATTACAAACAGAGATTATATGGAGGACGTAGATGGTAGTTTTAATACAAAAGTCGGAAGATTGGGACTAGTATTTAGTTACAGGTTATGATAAAAATAAATGCGGTGATCAATTGATCACCGCATTTATTTTTCCCCATAGTTCGTTGTCAAAACCCGATAGCGCCCAGTTTTCTTCATCGGCGGCATCGCCCATTCGGATCACAACCATTTTTCTGGAGGGTATTACATATATCTTCTGGTCATTTTTCCCGAGTGCCATATACATATCGTTAGCGCCATTAGGTACCAGTGATCCATTGAATTGCAATTGCGATTGAGGTAAATGGTAACTTTCCTCACCATTTATCCACCATAGGTAACCGTATGATTTATTAATTTGCTGTGAAGTAGTTGTTGCAGCATTAAGATATTGTGAGTTTATTATCTGAGTGCCGTTCCAGTTGCCATTATTTAAAGCTAAAAGCCCAAAGCGAGCCATGCTTCGTGTTGTGCTCCAATATACGCTCAGGTCTTCACCACTATTGATCCATGATCCGGACATTCCAATCTTATCCCTTAACCTGTTATTAAAATAGTCACTCCAGGTTTGTCCGCTAGCCGCAGCTATTACATCCTGTAATTTTACATATACATTGTCGTAAGCCCATCGTGATCCTCCATCGGCAAGATACTGCAAATCTTCAGGGGCAACGCTGTCACCGCCTTCGTCGTTCAGTCCTGAAGTCATAGTGAGAAGGTGTTTGCAGGTAATAAGGTTTTCCTTATCCAAAGGTGCACTTGTCCATCCTGTTCCTATATAATCAGATACTTTGTTGTTGATGTTTAATAAACCTTCTTCCTGTGCTATGCCGGTTAAAGTAGAGGTAAGCGTTTTTCCGGCGCTTGCCCAATACCAGGGAGTAGTTGCAGTGTGCCCGTTAAAATACTCTTCCATAACAATACGTCCGTTTACAAGGATAATAAACGAGCGTGAATGTTTTATCTGAAGATAATCTAAAAGTGGTTGTATGGCGGCTTCGTTCCAATTGAGGGATGCAGGTGTTTTTGTTTCCCATGCGGTAGCATCGTTGGGAGGGAAGTACATTGTCTCATTGTCCGGATTTTCCGGTGTAGGGCTGTCATCAGACGAACTACATGATGTAAAAAGTAAAAGTCCTGATATTAGTAATAAAATGTTTTTCATGATGTTATAATTGGAGTTTAAATGTAATAAATACTTTCGCATGATATTATAAAAATAGACCATGTTTATTGCCTAAATTTGCTTCAAATAATCATTACTACTTATGAAAAAGTCTATTGTGTTCTTATTTGTGTCTTTTATAGCATTATCGTGTGGTCATACCGTTTCTGATGCTGATTTAGCTAAGCTAAACGGATACTGGGAAATTGAAGAGGCTATTATGGCAGACGGAGAAGCTAAAGAATACAAAGTGAATCCTACGATTGATTATTTTGAACTGAAGGGTAAGGAAGGTTTTCGTAAAAAAGTAATGCCGCAATTTGACGGTACATATCGTGTAAACGATTTGTCTGAGAAAATTGCGATAGTAAATGAAAATGGTAAAACTTATATTAGTTATACCACAGAGTATGCAAAATGGAAAGAAGAGCTTTTAGAGCTTGACGAAGAACATCTGGTAGTAAAAAACCAGCACAATATAGAATACCATTATAAGAAACCGCAACCTTTTTCAGTAAAATAATGGCAAAACGATTTAATGAAGAACAATCGGTAGGAGATGTGCTAAAACAGTTTATGCAGGAGAATAAGCTTCAGACCGGAATGGATAAGATAGATGTGCGGGACGCCTGGAAAAACCTTATGGGTAATGGTGTAAACAATTATACCCGCGACATTATGCTGAAGGGGACAACTCTTTATGTTGAACTTACATCGGCTGTATTAAGAGAGGAACTTAGCTATGGCAAAGCCAAAATTGTTAAGATGATAAACGAAGAACTGAAACGCGAAGTTGTAAAAGATGTAGTGTTACGATAACAAAAATGCCGCTGTAAAGCGGCATTTTTTATATAAAACTATTTGGTTCTAAATTAGAACTGCTCTCTTACAGCAAAGTGGAAAGTGCTCTCGATAGCAGCGTTCTCGTCGCTGTCAGATCCGTGAACTGCGTTCTCACCAATTGAAGTAGCATATTTTTTACGGATAGTACCTTCTGCAGCGTCAGCAGGGTTAGTAGCTCCGATAAGAGTTCTGAATTCCTCAACTGCGTTTTCTTTTTCAAGGATAGCAGCTACGATAGGACCTCTTGACATGAATTCTACAAGCTCGCCATAAAATGGTCTTGCGCTGTGAACAGCGTAAAATGCCTGAGCGTCAGCTACAGTAAGTTGAGTAAGTTTTAGCGATACGATTTTGAAACCTGCATCAGCTATCATTCCTAAAATACCACCGATATGCCCTTTTTCTACTGCATCCGGCTTGATCATTGTGAAAGTCCTGTTTGTTGCCATTGTAATTTTTAAATTTTTGCAAAAGTAGTGGTTTTTAGCCAATAACTATAACTTTTTGGGTTTCTTTATGGGATTTTTTGAAGTATTGAAAACTGCCAATATAATAACAAGATCATCTATAATTTCATAAATAATCAAATATGGAAAAACAGATAATTTGAGTTCTCTGTATTTATGGTCTTTTAAAGGGAATAGATAAGGATCGTCAAAAAGATATCTAAGGTTGTTTTTTAGATCGGCGTAAAATCTGATTCCTAAATTGAATTGTTTTTCTTCGTAATAATCTATGCTTTGATTAATCTGTTTTTGTGCAGTAAGGGAAATAATTACTTTAAATCCCATATTTTTTCTTTATTTCAGCATCAAATTCTTCGAATGTTTTTGCGGACTCAGGTTTTTTTAGGTATTCAGCTTTACTCTCCATAACAATAGATAATTGTTCGTCAGTTAGTAAAACCTCTTCATTACCTGATAATATGGCGTTTATCCTGTCGAGTATTTCAGGATTCTCCACCTTGTCAATGGCATTTTTTATCCTGTTTTTTTCTTCTGTAAGATTCATGGCGTGTATGATTTACAGTAAATTTAATAAAAATTATAGCACGATGATGTTAAACTCATGCTCTAAAGGTTTCAGATTGTCAAACAGTTCCGTTAAAAGTTTACCGTCAAATTCAAGATAGAATTCCGAGAAATTGGCTTTACGCTCCTGCAGGCTCTGGTTAGGGAAAAGCTCATTCTGTATTTGGGCAATACGTTCCAGTTGCTCGGCATGATTGCGTTTTTCGGCTTTTAGCAAACGTTTTTCGAGATTGTCCAGTCCTTTAAGTTGTTTTAATTCCTGTGCTTTTACGGCTCCTGTAAACGAAGCATCTGTTTTAGTAGCTATTGTATTCAGGTTTTCAAACTGCTCTCTCAGGAATTCTTTCTGTGCCGAAAAATCAAGTTTAAACTCAGAGAACGACTGAACCCTCTTATTGATAAGCTGCTGTTGTTTTGAGAAAACATCAGCCCAGGTCAAATATAATTTATCTAGCTTATCGGCTTGTTTTTTAGTTGCTACAAGTACTGAGTTGCGCAAAAGTAATATCGGGAAAGTAACATTAGCTGAGTTAAAATATGATTTCAATTCCAGCCAATAGGCAATCTCGCCACCCCCGCCTATGTAACATAGGTTTGGTAATATCACTTCCTCATATAGCGGACGCATGATAACATTCGGACTGAATTTTTCAGGATTGGATTCCAGCAGTGCCAAAATCTCAGTTTCAGAGAATTTCAGTTCAGTATTATTGATGTGATAGATGCCGTCCTGAAGAAGGATGCGCTCCCTGATGTTGTCTTCTATGTAAAACAGGTTTATTTCCCTAGGGTTGACCTGTATGCTATAATTTTTAAGAAGATGGGCTGTTTCTGCTACTTTTTGATGTGAAGTCTGTTTTAGTAGCTCTTCTTTAACGTGAGGGGCAAAAAGCCTCTTAAGTTCGCTGTCGTCACCATCAATTATGACAAGACCTTCGCTTGCGAATAGCTCATTAGCTAAATAACGAGTGGCATCAGCAAGGTTAGAGTGTTTCAGGTAAGCATTTTCAAAAAGCTCTTTTAGCCAATTTGCATTTTGTCCGATCCCCAGTTCTTTTTCGAAGACATCAAGAACAGCCGTAAGCCCTTCCGTAGATAGTCTTCCAACCGGGCCGGTGCTTTCTCTGGTCCATTTTATCTTCTTATCCCTGAAGTTAAAGTAATTGATCTCTTCAAAATCGTGGTCTTCGGTCGCCATCCAGTAAACCGGAACGAAGTTTTTGTCAGGATAAGCTTCTTTCAGTTGCCTGCTAAGGTTGATTGCCGAAACAATCTTGTACAGGAAGTATAACGGGCCTGTAAATAAATTTAGCTGGTGGCCGGTAGTTACTGTAAAGGTATCGTTGCCGGCCAGCAGTTTTATATTTTGTTGGGTATAAGCCGAAGTGCTGGTTTCTTTATACTGCCTGTTTAAAGCGTTTACAAGCGTTTCGCGAAATGCAGTGGAGTAAGTTGCCTGCTTTTCTTCTATCTGAAGTTTAAAATTCTCAAGATTAGGGAAGCGGTTGTATAAAGGCTTCAGTGTATCTTTCTGGTTAAGGTAATCGTTTATGATTGGAGTGAAATATCCTGAACTCTGGAAGCTGATACAGTCTGATGGCATTTTAGTATAAATTTTCCCGTAAAATTACGCAAAAAACAATTTCAATATCATTTTTAATGACATATCAAATACGTCATAATTTACGAATTAACGGCTTCTTCCCAAACGTCTTTGAGGCTAAGGAAGCTGTTGTAAGCAAATTCGGCGTTAGGGTATTCAATAAGAACCTCGTTTTCTACGTCGATAAGTTCATGGATTCTTTTCTCAGGATTATAAACGTACTCCTTTTTGCTTTCAAGCTGGATCTTAATAAAGTTCGGCTGAAGTTTAATGTTTGTAAAGCCTTCAGCATTTACGGTTATACTTTTTACCTTGCTGAGTTCTACCAGCGTGCCGTTCAGGTTAATTATTTTTTTCATATTCAGTGGGGGTTTGAGCCGGCAAATATACTGAAAATTTCACCTGATATTTAACAATCAATTGATTATAAAATAATATGATAAAATGAGGTTATGCGTATGATGAATATTGTTTATCGGATTAATGAAAAATGACCTTTATATTCTTTTCCTTCTCTTTTTACCACAAACCAATAGTCTGTTGCTGGCAAAGGTTTGTTGTCAAGAGTACCATCCCAGCCTGATTCATTGTTTTTAAAGGCTTTGATGACTTTTCCATATCGGTCAAAGATTATAACGGTTAAGTCATTTTCAAAAAATGATTTATCTATTTTCCAATAGTCATTCACTCCATCATTATTAGGTGTGAAGAATTTAGGATAATTTAAAAGCAAAACTTCGCTTGTATCATATCCGCAGCCATTAACATCCCTTGCATGAACAGTATATATTCCCGGTGTAAGGTTGTTGAAATGATTATCGTACTGATAATGGATGCCATCGATGGAAAATTCATTGTTATTTCCAGAAGAAGCTATTATAGTTATAGAATTATCGTCATCTGTCCAATCGGAAGTAAGTATTTCGGTTATATGTGTTTCAGGTAGAGCAATAACTGTAAAATTAAACGTTGCTTTACATTTAATTGTTCCATGATCGTAATCGGCAGTTACGGCATAATTTCCCGGCTGATTTATTGTGAAAGTACTTCTTGTGGAACCATTTGACCAATTAAAATTACTAAATCCGTGATTTGGACTTATTGTAAGATTATTGCCTTGGCAAATGTAATATTCAGATTCTGAAAGTATAAAAGGTGTTTGTTGAGCAAGCTCTAATTTTAAAGAAACAATTTTAGAACATCCTCCGGGAGATTCTATTCTTGCAAAAATGGTTGTAATGCCGGTACTTATCGGTAAAGCTATAGGGGTGTCAACTCTGTCTATAGTTAGTTTATTTTCGGCACCATTCTCAGAGTAGTAATAACTAAAATCATATCCTATGGTATTAGTTGACAGATAAGAATTATAATCACTAAGATTTACTATTTCTCGGCCATCATTGTTGGCGTCACAAAAAATAGTTTCGTAGTTCTGTGCGGGTATATTGGCGTTGTCAATTGTGACACTGACAATGCAACGTGTAAGGCTTTCACACCCATCAATAGTTTGTGAAGCATAATATGTGGTATTATCAGCTAATGTTGTGTTTACAGACAATAAATCTCCTTCCGTAGCTGTATTATACCATTTTATATTTGTACCCGCTACGATAAGGTTGCTGATAACGGGAGAGTCTCCTGCACAAAAAATCTGTGTAGGGAAAGCAGTTGGTGCAGGTGGGGTATTTATGGTAACGGCAATAGGAACTCTATCGCTTTCACATCCGTTAAGTGTTTGCGTAGCGTAATAGGTTTGATTTTGTAAAGCTGTTATATTATCTAATGGTGTTGTCGATGTTATACTGTCATAGATTTTGACATCTGTTCCGGTTGAAGCTAAATTAGATACAGTCGCATTGCTGTTGATACAGAAAGCTTGTGAAGCTGCTGCCGTAGGTGGCGATGTTGTGATCAATGAAACTGTAATCGCTGTTCTCTGGCTCTCACATCCGTGGGTAGTTTGCGATGCATAATATTGTCCATTTGTCAACGGTGCATTGCTCTCAAGATAATTAGTATTTGTATTATCTGTGTACCATTTTATTTCGGTTCCTGTTGCAGATAAATTAGCAACGGTAGGATTTGTTACTGAACAAAATTGTTGGTTAGCGGCTATTGGTGCTGCCGGGGCTGCACTTATATATGCTGTTACAGCAAGTCTGTCAGGGATGCCACAATTAGTTATTCTTGCGGCATAGTAAACTTGGCCGTCGATTATTGGTGTTGAGGCTTCTAAAGGTATGACAGATGTAGCGTTTTCATACCAGCTAATATTTTGAGTGTTTGGTTTTAAATCTGATATTTTCGGATTTTTGTCGGAGCAAAAATACTGATCGATTTCTCCATTAGGTGCTGTCAGAACGCAATCTGTTAAAACAAAGATATATGCATCATATTCTACATACCAATCGTCCTGTTCAAGAAAATATTCTTCAGGTCCAGGTTGAATATCAGTGTTGGATCCATAAGTCCCTGCAAAATATAACTTGTCTTGCTTCGATTTTGTTTGATAAATGTAAAAATCTCCAATATTCCCAAAAGTATATCCCGTCACAAAATCATAATTTTCATCAAATCGTATAATTACAGATCTTTCAAATGAATAAGGTGTATTAACAAAAAATTCATTATTACTTGGATCAATATCATAAGGTCCTTCCTGTTCCATTGTAGCATTAAGAAAACAATTATAATTTTCATCAATATTAATACTTCGTGTTAAAAAGCCTTCATATTGGAATAGGTATGGGATAACATGTATGAATTCTCCTTCTGAAGAAAGCCATAAAATGTATTGATTGTCATAATTTTCTCCAGGTATAAGCATATGTATTCCTGTAGATGGATCTACGTCGATATCAACATTTGTAAAATTGCTTGATATTACTATTTCTCCATTTGGTGCTATAGCCAAATCATTTAATTCCTGGTTTAAGAATGATTTTTCCCAAATTGTAACCCCATCATCACCGTCAATCTTATACAGTTTTTGTAAAGGAATGTACCCTGTTTGGGTCTGATTCTGCACCAAAGTACGCAAACCATAGATTAAATCATCACCTGATTGTACAGCGACTTTTGAAACAATTGCCGTCTGCAATGTATTATCATTTGGAATAACTTTGTTCCATACAATCTCACCATTATTATTTAATTTTAGTATATAAGCACCTCCCCCAGTATTATTAATGTTAAATTGTGGGTTTTGTGGATCTAGTATAACCGGGTTTAAATAATTTCCATTTATATATATATTTCCAGAAATATCGATGTCAAAATTAACGCCTAAGAAATGTCCCTGATTGTTTTGATGGTTTTTTATGATTTTTGTAAGGATTAAGTTTCCGTTTGAATCAAATTTATTTATAAAAGTGGCTGTCTGGCTAAAGTTTTCATATATATTTATTGAACTCATTGTGTAAATATAACCATCGGGACCTATTTTCATTGTAATTGGGTTACTATATTGAAATGCATCAGGATATAATCCTTTACCCCATAAAAAATTACCATTACTATCCAATTTTACTAAAAATTCATCCCTATAGATTTCTCCGTTATGAGTTAGATTAAAAATTCCGGAGCCAGGATCGAGATCAGTAATTTGGCTAGACGTAATTCCGGAGAGGTATATATTTCCTTGGTCATCCACATCTACAGCACGTGCAGATTGATGTTCTTGTCCGTTGATTACTTTAGCCCATTCTACTTGTTGAGCTTTTCCAGAAATTATATTAAAAAGAAGAATAAGAAATAATGACTTTAAAGCCGTTTTCATTATGAAAAGAAATTTTTGGTAAACTTACAAAAAGTAAATATTTATTTGTACGAAAAAGTGTAGTTTTAAGTAAGGTTTTTAATCCCAAAAATATCCCGTATTTTTGCACTTTAATCCCTGTCTGTTTTGAATACCAAAGCTTTTTTAATAACACCACCTTTTACGCAGCTTAACACGCCTTATCCGGCAACGGCCTACCTAAAAGGTTTCCTGAATACTAAAAACATCGCCTCATTTCAGGCCGATCTTGGTATTGAGGTAATATTAAAACTGTTCTCAAAGCAGGGATTAACGGATTTATTCTCGCGTGTAGAGGCTGGAAGTCTGATGTCCGATGTCAGTGGTGATATGGCTGCATCTTTTACCCAAGACCTAACACCTAATGCCTTGAGGATAATCGCCCTTAAAGACGAATACCTGAAAACAATCGATTCGGTTATGCTGTTTCTGCAGGGAAAGAACCCTACGCTATCGCACCTGATATGCAGTGAGGATTTCCTGCCGGAGGCTTCCCGCTTTGCTCAGCTTGAGGAATTGGACTGGGCGTTTGGTTCTATGGGAACGCAGGATAAGGCAAAACACTTTGCAACACTTTACCTTGAAGATATTTCAGATCTTATTGTTGAGTGCGTCGATCCGCATTTTGGTTTTAGCCGTTATGCCGAAAGACTTGGACGTTCGGCCAATTCGTTTGATGAGTTATACGAAAGCCTGCAACAGCCTTATACCTATATAGATGAATTGTTGCTGGATATACTGCATCAGCGTATGCTGGAAGTAAAGCCAAACCTTGTTGGTTTTTCAGTTCCCTTTCCGGGGAACTTATATGCAGCTTTCCGAAGCGCGCAATACATTAAAGAACATTTTCCGGCTGTAAAGATTACCATGGGAGGCGGTTTTCCGAATACGGAACTTCGCTCACTTACGGATATCCGCGTGATGGAGTTTTTCGATTTCATTACACTGGATGATGGCGAAGCTCCTGTAGAATGCCTTATCGAACATATTGAAGGTAAGCGAAATATCGATCAGCTAAAACGCACTTTCGTACTGATGGATGGCGAAGTAAAATATATTGATAATTCAGGTTGCAGGGATTACAAGCAGTCTGATGTGGGTACGCCTGATTATTCGGATCTGTTGCTTGATGATTATATCTCGGTAATTGAGATCGTGAACCCTATGCACCGTATGTGGAGTGATGGCCGCTGGAATAAGCTAACCATGGCACACGGTTGCTATTGGGGTAAGTGTACGTTCTGTGATATATCTCTTGATTATATAAAAGTGTATGAACCGGTCGCGGCTAAACTGCTTGTTGACCGTATGGAAGAACTTATTACCCAAACCGGGCAAAATGGATTCCACTTTGTAGACGAGGCTGCGCCACCGGCATTAATGCGAGAAGTGGCATTAGAAATACTGCGTCGTAATCTTGCTGTTACCTGGTGGACGAACATCCGTTTTGAAAAGAGCTTTACGGCCGACCTTTGCAAACTGCTAAAGGCTTCAGGCTGTATTGCAGTTTCGGGTGGACTTGAAGTAGCATCAGATCGTTTGCTTGATCTGATTCAAAAAGGGGTAACCGTTGCACAGGTGGCACGCGTAACCCGAAACTTTACCGAAGCCGGTATAATGGTGCACGCTTACCTGATGTATGGTTTTCCAACACAAACGGCACAGGAAACAATTGATTCCCTTGAGATGGTACGCCAGATGTTTGAGGCGGGCATCTTGCAATCAGGTTTTTGGCATCAGTTTGCCATGACGGCTCATAGTCCGGTTGGGATGTATCCTGAAAATTTTGGAGTACTGAAAGAAAGTGAAAGTATTGGTAGCTTTGCTAATAACGATATAGTGCATATCGATAAGTCGGGGGCTAACCACGACAAGTTTAGCTTTGGACTAAAGAAGTCGTTGTTCAATTATATGCACGGTATTTGTTTCGACTACGAATTACAGGATTGGTTTGAGTTTAAAGTGCCACGTACTAAAATTGTCCATGATTATATTTACAATGTGCTTCAGGATGATGACAGCTTCAATGTAAAACCTACTGCTAAAGTAGTATGGACAGGGGGAAAACCTGTAGTATCTTATTTTACTAAAAATAAAAAGGGCAGGAGTTTTGAAACGGCTTCACTTACTTTTCATGATAAAAAAGAAAGTTTTACAGTTCAGGCTGATAAAGAGCAAGGGGAATGGCTGGCTTCATTCCTTGTAAAATCAGCAGTATCAGGTAAAGAAGTGATGACGTTTGCCAAAGCAAAACAAAGCTATGAAGATGCCGGCCTTGATGATTTCGAATTGCTATGGTATAGCAAACCCGTAAACACTTTACGCGATTACGGGCTTTTAGTATTGTAAAAGGATTTTTTTAGAACTTTTTAGATTCTTCCATTTTAGTGTATTTCTCGGCTTGTTCTTTAGAGAGCAGCGGCAAAACTTTTTTGTATATCCTTGCAGAGATGGCAGATGCTTTATCTCTTCTTTCATCGGCACTCATGTCTCTGTTTGTATTAAGATTCATGATACTTTCCCTTTCTCCTTCTATGATTTCTTTTATTGCTGCTTTTTGAAAATCGTCAAGAGTAAGTGCTTTGGTAAGATATTCTGTTGATTGTTCTACAAAGTCTACTTTTTCAGGTTTTCTGGAGTCGCGTTTGTATTGGTTTGGGGCAATACGACGGTCTACCTGCGCGCTTACTTCTGTTGAAAATAAAAATGCAAAAACAATAAGTATAAAAGATGCTCTAAGTTTCATAGGTGTTAAATAATAAATTCAAACATACTGAATTTGTGGGAAACAAAAAAGCTAAAGTTTTTAGGCTTTAGCTTCTGTTTATTTAGTTTGACGGTAAATCTGCCGGAACACCATAAAGGTCAAATTCGGTAGCGTCGGTAATTTTTATATTTACGAACTCACCTGTTTTAAGGTAAGCTATAGAAGCATCAATAAGTACTTCGTTGTCTACGTCCGGGCTGTCAAACTCGGTACGTCCTACAAAGTGAGCTCCCTCTTTACGATCGATGATGCAACGGAATGTTTGTCCGATCTTTTCCTGATTAAGTTCCCATGAAATCTGCGATTGAATATCCATAATCTCATTAGCACGTTGTTGTTTAACTTCGGCCGGAACATCATCTTCAAGCAGGTAAGCATGTGTGTTCTCTTCGTGAGAGTAGGTAAAGCAGCCAAGACGCTCAAAGCGCATTTCTTCCACCCAGTTTTTTAGAATCTGGAAGTCTTCTTCAGTCTCCCCCGGATAACCAACAATAAGTGTTGTTCTGATGGTCATTCCCGGAACCGTTTCTCTGAATTCTTTAAGGAGTTTTGTTGTTTTTTCCTGAGTAGTACCGCGACGCATTGATTTCAATACATTGTCGCTAATATGCTGTAGCGGGATATCTATATAGTTACAGATCTTTGGTTCACGCTTCATCAGGTCAAGTACATCCATAGGGAATCCTGAAGGGAACGCATAGTGAAGACGTATCCACTCAATACCTTGAACCTTGGCAAGGTTTTCAAGCAGTTCGGCAAGGTTACGTTTTTTATAAAGATCAAGACCGTAGTAAGTAAGATCCTGAGCGATAAGTATAAGTTCTTTTACGCCATCACGTGCAAGTCCTTCCGCTTCTTTAACCAGTTTTTCGATTGGCTGTGAAACGTGTTTTCCGCGCATAAGCGGAATAGCACAAAAACTGCACGGACGGTCACACCCTTCGGCGATTTTAAGGTAAGCGTAGTTTTTTGGAGTAGTGGTAAGGCGTTCTCCTAAAAGCTCATGACGATAGTCGGCTCCAAGTGCTTTCAATAGTCCCGGCAGCTCGGTAGTTCCAAAATACTGGTCTACGTTAGGGATTTCTTTTTGAAGATCCGGTTTGTAGCGTTCGCTAAGACATCCGGTAACAAAAACCTTATCTACAATACCCTGTTCTTTTTTGTCAACATAATTCAAGATCATGTTTACCGACTCTTCCTTTGCATTGTCAATGAATCCGCAAGTATTGATAACGATGATGTTACCCTCCTGATCCGCAGGGGCTTCGTGGGTTACATCTTTACCGCTTGCCCTAAGTTGTCCCATCAGCACTTCACTGTCATAAACGTTCTTAGAACATCCCAGGGTTATTACATTGATTTTATTCTTCTTTAACGATTTGGTTCTCATGTACTTGAAAATTGGAGTGCAAAATTAAGCATTTATTTCTATTTGTGTGGGGTTTAGTCTTCTAAGTTTCGCATAAGGGTGTTAAAAAAGCCGGACCTCATGGGAGAACCGGCTTCTTTTCCTTTATATGTAAGATGAAAATTAAAGGTCTATGGTATAAGAAAGCGTTATGTTATTGTTGGTGCTTTTGATGCGTGCACTGTCGGGGAAAGCTGTTGGAAGCATTTGTGACTGATAACTTCGCTGGTACCATGAGTATGCAAGGTCAAGTCTTGATATTCCAAAAGAATAACCTATACCTCCGGTAGCGCCGTTAAGATCGCCAATTGTTCTGCTTGTTTTATATGGGCTTTCCTCATAGCGGTAACCGGCTCTAAGGCTAAGTTGTTTAATTCGGTATTCTGCACCAACCCTTATCGTGCTGGCAAGATCAAGTGTGCTGCTTAGCTGATCGTTAATAGTGCCGTAGCCATGGCTTTTGTATTCGGTGTTACTGTAATCTTTAAGTGTGTAGTCAACACTTAATAATCCGCTTTTTCCAAAAACATACGCTGCACTTGCAGTCCATTTAGCCGGGTTTTTAATAGTATATCTGTCATAAACGAATACTGTTGCAGGGTCAAAAACAAAATTAGAAGCAGTACTGTTCTGGTCGCATTCAGGGCAATAAGAAGCTATTCTTTGCGAAACTTCATTACGTAATGTCATCCAGGTAGGAGACTCGTAAGCTATACCGGCCCTGAAAGCTTCGGTAAACTTGTATATTGCACCAAGGTTGAATGAAAAACCGCCTCCGTAAGTGTAACGTTGGTTGTCAAACTGTATTTCCTGCATTCCTGCACCTGAAGTGTTGTTAGGATCTTCGTAAAAGGTGGTGTTTTCGATATAATCGGTAAAATGGGCGTTCAGGTTAATGCCTAAATAAAGACGCTCTTTTAGCTGAGCAGCAAAGTTAAAAGCTACTTTTCCGTTAAAGCCTGATGTGGCAGTATAGTTTTCCTGGTAGTAATTTCCAGTCTGTGGAATGTTGCTTACATATGCCGGTCCGTTCGGATCAGTTCCGGGATTGAAAGCGTAAGCATTGTAGCCTAAATAAGCTTGCTGGTCATTGTAGCTTAAATTTTCAAAATAAGCATTATTAAGTGTATTAAGAGATATGGCTCCTTCATTGCCTACACCGTTAGCGTATCTTAAGAAATATTGGTCTATCGAATTGCGGGTATTAACGCCACGCGAAAAGCTGCGATTGTAAAAAGAGTTGTTGTTTTCGTAGTTAAAGCCAAGAGTGAATTTGCGTACTGTTGCGGCTTCGTTATTGTTGTTGAATACGAAAATGGCACCAATCTGATTAAGGTCAAAGTTGTTGTAATTCTCCTTTTCGGTATTGCCAAAATAATTTGACTTATTGTTTACATTGTAAGATGATAATGAAGCAGTACCGGAATTGTAGTTGAATATTGCAGCTCCGGCAGGGTTTATGGTCATGGCGGAAAGGTCACCACCTACGGCTCCCATTGCGCCGCTCATTCCTCGGAAACGGGCTGTTCCTGTTAGGTTATCTGTAGTGTAACGTACTGCGTTTTCGGCAGTATTTAGTGTTTGCTGAGCTTGCATAATACCTGTAGAAACTAAGCAGGCTGCAAAAAGTAAATATCTTTTCATAACATTGATTTTTAGCTAAAAAATCCCCATGCTCTTTAAACGTAACATGGGGACCTTGTATTGTGTTATCCTCTACGGCCTCCACCGCCACCGCGAGAGCCGCCGCCACCGCCGCCACCTGAGCGTCCGCCTCCAAAGCTGCCACCACCGCTGCTGCGTGATGGTGTACTAAAAGTAGGGCTGCTGCTTCTTGTTGGCGCGCTGCTTCTTGAAGGAGTGTAAGTATTGTTGCTGCGTGAGGAATTGTTATAAGAGTTGCGGCTATTGTTGTAGCTATTTCTTGAATTTCCTTCACTGCGATAAACGTTTCCTGAAGATCGTACCGTTGAAGACCCGCGTGCAGCTGTATTGAATCGGCTACTGCCATTTACGTTGTTGATACTTCTGCTACTGTTGCTTCTTGAGTAGGCACTGCTTCTGCTGCTGCTGTATGCACTTCTGCTGTTTGCGTAAGAGGCTCTTGAACCTGCTCTGCTGCCGCTATAGTATTGACCTCTGCTACCTGCATAATATGCTGTAGAACGTGGGTTGTAGTAATGGCCTCCACCACCGTAGTAGTATCCACCGCCATAATATCCGCCGTAGTAAGGGTATCCACCCCAACCCCAGCCATAGTATGGATAACCCCATCCGTAGCCATAATAAGGATAGCCCCAGCCAAGACCCCAGCCCCAGCCGCCTCCCCAACCTAAGGAAAGACCCCAGCCGCCATAATAGCTTCCGTAGTAAGGGTACCCCCAACCTCCGTAGCCGTAGCCTCCATAACCGCCTCCGTAGATATTTACGGTAGTGTTGCTGGTTTCTTCACCCCATCCGGGATAAGAGTTGTAGTTGTCGGCATAACCTTCAGTGCGTACTGTTGTTGCATCAATCGAGTCGTTAGTGTTTTCCGGAAGAGGAAATTCGTTTTGTAATGATTTGAAATAAGCTGAATAGTTCTGGCCTGAATTTTCGCCATCTCTATAATAAGTTACATTGCCGTCATTGTATTTATATACAGGATTACCATTAGCGTCGCGCGGTACAGATCCGTATACGCCATCACTGTCATGCGACGAGGTGTTTTGGTAGGAACTGCAGGAGGTAATAGCCAATCCTAAGATTCCCAATAGGCTGTAAAGGGAAAATCGCTGGATATTGAAGTAATTAGTTTTCATGGCTTTGCTTTTTTTATTGTTGAAGTATTCAAAAATAGTTAGTTTTGCTGAACTATATTATATATAAAAGTAAAACAATATTTGTGCCAATTTATTTAAAATGAGTAAAAATCTAACTACAAGAGCAGAAGATTATTCCAAATGGTATAATGAACTGGTTGTAAAAGCAGACCTTGCTGAAAATTCAGGGGTTAGGGGATGTATGGTTATCAAGCCATACGGCTATGCAATATGGGAAAAAATGCAGGCTGAACTTGATAAGAAGTTCAAAGAAACAGGACACCAAAATGCTTACTTCCCCTTATTTATACCCAAGTCGTATTTCAGCAAAGAGGCAAGCCACGTAGATGGTTTTGCTAAAGAGTGTGCGGTTGTTACTCACTACAGGCTGAAAACAGCCGAAGACGGGTCTATAGAAGTAGATCCTGAAGCTAAGCTTGAAGAAGAGCTTATTGTAAGGCCTACATCAGAAACGATTATATGGGATACTTACAGGAAATGGATACAATCGTACCGTGACCTTCCTATACTTGTTAACCAGTGGGCAAACGTAGTGCGCTGGGAAATGAGAACACGTTTGTTCTTAAGAACTGCCGAATTCCTTTGGCAGGAGGGGCATACGGCTCACGCGACACAACAGGAAGCTATTGCAGAAGCAGAACAAATGATGAATGTATATGCTGACTTTGCTGAGAACTTTATGGCTATTCCGGTTGTAAAAGGGGTGAAGACAGCTAATGAGCGTTTTGCAGGGGCTTTAGAAACCTATTGTATCGAAGCGCTTATGCAGGATGGTAAAGCGTTACAGGCAGGTACATCACACTTCCTTGGGCAGAACTTTGCAAAAGCTTTTGATGTGAAGTTTACCAACCAGGAAGGTAAGCAGGATTATGTATGGGCAACATCATGGGGAGTGTCTACGCGACTTATGGGTGCGCTTGTAATGACGCATTCTGATGATAACGGACTTGTACTGCCTCCAAACCTAGCTCCAATACAGGTGGTGATCGTACCGATATATAAAGGCGACGATCAACTTGCAGCTATTTCAGAAGAAGTAAACAAGTTAGTAGCTAAGCTGAGAAAATTAAACATTTCGGTTAAGTATGACGACAGGACTACCCAAAAGCCGGGATGGAAGTTTAATGAATATGAACTGAAAGGTGTACCGCTTCGCGTGGCTATAGGTCCAAACGATCTTGCTAATGGTACTTTTGAAGTAGCAAGAAGAGATACACTTACCAAAGAAGTTGTAGCTGCTGCTGATGTAGTAACGTATTTACAGGACAAACTTGACGAAATTCAGGCAAACCTGTTCAATAAGGCACTTGACTACAGAAACTCGCATATAACAGAAGTAAATACCTTTGAGGAGTTCAAAGACGTGCTTGATAACAAGGGTGGATTTGTGGCTGCACACTGGGATGGTACTCCTGAGACAGAAGAAAAAATAAAAGAGCTAACAAAGGCAACAATTCGTTGTATTGCATTAGACAGAGTTGAAGAGCTGGGTACGTGTGTGTTAACAGGTGCTCCAAGCGCGGGAAGGGTACTGTTTGCAAGGGCTTACTAAAAATTTTTTCATTTTTTTTGTTTCAACTCTTGCGGAAGTAAAAAATAGTTGTACATTTGCAACCGCAATAGAGAAACAAAATGGCCCGTTCGTCTATCGGTTAGGACGCCAGGTTTTCATCCTGGTAAGGGGGGTTCGATTCCCCCACGGGCTACTGAAATTTTGAGAATACAATGGTCCGTTCGTCTAGGGGTTAGGACGCCAGGTTTTCATCCTGGTAACAGGGGTTCGATTCCCCTACGGACTACAATTACAACATTAACAAGTTTATAAGTTAAGAAAATGGCAAATCACAAGTCAGCATTAAAGAGAATCAGAACTAGCGAAAAGAAGAGAGTGTTGAACAGATATCAGCACAAAACTACTCGTAATGCTATCAAAGCAATACGTTTAGCTACTGTGAAAAGTGAGGCTGCTGCTAAATTATCTTCAGTTATCTCAATGATTGATAAATTAGCTAAGAAAAACATCATTCACGCTAACAAGGCTTCAAACCTTAAGTCTAAATTGACTAAACACGTTGCTTCTCTAGCATAAGCTAAAAGACAACAATCCAATATACAAGGCTCTCCGTAAACACGGAGAGCTTTTTGTTTTGGTGATAGTTCATATATTTTATTAGATTTGGTTTGAGTTGTACGGATTGCAAACACATGTTACACAGTTATTGCTGACCTCATTAATATACAATATGAAAAATTACATATTACTTTTAAGCGTGATATTGTTATTAAGTTGAAAATATGGAAATAACAATATCAAATTTAATAACCTTCTTACGGAAGGTGGAAAAGATGAGACTTGGTGGTTCGAAGCTTTGGAGGATGATAATTATGTATTGATATATTATCATAGGTCTTACAATAAGAATTATAAAACCTATGATAAATATAAGGTTCTTACTGAGAATATTCCTCTCGATGAGAAGGAGGGATTTGAAGAATTGACATGGTATTTTAGAGAAAAGGATAGTTTGTTGTCGCTCGGGCCAAGATTAGAATATAAAGTAGTAAGCTATTCAAAAGATACTATACTGCTTTCTGGTTATAAATATAAAGGCAGTTTTAGAATGATAAGAACTCCCGATAGCTAATAGTTCGGATATGTAATGAATATCTCGTAAGGAAACCGCAGATTTGTAATCCGCACCATCGGCTAGTAACTTACAAGCTGCTAAAATCAGGTATTTCTACGTGGTTTTTGTGTCTGATTAAAAATCATCTTTGCAGATAAACGTGTTGCAAGATGATGTTAGACTACCAAATACCGCCAGCCATGGAACTGAATGCAATTGATGCCGGACTACTTACCGTTACTTTTATTATAGATACCCAATATATACTCACTAATTTTCCTGATGCCGCGCTAAATAAAAAAAGCCCTGTGCGCATCGATGGAAGTGCATTTTCAATGTTAGCCGATATGAGATCGGTGGTTACGGGTTACAATACCAGAAACCTTGTTCTGAAAGGGGCGATCGCTGATGTAATTGTTTTTGCTGCAGAACCTAAATATTATATTGCCAGGGAGTGTGTACAATTGTTTTCTGTGAGTCCTATGATTGGAAGGCTCGACATTCAGCCTTTCAATGATGGAATCGAATCCGAAGGGGAGAAACATAAAATACCTGAAGGAAAAAAATTCATGGCTATGATACGCCGTAAAGGCACAGAACAACTGGAGATACGTTTTTCGGTTTATACCCTGCAGCCAGATGGTACTTACGGACTTCACGGAATTTTTTACACAGACCAGCTCAAACTCGAAGTGGAATAGTTTTAATGCGCTATGATAGTGTCTGAGCTATCACTTTGGGCAAACTCTTTAATGTTTTTTCTTCCTATTAGCAGAATACCAAGTCCTATTAGTGTGGTTGAAGCCATGATAGCCACCATTGGTACCATAGAGTCTTTTACCAGTATTCCCACAGCCATAGATGCCAGTGAGCCCATTCCCATTTGCAAAGCGCCCAATAGTGCCGAAGCGCTGCCCGCATTCTTAGAAAATGGTGCAAGTGCTAATCCTGCAGTATTAGGATTGGTTAATCCAAGACACCCCAGGTAAAGAAACAGCATTATTATGGTAGAGTACAATCCCAGCCAGTTGTTTATTGCTGCTATTAAAAAAGCAGTACTTATGATTAATTGGAGTGAAAGACCTATATATACTAACTGTTCGCTTTTATACCAGCGCAACAATAATGAGTTGAACTGACTGACACCTATAAAGCTAACCGACATAAGGGCAAATATCCATCCATAAGTTTCCCCAGATACTTTAAAGATATCCATAAACAGCAGGGGAGAACCTGCTACATAGGTGAACAGACCCGAAAATGCAACGGCTCCCGAAACTGCATAGGTATAAAATTGGGGTGTGGTTAGCACTTTGGCAAAACCTGTTAGTATAGGTTTTGGCTTTAGTGATATTGAGGGGTCAGGTTTGTGGGTATGCGGTAGCCCAAAACGGGAGGCAAGCAATACGGCAAATCCCATAATTGCAAGTATAATAAATATGGTATGCCATCCCCATACTGCTATCACATAACTGCCTATGGTAGGTGCAAGCATTGGCGAAAGCCCTAATACAAGCAATAAAAGTGAAAATACTTTAGGACTGTCTTCAACAGGAAAGAGGTCACGTACCATTGCCATTGCAGCTACAGTTGCGGCGCAACTACCCACAGCCTGAATAAAACGAAGTCCGATAAACATATCTATGTTTTTAGTAACGGCACAACCTAAAGATGCTAACAGGTATACAGTAAGTCCTATATATAATGGTCGTTTTCTGCCATAGCGGTCTAATAACGGACCGTAAAGTAATTGTCCTGCTGATATTCCGATAAAGTAACTTGATAGCGATAGCGATACATTATTTACCGTGGTGTTCAGGTCATCGGCAATTGCCGAGAATCCGGGAAGGTACATATCGATAGAAAAAGGCCCCAGGGCAGTTAAGAAACCTAATATCAATATGAGTGTAATATATTTTTGTTTGGTCATGATGTTTTCGGAACTTTTTGCAAAGGTAGCTTCTACGATTGGAATTAATGAACCACAATGTTATTATTAGGGATTTTATAACATAGAAAAAGAAAAGCATCTGCCACGGCGGATGCTTTTTGAAGTATTTATTTTTTAGCAAATCCTTTACGGGTCATTTCGCCCCAGGTCTTTTTGCCTCTTGCTTTTTCGTAGTAACCTTTCAATGCAGCATATACTGTTATTGGGTGAAAATAGATGGGTTCTATAAAAGCGGCCATCAGCATTTTTGCAAAGTCTGTTCTTTTCCTGTATTTGTGGTAGGTGCGTTCTTCGGTATAGAGTGCCAGTACAGAGAACATCACGGCAAAAGTATAAACAAACAACAGCATTAGTATAAAGTAATGCCAGTTAAGTATACCTAATACCACAAAGGCTACAGTAATAATGATTCCTGCAAATTCAATAAATGGAGCAAGGAATTCGAAAAACGTCCAATACGGAACGCTAATCATACCTAAAAGCTTATACTTAGGATTCAGGAACATTTTTTTGTGCAACAATAGGGTTTCGATGGTGCCACGCATCCATCGGCTACGCTGCTTTACAAATATTGATCTTGTTTCAGGAGCCTCCGTCCAGCAAAGAGGGTCGGGGATGTAGCTTACGGTATAAGGCATTTTGTTTTCGAGCATATAACGCCTCATACGAACTACAAGCTCCATGTCTTCACCTACGGTTTTAGTATCATAACCTCCGGCCAGTAAAGCGATTTCCTTATCGAAAGCGCCAAAAGCACCACTAATAAGCAGTAGCCCATCGAGATGTCCCCATGCCATGCGCCCTAAGAGGAATGCTCTTAAATATTCAAGCACCTGAATTCTTGGCAGCATATTATCCGGAATGTTTACCTCTACAAGTCGGCCATCACGAATAACACATTGGTTCGCTATACGAACTACACCTCCGGTAGCAATTACTCGTTTGCCGTTGCCTTCTAAAAACGGTTTAGAGAGTTTTAGTAAGGAGTCTTTATCCAGTATGCAGTCAACATCAATACAAACCACATAAGGATTACTTGCAATATTTAAGCCTACATTAAGGGCATCGGCCTTACCACCGTTTTCCTTATCTACAACAATCAGTTTTTTAAAGGCTGCATTTTTAGAGGCGTAAACTTTACGTATCAATTTTGTGGGTATCTGCCCGTTGTACCTAAAATTAACAGGTTCCAATTCGTAACTTTCAATAAGAATTTCCATTGAATTGTCCTTACTGCCATCATTTACAAGTATTACCTGGTAGTTATTGTAGTTTAGTGAAAGTAGCGATCGTACATTTTCTTTTATCGTCAGGCCCTCATTATAGGCTGGAGCAATAAGTGAAAGTGCCGGAGCATATTCGCTGGAAAGCAGTACTTCATAATCAACAAAGCTATTGCGTTTAAGGTAGCTGCGTAATTCTTTTGCCGAAAGGTAAGCCAGTATCAGGTAGGAAGACATGATAAATACGGCATATCCTAAAATCAGGAGAAGATAAATATGTACAAACGCTGATACTTCAGAATTAAAATCGATCATCTCCCTGATTTTTTGTTGTTAGAAAAAGAAGTAGTTCCTGGGCTTCGAACTTAATCTGTTCGTTAGGTGCATTTTCGGCTAAATCTACTACATAAGGTAATTTGCGCGCCAGCTCTAAGGTATGAATAATCTTTAGCCCAAGGCTGATTACGGTTGTGTTCCCTGAAGTTAGTAATAACTCTATTTCATCATTGTCTTCTACATAATTGCGTTTAAAGGCACTTACAATATTTACCTGTTCCCACATATCTATAGGATCTTTATGATACGCAAGGTGTACAATACCCTTATTGCCATTAAGTTTGGTACAGGCTTTAATAGCGGCAATTTTTATTTCTTTACTTCTTGATTGTGAGAGTTTAACAAGTAGAGGGAAAGCTTTAGTGATTTTCATTTCGGCAAGTTCCTGAATACCGCTGCAAACCACATGCATTTCACGGTCTTTTAGTTTAGCTAATGAGGTTTCCATCAAACCGGATTCAAAATAAAAAGACTCCAGTATTTTTGCAGAAGTACCGTCGTAATTTTGATGCATGTTGATGATGGATTTCATCAGCTGTTTACGGAAGTATTTAATTTTAAAGTATTGGCTGTACTCTGGGTCGCTTATTATAGAAGCATAGGAGCGTCCTGCAAAAACTACATGCATAAATATGGTTTCTATAACTGCGTTATAGTTGTCATAATTTTTCCTTCGGGTTATTTTTTCCGACCTGATAACGATTATAAAAAGGAATAGCATACCGGCTATACCTATAAACAACAGTATAAGCCACAGCAGGATAGTGTCCAGCCATATACCTGATTTATATGAGTTCCAAATGTGTTCCATTTAAAATCGTTTTGTCAATATTAGCTGGCAGTTAAATCTGTGCCTGTACGAACTCGGATAATATTCTTCGTACTCATAGAGAAATACCGGGCGGATAAAAAAGGACTCGCCAAACCTGTGTTGGTATTGTATTCCTGCTCTGTAGGCTCTTAATGGTTCTGATGTTATACTGTATACTGAACTGTCGTAGATATACAGATAAGGTACTGTGCCATATTGTCCTTCAAGACGAATAAGGTTTTCTTTATCCTCATCATAATGCTGCAGACTCAATACATGCGACCATAAATTGTTTTGAATGTCATAGTAGGGCCTGTAAGCAAGCGTATAATTTTGGTATCGGTAGGCTACCTGTCCGGTGGCAAGTTCAACATCATCATCTTCAAAATGCATATAGCGTCCGCCAAGAGAAAAGTCAAACTGTCCCTGAGGAACAAAATAATATTCTGCTCCCAGGCGTATTTTGGGGAAAATGATCTCACCCTGCGATACACCGGCATTGGTGTACAAATAGCTTCGGTTATTGAATTTTTGGTAAAAATCAGCTTCAAGTTGCGCTTCGCCTTCACCATGACGATAACCAAAGTTAGCACGACCTATAAGTGTTGATTTTGTAAATTTTCTAAGGTACTCAGCATAACCGTAATGGGTAGGGGATTCCCCCGGATCATAAGTCGAAATATTAAGATAAGATACCGCAATAGCATTTTTCTTTTTGCGGGAAATGATATTTCTTAATCCGGTTACCCTTTCATTATTGGTGTAATCAGCAGGTAATTGGTCGAGAGTTGCAAGCGCTTCTTTGTCCATCCCTTTTTTTTCAAGACAGGTAGCTTTGATAATAAGAATGTCGGAATTACCGGGATTAAGCGCAAGATATTTGTCACAATAAGTAATGCAGGCATCATAATCGTACGACCAATAGGTCGTATTAACAATGGCTTCAAGAGCTTCAACGTTAGGACTATTTCTGTCAGTAAGTGGTCGCAGTGTTTTTTTAGCTTTAGCAAAGTCCTTTTTCCAACTGTAAACCCTTCCCTGATATACAATAATGTCTTCATTGCCGGGATAAGCTGATTCAAGTTTGTCAAGTATGTCGATTGCTTCGTTATACTTTTTACTCTCAGCTTTTTCCCTTACCTGTTTAAATGCCTCATCAATATCCTGAGCAAAGGAAAACTGGCATACGAACAATGTTATGAGCAAAGAAGCTATTATTTTCATCTGTTATTTTCTTTAAGAAGCTTATTAATCCTTACCAGCAATACCGATGGGCTTATGGGTTTCGCCATAAAATCATTGGCTCCAATATCAAAGGCATCGAGTTCGGTTTGTTCAATGCCTGATGATGTAAATATTATTATTGGTGTTTGGCGCCCGAGCGTAATGCGGACATATTGTGTCATTTCCATACCACTTATTCCGGGCATGTTAATGTCGGTAAGGATAATATCACAGTCATTATTCTTTATAGCTTCAAGGGCTTCTCGTCCGTCAGCAAACTGGTTGACTTCAAAGCCTTTTGATTCTAAAAAGAAAGACAATGACTTTCTTAAAAGGTCGTTATCTTCGGCCAGGATTATTTTCATAATAACTAAAATTAGTTGCAGGAAAACGTATTAATCCTGCTAAAATTAAAGTGCGAAATCTAAAAATATGGATTTTATGTCTAAATAGCTAAGTATTTAGCTTTTGTAGCTGCTTAATTTAACAACTGTATCGGTAAGGCCTTTCCTGAGTTTGTTCATCTTCTCGTCAGCCTCATCGGTAAAGTTAGTGTCTATAGCCTGCTTTTCTAAAAGAGTAAGATCCTTTAGTAAGTCATCCAGTTTGAATATTGGTAAGCTCGATTTCATGTTATGCGCAATTTTTCTCACTGCATCATAATCTTTGTTATCCATAGCGTTTTCGAGCAAATCAATTTCGTTAGGTACTTTGTTTACAAAAAGAGTAATCATTTCGTTAACAAAATTCTGGTCTTCACAAGACATCTCCAGCAGATAAGACAGGTCAATACCCTTAAATTGTTTAGCAGGTTTTTTATTCATTACCCTGTTAATCTCGCCTAATAACTCAACTTGTTTAAAAGGCTTAGGCACATAGCCGTTCATGCCAATGTCGAAACATTTTTGCTGTTCGCCTACAAGTGAGTGAGCCGTCATAGCAATGATAGGAATGTCTGACTTTAGTTCACAACGAATGTATTCTGTAGTCTGGTAACCATCTTTAACCGGCATCTGCAAATCCATAAGCAACAGATCGTAACGCTTGTTCAGGAACATTTCGATACCCTCTTCACCATTATTAGCAATGTCAAGGTCAAAACCAAACTCGTCTATTACACTTCTTGCAAGTTTCTGATTAAGAATATTATCTTCAAACAGCAATACCGACAAGTGTTTAAGCTTTTTAATAGATTGTTCTGCTTTTTGTACTTTTTTCTCCTGAGTGAAAACTTTATTATAGCTTAGTATAAAATAAAATTCAGATCCTCGGCCAAAGGTACTTTTTACATTGATGACACCATGCTGAAGCTCAACCAGCTGCTTAACAATATTAAGGCCAAGACCAGTACCGCCAAATCGGCGTGTGGTGCTTTCTTCGGCTTGGGTAAAGCGGTCAAAAATAGTTTCAAGCTTATCTTCAGCAATCCCTATTCCGGTATCTTTTACCGAAAACCTCAGGGTGTATGAATTATCATTCTCGGTTATTTTTTTAACCGAAATGGTAATGTCGCCTTCCTGAGTAAACTTAATGGCATTGCCGGTAAGGTTAGTAAGTATCTGATTTAATCTGCCTCTGTCACCCATAACCATATCCGGAAGATCGGCATCAAGGAAAAGATTAAACTCGATGGCATTACTTACTTTTACCTTCATTAGCTCATAAGTATGCTTAAGTGCACTTCTCAAACTAAAAGGTTGCGATTCGATAATTAACTGCCCTGATTCTATTTTTGAAAGGTCAAGGATATCGTTAATTATCAGCATAAGGCTTTCACCTGCTGTCTGTACGTTTTGTATATATTCTTTTTGGGTAGCGTCAAGTTCTGTTTTGCCTATCAGTTCGGTAAACCCGATAATAGCATTTAGCGGAGTACGTATCTCATGGCTCATATTTGCCAGAAAGCTGTCTTTTGCATAAATAGCCAATTCGGCAATTTCTTTTTGCTTATCGAGTTCTGTATTTCTTACTCTGAGTTCTAACTGGCTCATTACATGACGCGCTAAAATCCTAAGGGCATTTTTTTGCTCGTCATTAATGTCACGTACTATATGATCAATAGCGCAAATGGTACCAATGTTATGACCATCATGAGTTGTAAGTGGTATACCGGCATAAAAGCGTACTTTGAACCCATCATAAATATTAGGGTTATCAATAAGCTTTGGTTCTTTAGTAGCATCCGGCACTACCCACATGTCTGTATCCATTAAGGTATATTGACAAAATGTGGTATCCCTTTCTACTTCTGTAGCGTCAAACCCAACAGTGGCTTTAAACCACTGCCTTTTCTCATCGATAAAAGAAACATGGGCTGCCGGAACATCACATATGTATGCCACAAGTCGGGCTATATCATCAAATTCCTGTTCCGGAAGAGTGTCAATGATATTATAGCGCCTTAAAGCTACCAGCCTTTCCTTTTCATTGGGAGGTATAGGGAATTTAGTATCAGGCATCTGTAAATTTTATTTTGTTTGGATAAATGGTAACAAAAGGCAAAGCTGTAAGGAGCTGGCATCGCCTTAGTTTCCATTCAAATATATTAATTAAATAATAAATGAACAAAGTAAAAAAAATGAAGCCGGATTTTAATAAATAATGTCCTGATTTATTGAGTGCGGCGAAATAGGATCTAACTTTTGAATAGCATGAAAAAAGCCGGAATATCCGGCTTTAGTAATTATTATTTTTTAAGCATCAGTCCGTCAGAGGTCATGCGTTCTGAAAGTGCCTTTGCATAACCTTTAAGAAAATCATCTATAGATGATGGGTTGTAAGTTTTAGATTGTGCCGACCATACAAGTTTTTCTGTAGCGGCATCATATACATTGGCTTCAAGGAAATATACTTTATCATCAGTATAATAACCGGGAGAGTAGAAGTTATCGTAACCATACATATAGTAAGTACCAAACCCTCCATAATATGGAACTCCAATAGGATAGTATGGGGTACTTTCCTGCACATATCGGGTTTCGTGTTTAGCGTCAATAAGGGCAATGGTCATGATTGCATCGCAACCTTTTTCACGCATTTTTTGAACCACAAGCTCTTTGTCTTTCTTTTCGGCTGTTTTTCTGAAATTAGGAGGCAATACATCCATACTTTTTATTGACGAAACATTTCTGTCCGACAAAAGTTTTGACATACTGTTTTCAACGGCCTGTTGGGCATACGTATTATCGGTTAATGCTGCGACAAATACCTTTTTGTAACTTTCGTTTTTTAGATTAGGCTCTTTCTAAGATGCAGTAACAGATGTTGTTGATCCGCAACTAGCCAGAGCAAGAGAAGCTATTGTAAATAGCGTGAAGGTTAGTTTTCTCATAACAGTTTTTATTGGTTGTGTTGTAAATTTACTGTTTTTAAAATTATGGAATCTGTTTGAGGATTTATTTTAGCTGTGTTTTTTTAACATTTATATAATAGTTCTGCATCATCCTATAACCACTCTTTTGCTGCCTTGTAATTGTTTGGGAGGTAAGTAAGGTATTGTACCATTCGGGGTAATTTTCCGTGGTTTGCAGTAGCGCAATGCGGCAGCCTGTTATCCCAAACAATAAAATCGCCGGCACTGGCTGTTACAGGAACAGGACTCAGCATACGCAATGCTTTATCCCTGGGATTTTCATGCGGTGATAATTGCTCCAACCACGATTCAAGCTTGTTGTGAAAGCCCGGTACACAATGAAAGGCTCCGTCATCTGGACCACAATCGGTAAGGTACAGTAGCCCTTGCATGGCAAAAGGGACAGGTGTTTTAAGGCTTACGTCCCAATGCAAATTACTACCCATGAAATGGTATGAATTTGTTTCCGGAGGGTTAAAGCTCACTTTGTCAATAACTTTGTGAATAGCGTCTGATTTGTAAAGTTGTTCATAAGCTTTGCGAATTCTTAGCGATTGCCTGTTTTTATTTAGGGTTTCATGGTCTGAGAAATTAAGCATCAAACCCTTTTTCTGTTCGTGGGTTTTATACCATGATGTTTCGTCGTCAGGTGATGCGTCTAAAAAATCCCATATTGCCTGTTGGGTGGCTAAACAATCTTCCCCGCTTATGACATTTTTTACTATTATGTAGCCGTTGTTCTCCCAAAATTTAAGATCTTCCTTGGTAAGTACATCCTCAATGTCTTTCTCCTTAGTGATGTTATCTTTTTTTCTTTGGGCTAACCATGTTTTAAAGGTTTGCAAATCCGGTTTTTCAAAATAAAGGTATTGCAGGGTATTTTCCATGCTTATTCCGAGTCCATATAATGCTTCCATTTGTTCGTTCCAGGATTCGCCATCATTTTTAACAGACGGATTTTTTGATTTTTCCCATAATTTTTCAAGTATGTCGTAAGGCATGTTTTTTCAATGTTTATTTTCAAAAATAGAAAACAAGGCAATACGGTAACAGCGTAAAAATACCTGAGTTTATCTTAACTAAAATTGATATTTTAAATAACTGATGATATACACCGTAAAACTGAATGCTGTTTGTATTTGATTGTAATATACTTTAACATCTCAGTCTTTTCTTTTAACCTGTTATTAATTACATTGCAGCAGAATATCAATAGGTTGAGGTTTATAGAAGATGAAGAAGCAGGAGTATGCCATAGTAGATATTGAAACCACAGGAGGTAACGCGAGCGGCAGCCGTATTACCGAAATTGCCATTATTATTCATGATGGCATTAGTGTTGTTGACCGTTGGGAAACATTGGTCAATCCGCAAAAGGAAATACCTGTTCCTATTTTTGCTTTAACAGGCATCAATAATGAAATGGTACGCGATGCTCCCATTTTCGATGATATTGCCGATAAGGTTCACGAACTGCTGAATAACCGAATTTTCGTTGCACATAACGTAAACTTCGATTATTCGTTTGTTCGCCACCAGCTTGAAGAATCAGGGTTTAAATGGACAGCTCGAAAACTTTGTACTGTTCGCGCTTCACGAAAGATAAAACCGGGACTTGGTTCATACAGTTTAGGGAATCTTTGCCGGTCATTAGACATAACAATTGAGCACCGACATCGTGCAGGTGGTGATGCCGATGCTACTGCTATTTTGTTTTCACGTTTACTGGAATGGGATACCGATAACGAGATCGAAAAAATGCTGAAGAAAACAGCACAGGATCAGCGACTGCCGCCTAATCTTCCACCATCTGATTTCGAACAATTACCCGAAAAACCGGGAGTGTATTATTTTTATAATGAGGCTAAAAAGGTAGTATATGTTGGTAAGGCTGTAAACCTGAAAAAACGTGTTGCATCACATTTCAGCGGACATAAGATTACGCCTCAAAGGCAAAATTTCCTCAGGGATATTTACGGAATATCTTTTGAAGTATGTGCCACCGAACTGATGGCGTTACTTTTAGAATGTTCCGAAATAAAGAAACTTTGGCCGGTTCATAATAAAGCACTAAAACGCTTTGAAGCTAAATATGGTTTGTATGACTACGAAGCCCGAAATGGTTATCGATATCTTGCTGTTGGGAAGCTGACTAAATTCCAAAATTCTATTCAGACATTTGGCAGTTTTTATGAAGGTGTCAACCTTTTACAGAGCCTTTCAAGGGAGTTTGAGATTGATCATCGTTTTTGCAAATACTGTGTAGAAGGGGAGAAAGAAGGTAGTTACAAATACGATACTGTAAATTTACCGGATGTAAATGTTCATAATGAACAAATTCAAAACGCCATCAATTTTATTCTGGATAACAGGCCAAGCTTTGCTATTATTGATAAAGGCAGGTCAGCCGATGAACGCAGCTGTATTTGGGTAGAGAAAGGTCATTTTTATGGGATGGGGTATATAAGCACAGATATAGGCATTGAAGAACCTTCTGAAATAAAAACCTATGTCACACCCTACAGAAGTAACGATTATATCATGCAACTCATAAACAGTTTTGCAACACGTTATCCCGGAAAGGTTTTAAAAAGCTTAAGTCTTACTAATTAAACGTATGTCGGAATTCCACTGGTGACATATCGGTTTTCTTTTTAAACAGTGTACTGAACGATTGTGCGTGTTCAAAGCCAAATGCATAAGCTATTTCACTTATGGAAAGGTTAGTTGTAGAAAGCTTTTCTTTAGCCTTTTCAATTAGTTTTTCGTGTATATGTTGTTGGGTGTTTTGCCCGGTGTGCACACGCAGCAAATCGCTAAGGTAATTTGGCGAAAGATTCATCAGTCCGGCAATGTGATTTACCGTTAGTAATTGCTTTGGAGTATCTGTAATATCATTAAAATAGCTATCTACTATTTGCTCAAATTTTATCAGAAGCTGATGGTTGTTGTTTTTCCGGGTAATGAACTGGCGCTCATAAAATCGTTTAGAATAATTAAGGAGTAGCTCAATTTGCGAAAGAATGATTTCTTGTGTATGTTTATCTATATGGCTACACTCTTTATCGATCTTATGGAGTATCTCAATAAGGTCATTTTCTTCCTGTGCCGAAAGGTGTAACGCTTCGTTTACCGCATAGGAGAAAAAGCCATACGTATGGATGTTGTTTGCTAATGGATGTTTCAGCAAAAAGTCCGGATGAAAAATAAGCAAATCGCCTGATCCGCATTCTACTGTTTCCAGATCAAGATGCTGAACCTGGTTGGGAGCCGTAAAGCTTAAAACGCCTTTGTCGTAATCATAATGCTGCTGTCCATATTTTATTTTTCCCTTAGCTTCCCTTTTTAAAGCCACACAGTAAAAGCGGTTTACAAATCCTTTCCATATATCATCTTCGAGAAAGATACATTCGGCTAGGTTAATAACACTTACCAATGGATGACGCGGTTCAGGGAGTGACAATAACTTGTGAAATTCCGATATGGATTTAATTGCATTCATAGTACTAATTTAGTGATTACATACAATAGAAGAAAGGCTGCATTGTTAAAAATACAGCCTTATTTTTTAGTCAATAAGTCCCATACTGAATTCATCATACGGATTGCCTGTATCTGTTCCTAATGGAACAATGCTTTCCAGTTTTGACAATTCTGCCAGGCTCAGTTCAATAGCTGTTGCAGCTATGTTTTGTTCAAGGTATTTTCTTCTTTTTGTACCCGGTATTGGTAAAACACCTTTACTTATGATCCATGCCAAAGCCAATTGCGAAGATGTAATGCTTTTTTCTGCAGCCATGTTCTCTATCGCTTTTACCAGTTCCAGGTTTTTATAGAAATGCTCTTCCTGAAAACGTGGTATTGCACGACGGAAATCATTTTCAGGCAGGTCATCTATACTGCGGATTTCACCCGATAAAAAGCCACGTCCAAGAGGAGAGTAGGCAACAAAACCAATTCCCAGATCGTTTAGGGTTTTAAGGATGCCACGTTCTTCTACAGTTCGCTCGAATAAAGAGTATTCACTTTGTACTGCCGTAATAGGATGAACGGCATGCGCTCTTTTCACAGTTTCGGAAGACACTTCAGATAGACCTATATAACCTATCTTACCTTCTTTAACCAGTTCGCTCATCGCACCAACGGTTTCTTCTATTGGGGTATTCTTATCCAGGCGGTGCATGTAATACAAGTTGATGTAATCAGTGTTGAGGTTTTTTAGCGAACGCTCAACAGCTTTTTTTACATATTCTTTTTTGCCATTAATGGCCCATGTTACCTGATTGTTGTCGTCTATTTCCCAGCCAAATTTACTGGCAATAATATACTTGTCACGATTGTTTTTAATGGCTTTTGCAATGAGCTGCTCATTTTTAAAAGGGCCATACAGGTCGGCAGTGTCTAAAAAATTACCGCCCAGCTCTAATGATCTGTGAATGGTTGCTATAGCTTCCTGCTCATCTGCGGGGCCGTACATATTTCCCTCCTGAAAGCCTGTCATACCCATACAGCCTAAGCCAACAACAGGAACTGTCAGCCCCTGATTTCCTAATGATATCTTCTTAATTTCCATATTTTAGTTTTTTACAGGACAAAGTTCGGCATCATTAAAAAATTGGGTGTATGCAAATCCCTGAAGCTTGTATGTAAATCAGGGATAATAAAAAAGCCCTGCAATTGCAGGGCTTAAACTTTATCTAATACCAGATATTCTGAAGGTGTTTTTCCAAATCGTTTTTTAAAGGAATGCGAAAAATGCGAAAGGCTTTCAAAACCAAGGTCAAGGTAAATAGACGACGGCTTTTTGTTTTTCTTTTCGATGAGGTGTAATGCCTCTGATAGTCTTTTTTCGGTTAACCAATGTCTTGGCGCCATTCCAAATATTTTCTGGAAATCGCGCTTAAAACCGGCAAGGCTCCTTCCTGTGAGGTATGCAAATTTTTCAACCGGCATATTAAAATGGTAATTGGTTACCATAAACTTCTCCAGATCTATTTTATGTGGTTCAGAAAAGTCAAACAGGAAATCTTTCAGTTCCGGCATGGTATGCAGCAATGATTGCACTGCTTCACGCACTTTCAGTAATCCCATTGATTCGGTTATTCCAGCTTCCGAATTTTGCACATAGGGCATTATCGACTGAAAGAAACCCCGTAAAAAATCATTTCCCGGAATGAGCACGTTAAGCGGCCCATTGCACTTATTTATAGGTTCGGTATATTGCTCGAGCGCAATTTTTCTCAGCATTTCTTCCTGAAGACAAATAACAATGGTTTGGTAATCCCTGCCATTGGTTGGTAGTTTGGTAATTTCGCCCAACTGGTTTTTACGTATCAACAGCATTTGTCCATCGGTCATCGAAACGGTCTGTCCTTCTGTTTCAAGTGTAAAATGACCCGACACCTGCATTACAAGTGTATTGTGCTCAAAGAATCCTATTTTGTCCTTTCTCATTTTAGAGAGATAAGAATAGAATATTATTCCGGGTACTATTTCGTTGGGATTTGTCATTAGGTAAAGATACTAAATTCTTATCGCTGAAGATATGTGCCACCAAGTATAGACCCAACTGCAAAATTGGTGTTTAGTGCATTCATTTCTTCAGGGGTAAATGTAAGTTCCATAGCCTTTATGTTTTCCGGAAGCCTTGACCTTTTGCTCATACTTACCAATGGCATGATGTGGTCACCCTGAGCATTAACCCATGCAATAGCCAGTTGGGTAGGGGTAAATCCTTTTTCGTTAGCAATGGCTTTAAGTATTTCTACCTTTTCAAGGTTTTTTATCAGGTTCTCTCCCTGAAAGCGTGAAAAATGATTTTGGTAGTCGTTTTCGGCAAGAGGAGCTTTCATGTTTCCGGTTAACAGTCCTTCTGCAGTATTGGCAAATGCTACTACGCCTATACCAAGTTCTTTGGCTGTAGGCAACAGATCATTCTCTATCTGACGGTCAGCTAATGAATAACCTATCTCTAAAGCCGATACAGGATGTATGCTGTTTGCCTGGCGAAGTTGCTCTGGAGTGATTTCTGAAACACCAAGGTGGCGTACTTTACCTTCTTTTATTAAATCAGCGATTGTTCCGATTATATCCTCTAAAGGCACACTGCCATCCATACGGCAAGGCTGATACAGGTCGATGGTATCAATGCCTAAGCGGGTAAGAGAGTAATTAATAAAGTTTTTGATAGCTACAGGGCGAAGGTCAAGACCAATCCATTGTCCGTTGTAAAATATAGCCCCAAACTTAACGCTGATGAAAACGTCATCCCTGCGTCCTTTTATGGCTTTTCCTACCAGCATTTCGTTGTGGCCGCTACCGTAAAAATCTCCCGTGTTTAAAAAGTTGATACCGTTATCCAATGCCTGCTGAATGGTAGCAATGCTTTCGTTTTCGTCATTTTGAGCGCCACCCCATACGGAGGACATACGCATACAGCCTAATCCAAGTTTAGATACTAAAGGGCCGTTGTTGCCAAGCTGAATCTTTTTTATTGTTGTCATTATTAATTTTTATTGATGATTAACAATGCAAAGTTCAGCATAATACAGCGTTGCCGTTTTCGTGCACAGCTCAATTTAGTTGTCTGTACGGCTCAACAGAAAAGTCTATTTATTATCCAGAAGTCTTTTTTTAATACGGCTTAAAGATTGGTTTTTAATGCCGAGGTATGAAGCTATGTGAAAAGATGGTACACGCTGCACTATATTAGGGTGCTGCACTAACAGGTTTTGGTAACGTTTTTCGTGACTGAAGAATAACAACTCTTCAGAGCGCCCCTGCGACTGATTGAAGAAATGTTCTGCCAGTATCCTGCCAAAGCGTTCCCAGGGTTTGTGGTTTGCATACAGATTTTGCAAATCGTCATAAGGCAAATACACCACTTCAGCATCTTCAAGTGCCTCAATATAATATACGCATTGATATTGGTAAAGAAAGCTACGGAAGGATACAATGAATTGTCCCTCGGAGAAAAAGAACATATTTTTCTCTTCATCCGTTTTCTCATCATAATAATATACCCTGAAGATACCTTTTACCACAATGCCCAGATCTTTACAGACGATATTCTGTTTGTTGTAAAAGTCGCCCTTCTTTATTTCGCGCCTGCGCCATAAAGAGGCGCTAACAGAAATGTCGTTTTCCGTTAGCGCTGCAAATGATGTTAATACGTTGTTTAAAATCGCTGTCGAATCAGTATTCATTTTTAATATTCTGCATTTTCGCTATGCGATAAAAGTAGAAATTAATTTGTTTCAGAAAGGCCTCTGTTAAGCTTTCTTTGTTTGATAAACTGGAAAACCGATCCGGCAATAAACAGTAAAAAAAATACAAGTAATACCTGCTGTATTATGGGGGCAGTAGGGTCTTTTGCGAGAGGATGACCCAGCGGAACGCGTGTCAGGGTCTCGTTTACCGTAGGTACTAGTGACAGGAAGAAACTAAATGACAATAAGAAGTTTTCAAAGTAGCGTGCTTTTGTGTTTCCTTTCTTCTTTAGATGAAGGATAAAAGCTATTACAACCAGTACAACGATGAACAGGGAAAAAATATGCCCCGGATTAAAAGCACCATGTTTTGTAAAACCTAAAGCGGTTAACGATGTAATTACAGTTGCGTAAAAATAGATTTTACCGGATAGTTTACTTAAACTGATCTTTCCGAAATTAATGAATGATACTAATGCTGCAACAATGGCAAGTATACCGATAACTGTGTGAAAAATACCTAAGTTTGAAAGTCCCATATTTTTTTATTGCAAATTTTCAAAACAATAAAATGCGGGAAATTCACTTAAGTTAATCCGCCATAAGTTTTTTAGCTTATATAGCTGGTACTAGTTTTTAAAAATTACATATCCTGTGTAATAAGCTGACGGTGTTTTAGTCCCCATTCAGCAAGGTCGTTAATTATAGTCCTGAGCGTAAGTCCGTATTCTGTTAACTGATATTGTACTGTTATGGGCTGTGTATCCAGTACAGTACGTCTTACAAGTTTATTCATCTCCAGCTCCTTCAGCTCTTTGCTCAGCATTTTGTTCGAAATACCGTTTACATCATTCAGGATATCCGAAAATCTTCGTTGGTTGTAATAGCAGATAGAAGAGATTATGGATATTTTCCATTTACCATTCAGCACATCCATTGTATCATGAATTGCCATTATCTCTTTTGTATGGGCCGGATTGCAAGGGTTGTTACTCATAGGTTACTAGGTTACTCAAATGTTACTGTTACTTTTTGTAACAAAGTTACTTAAATAAACTAAAGTAGCCTAATTTTGCGGTGTAACAATAAAATATTTACAATGAGCTTTAATAATAAAAAAGTAGTTATAACAGGCGGAACAACAGGAATTGGTTTTGCCACCGCACAAGCATTTATCAACGAAGGTGCCAACGTATGGATTACCGGACGTTCTTCTGCTAATCTTGAAAAAGCAGCAGCTGAGATCAATAATTCAAGGTTAAAAACAGTTGTATCGGATACTTCTAAACTAGCAGATATTGCTATCCTTGAAAAAGCAATTGCTGAAACAGGAAATAAAGTAGATGTACTTTTCCTTAATGCAGCGATAGCAACTTTTAGTCCGATAGATCAAGTAACCGAAGAAGATTTTGATGCGCAGTTTAATACCAATGTTAAAGGACATTTCTTTACACTGCAAAAGTTTATCCCTCATCTTGCTGAAGGAGCATCGGTAATAATTACATCATCGGTAGTGGCAACTGCGGCAAACATAGGTACAAGTATTTATTCTGCAACTAAAGGTGCAATAAACAAGATTGCACATATTGCAGCAAACGAACTTGTAGACAGAAAGATCCGTGTAAACATGGTAAGTCCGGGGCCTATACAAACACCGGGTCTGGAATCTGTTGCGACAGCTGAAGCTAAAGAATATCTTGCTTCTGTAACCGGTTTACAGAGATTAGGACAGGCTGAAGAAATTGCTAAAACGGTATTATTCCTCGCTTCCGATGCGGCGAGCTTTATTACCGGAGCTGACATAGTTGCCGATGGTGGTTATACGCGATATGCAATGAAATAATTATCAGAAAGCTTTTAATTTAAAAAGGGCAGAAACATCATAAGGTGTTTCTGCTTTTGTATATAATAAGGTCTTTAATCACGATATGTTTTTTAAATTTACGCCTATGGAATACAAATTTAGAAAAGCGCAAAAAGATGATGCTTCCCAAATATGGGACATATTACAACAGGCAATAGACAGGCGTAAAGAAGATGGTAGCAAACAATGGCAGGATGGGTATCCTAACCCTGATGTAGTAAAAAATGATATCGAAAAAGGCGTAGGCTTTGTGCTGACCGATAGGGATAAAATTGTTGGCTATAGTGCTGTTTTAATTAATGACGAACCCGCTTATGCCGGTATTGAAGGCAAATGGATTACTAACGATGATTTTGTAGTGGTGCACAGGGTTGCTGTTTCTTCGGATTATATAGGGCAGGGATTGTCGGCTCAAATCTTAAAACATATACAAAGCTATGCTTTAGATAATAACATCCGCAGCATAAAAGCGGATACCAATTTTGACAATCCTGCTATGATGAAGATATTCGAAAAGCTGGGTTATGTGTACTGTGGTGAAGTTTTCTTCAGGGGCAGTGCCAGAAGAGCCTATGAGAAAGTATTGGAATAATCCAGATAAAAAACAAGAAACCCGGAACAGTGCTGCTCCGGGTTTTGTTTTTATTATAACGAAAGATTATTTCTTTACATATTTGGTAAGGATAACAATCTGTTGTCCTTCTATCTTGCCTTCAATTTGTTCGTGGTTATCATGAACCAAACGGATGTTACGAACCGCAGTTCCAATTTTAGCATTCAGCGTTGAACCTTTTACATCAAGGTCTTTAATAAGTGTTACGGTATCGCCATTCTGAAGGATATTACCGTTACTGTCTTTGTGCAATTGTACTTCTCCGTCGCCGGTATGGTCGCCTGTAGCTTTAGCCCATTCTAGGTTATCATCATCAAGGTACATCATGTCAAGCGCATCGGCAGCCCAACTTTCGTTACGGAAACGGTTCAGCATACGCCATGAAACAACCTGTACAGCCGGAACCTCGCTCCACATAGATGTAGGCAGTACGCTCTGCCAGAACTTACTGTCAAGCTCTTCTTTTTTGTCTATCTGGTTCAGGCATTTTTCGCTGATAAGTATAGAGCCGTCAGCACCCGTATTTTGCGCAGGTGGTACTTCATATATTACAAGGTTATCTGTAGCACCGCTTAATTCACACACGTTTCCGCTTCTTTGCTTTATTACTTCTTCTGGTTTCATTCTGATGATCTTTATTATGAGCGGCAAAGGTACAGAAATAGGGGGAATGGTTAAGGTTTAAATACCTAATAAAAGGAATTATGCTATATTTTTTTTCATTTAGATGAAATATTATTTTAAGATGAGGTATGTTGTCACAAAGCAAGTTCCTCATTTAGGCTAAGTCCTTCCCCGATTAGGCTACGTTCCTCATGTTGTATCTGCCGAACTTTGTACTATCAATTTTAAAAACATATAAATTATGTCAGATCAAAAAACAACAGATAGTACAAAAGTTTGGTTTATTACAGGAGCATCACGTGGGTTTGGCCGTGTGTGGACAGAGGCAGCATTAAAACGCGGTGACAAAGTAGTTGCTACGGCACGTAATCTTAAAAGTATAGCTGTACTTAATGAACAGTTTGGCGATAATGTACTTACGCTGGAACTTGATGTTACCAATGCTACTCAGGCAAAAGAAGCAGTACAAAAAGCCCATTCTCATTTCGGGAGGCTTGATGTCGTGCTTAACAACGCAGGTTACTCATTGGTAGGTACTATTGAAGAAGCCAGTGCCGAGGATGTAAAGGCTATGTATGATACCAATATTTTTGGTGCAGTTGCTGTTATACAGGCTGCTTTGCCCATACTAAGGGAGCAGGGCTATGGGCACATATTGGGAACATCAAGTAATCTTGGTCATGTAACCCTTCCGGTTATTGGCTACTATGCCTCATCTAAATGGGCCTTTGAAGCAATACACGAAAGCCTTTCAATAGAGGTTAAAGACTTTGGTATTAAAGTAACCATTATCGAACCGGGTGCTTATGCTACAGAATTTGGAAGTCAGGAGTCGCTTAAGTTTGCGCCGGGAATAGAAGTCTATGAAGATTTTAAAAACAGCTTCTTCCAAAACCTACAAAATCTTGAGCGTGGTAAACCCGATGCTACTCCGGCAGGATTATTTGCCGCGGTAGATGCTGAAAACCCTCCATTGCGTTTGTCCTTGGGTAGTAATAACCTTTCTTGGGTAAAAGGTGCCTATGCCGAGCGCATGGCTGAATGGGAAGCCTGGGAAGATGTGGCTATCGCAGCGCAGGGCTAATTAATTACAACAATAAGATAGAGGTAACCGGTAGTCTGCTGATTATCGGTTATCTTTATATAAATTTTGAGGAAATGAAAAAAGAAGAGAACCTGCCGTATAATTTTACTTCGCTAACCGAAGCAGCGAGGACTTTTGGCCTGCCGGAGCCTAATCATCCGCTTATAACTATACTTGGCGCAGAAAGTACTCAGGTGGTGGAGCGTTATGTTCCGCAGTCGCATGTGCTTAACTTTTATAAGATATCCTATAAGCCCCGCCTGAGCGGTCGCATAAAATACGGACAGCATTACTACGACTTTGATGAGGGTGGACTCCTTTTTGCAGCACCCGGTCAGATAATTGGGAAAGACGAAGATCATGGTGGCGTATGTTCGCAGTATACTTTGCTTATACATCCCGATTTTTTACTCACTTACCCTTTAGCAAAAAAGATTAAGCAATATGGTTTTTTCTCCTATTCGGCTAATGAGGCATTGCACTTGTCAGACAAAGAAAAGGCAGTTATAATTTCTATTTTTGAGATTATAGAAGAGGAGTTAAATAGCCGTCTCGACGATTTTAGTCAGGATGTTATTATCTCACAAATTGAACTCTTGCTTAATTATGCCAACCGTTTTTACCGACGTCAGTTTATTACCCGCAAAGCGGTAAGTAACGATTTGCTTCAAAACCTTGAAGAGATACTGGATGAATACTTTGGTGAAGAACAGTCTGCTAATAAGGGAATACCCACAGTACAGTATCTTGCAGGCAGGTTACATATATCTCCAAGCTATCTTAGCGATATGCTGCGTTCTCTTACCGGACAAAATGCCCAGCAGCATATCCATAATAAGCTTATAGAAAAAGCGAAAGAGCAACTGTCGGTAACAAGTCTTTCTGTTAGTGAAATTGCTTATAGCCTCGGTTTTGAGCATCCGCAATCGTTCAGCAAGCTGTTTAAAACTAAAACCAGTCTTTCTCCTGTAGAGTTCAGGAGGAGTTTTAATTAATAAAAAAACCGCTACACAGCAGTAGCGGTTTTTTTATGACTATGATAAGCTGTTGAGCTAGTGATATTATTTTTTGTCGGTTACATAATTCAGTTCTGTTACTCCCGAAGAAAACTGTTGGCTAGATAATAGTTTTAAAGGCATCTTGTTTTGTCCTTCTGTAAATAATGGAATGCCTTTTCCTAAAACGATAGGATTTACAAAAAGCCAAAAACCGTCAATCAGGTTTAGATTAAGTAATGAGTGGGTTGCTGCCGGACTCCCAAAAAGCAGTATTTCAGAGCCGGACTGTTGTTTAATTTCATTTATATGATTAACAAGATTATCATTTATGATAGTTGTATTGGTAAAATCCTTTTCGTTAAGCGTATTTGACAATACTATCTTGTGGGCGTTTTTATACCACGCCGAATGTTCAATGTCATGTTGTGAAGCATTTGGTTTGTCTGCTGCGGTAGGCCAGTAGGCTTCCATCATCTGGTAAGTTGTACGTCCGTATAGCGCGGTGTCTCCCTGACTTATTCTTTTCCCTACATGATTAAAGATTTCGTCGTCAACTTTTATCCAGTCCATTTCGCCATTTGGTCCGGCAACAAAGCCGTCAAGCGATATGTGCATAAATGAAATTATTTGTCTCATAATGTTCGTTTGTTGTTTTTGTAATGATTCAAAGATATGTTATATGCAGTATGGATTAAATGTGTATTAAAGACAAGCGGGAGGGGAGAATAGGACAAAAATTTAATTTACAAACCTTTCATCGTATTTCGCAATACAGTTCGATGACGTAAATGCCCCTCTCTTTTGGCTCTTTTGTACCTTAGTTATTTCATGGTTAATGGATAAATTTGAGAAACTTAAAAGCAAAAGTAATGGCAATAATCAATCCTCATATTAACTTCAACGGTAATGCCGAAGAAGCGTTTACATTTTACAAATCAGTATTTGGCGGAGCGTTTACAAATGTTGTTCGCCTGAAAGATCTGGCTGGTCCTGAATTTCCGGTGCCAACGGAAGACGAAAACAAAATTATGCATATCGCCCTGCCTATTGGTGGCAACCTGCTAATGGGAAATGATGTTCCTGCATCTTTAGGAAGAGTAAATGAAAATGAGAACAGGAGTAAAATTGCGATTAGCGCAGCGAGTAAAGAAGAGGCCGATAAATTATTCAATGGCCTTTCAGCCGGGGGTACTGTAGAATTTCCTATTGGAGACAGTCCGTGGGGTTCTTACTTTGGGATGTTCAGGGATAAATACGGTATTGAGTGGATGGTTGATTTTATACCGGGTAAGTAATTAAGTAATTACTAAGAGTAAATAATATTACGAATGGGATTCTGCTTCGCGGCTTCCCCAAAGTTCCGCTTTGAAAATAAAAACCGCAACAGCATAATTTAAAGGGGTTTTAGTTTTTTACTTCACTAGGAGGTATAAAATGTTATAGGGAATTGGAAGGAGTTATCATAAACGGCACTACTTATATTTTGACGATACGACTGTTTATTAAGGTAAAACCTTCAATCTTGATTTCATATTTATCATAAATTTCTTTTACAAATTGATTAATGTCACTTCCAGTGAAAATTTCTCCACAGCCATTATTTTTTAAACAATATTCTGGAGTAAATAAAATACCGGAATTTGCTAATTGAAAATAAATAGCTACCGCAGGTTTATTAGGATTTCTTGATACTAAGTTTGAAACATGAAAACTTCCTATTTCATTTGATCCTTGTATATCTAAAGCGGTTGTTTCTTGCTGCTTGATTTGAATAACTCTTTCTCCTCTGAATCCTTGCATTCTTTCACAATAAATAAATGAGTTAAGATCTACTTCATAAACTGTTTCAACAATGAAATCACCAATCGACATAACTTTTGTATTTTGAATAAGTTCATTAAATGCATTACCAGCTTGTGTGAATTTGTTTTCACAATAATTTTCAGGATTATGAAAATATGTTTGATACTCTTTGAAGCCTTCTTTTTCTCCTGTCCAAAAAGTCTCCCCTTGCTCAATCGTGGATGAATTAATTTTATACATGAAAGTTTTAGAAATCTCTGAAATTCCGACAATAAATTCTGAATTATCATCATTGCTAATCAATAATTCGTTTTGTAAAAAAAACGGAATATTAGGAAGTTCTATTTCTTTACATTTTTGTATGATGTTTAAGCAGTTTTCGACCTTACCAGCAAAGCTGATGCACAACTTGGAATTTAGTATATAGGTTTTAAGTATTCCTTGCATAGGGTTTACTCTCATTTTGTTCCCCCCAGAAATGGTATCATCAATAATATCAATACTTACTTTTGTGTCAGCAAAAAATAGAATAGTCCTAAGCTGCTTTTTTCCAATTATAAATGACATGTTTTTATGTTATTAGTTTTAAACTCTAATTGCTAAAAAGTGATAGATTGCTTTCAAAATCTCTACAAATTCTGCTTAATCTATTTATCAATTCATTACTGACCATACTTAATTGATTAGTATGGATTAATAATCTTGTAGGCTTTTCGGGATTGTCGTAATGAATATTGATATACTCTCTGTTTAGACCTTCTGATAACTTTTCCGAATGTTCGTTATTAAATTTTATTTCGAAAAGATTTTGTAAGTCAATGTCAAAATCTCTAACATAGTGTCCAACTGCCACAATAGTGATAGGGAATTTTCTAAAAAAAGGAGTTGTAAACAATTCCTTTCGAAGCCCTATACTTTCAGCTCTTTTATTTTTTGGAATATCTCTGCTGTAGCTGCCAGTTTCTTGGCTTAATTCCGAAGAAAAAGAATATTCATGGAAATTGATGATAAGATTCTGTACATCGTTGAAGTAAATTTTATCTATTATTCTTTGATAGTTGTACCAAGTTTTACTTGTTCCCCCATCGCCGCTAATAGCTTTATTTTCTTTATTGACTCTTCGAATTTTGTTTTTTTGTCCCTTATAAGAATAAAGAGGATTGTATTTGTTTTCAATGAACCAGCTTTCCACATCTGTAAATTGTTTGTTAGTTGAATGATTGTAGTCCCAATCAATACAGTTTTTCAGGAATTCTCGTTCGTGTTGGTCAGCTGATTTTTCTATATCTATAGCAGCTTCTTTGCCTATGATTAATATTTTTGAATTGGGATTTCCAGAGCCGATAAATAATTTTTTTTCTGTTGCAAGTTGAATAACTTCCTTAAATTCGGGAGTATAGTTTACTGATCTCATTTTGTATTAGGGGTTATTGGTTTTGTAGCTAATATATGAGATTTTTAAATATTGCTATTTCAAGGTTGGGTTTAAAATAAAAACCGCAACAGCAAAATTTAAAGCAAGCTTTATTTTCCTGTTGCGGTTTTATTTATTCTGTGACCACGATGGGACTCGAACCCATACGCCTTGTGAGCACCACCCCCTCAAGATGGCGAGTCTACCAATTCCTCCACGTGGCCAAAGGTAGTATAAACAAAAAAAGTTAAGCGTAAGCTTAACTTTTTGTGACCCGGCTGGGATTCGAACCCAGGACCCCATCATTAAAAGTGATGTGCTCTACCAGCTGAGCTACCGAGTCATTGCATTTCAGAAAATAAAATCAGGTCTTATTTGTGACCCGGCTGGGATTCGAACCCAGGACCCCATCATTAAAAGTGATGTGCTCTACCAGCTGAGCTACCGAGTCTGTTATTTCATTCCCTGAATGCGGGTGCAAATATACGCATCATTATTTCATTATTCAAAGCGTTTCTGCGAGAAATTTGCGATTTTTTTCATTATTTTTTTTAACGCCTTTATTTATAGGGGCTTATTGCGAAAGAAAATTTTACTTCATTTTAACCTTAACTTATAATTGAGCATTATTTTGAATGAAATAAGGGCTTCTCACAAAAAAAGTAATTAAAATTGCAGTATGAAAAAAGTGATTTTGTGTGGATATATGGCTTCCGGCAAAACGACAACAGCAAAACTTTTGTCAAAAAAAGCCAATTTAACCTATATCGACCTTGATGAGGTAATAGAAAAAAACACCGGAAAGACCATTTCGAAGTTATTTGAAGAGGACGGAGAGATCAAATTCCGTAAACTGGAACACCAAACCCTAACTACTATAGTAAATGAATCTGAGGGCTTCGTTTTAAGTTTAGGGGGCGGAACGCCTGTATATGCCAATAATCATTTGGTAATGCAACGTGACGATGTAGTGTCGGTATATCTTAAAACGGGAATAGGGGAGATTGTAAACCGCCTTAAAGCCCAAAAAGGTCTGCGTCCGCTGTTAGATGCCCTTAAAGAGGAAGAACTCGACGAGTTTATTGGGCAGCACCTTTTTGAGCGCAGTTATTATTACCATCAGGCAAAGCATGTGGTAGCTACCGACGGTAAATCGCCGGATGAGGTTGTAAACGAGATTATGAAGCTTATTTAATCTTCCAGATAAGCGTATTGTTCGTTGGTGCCTAAAACTACCTGAACGTTTTCGCGTAATGATGTAGAAAGCGATAATCCTTTAAAGTCGGCTTTAACCGGGTATTGTTTGTGATTACGGTCTACAAGTACTGCTGTCTTGAATTTCTTAAGCGGAACATTAAGAAAATGCCTCACACCATATATCAGGGTAGTGCCGCTGTTTAGTACATCATCAACCAGTATAAGGCTTTTGTTGGCATATTCTTCAGGTTTAAGCGAGGTTTCAATCGGGTCAAGCGGTTGCTGCTTGTTTATTTTTACCTCACAAAGTGTAGCTCTTATCTCCGATATCTTTTCTACTTCAGCGGCAAGTTTTTGTGCAAACAAATAACCATTGGCTGAAATTCCTGCAATAACAACTTCGGTGTCATCAGGGAAGGTTTCGTATATCTGGTAAGCAATACGTCTTGTTTTATGGTCTATTTCCTGTTGTGTAAGGATGATGTTTTTCATTATAGGGTATAATTTGTATCAAAGATAAAAAAACTGTTGGCTTCCTTTATGGATTTTATTCGTTGTCGAATTCGTCGTCGTTAAAATCCATGCCATATTCGTCAAGATCACGGCGGTCTTTTTTAGTAGGCCTTCCGGTTCCTGTAGCGCGGTAATGTGCTTTAGAAAGTTTAAGTAGTTCCAGATGCTCAAATGCCTCTGCCGGGGTTTCGTCCTTGCGGTAAATGTCTACCAGTTTGGGTCCGACACGATTTGCAGGAATGTCTAACACCTGGAGTATATAGTTTATCTGGTCACGACGTACAGTGACTTTATCTCCCGGGAAAACATCGCGTGATGCCTTTGCTTGCTGGCCATTTACAGTTACATGTCCTTTTTGTATGGCTTGTGTTGCAATGCTGCGTGTTTTATAGTAGCGAACACACCATAAATATTTGTCAATCCTCATACTAATTCGTAAAAATCGCTGTTATTAGCATTACAAAAATAAGAATTCTAAACGGGTTCCAAATGAAAATTGTATCTTGCGCCCATTAAAAAAAATTACGATGAAGAGATTTTTAAAGGCCTTCAGCCTTATAGCGTTTATTGCCATTTTTGCTTCATGTGGAAATGACGACGATGTTACTGCGACTCCTCCAAGAGATTATGGAGTTCAGAATGCTGCTGATACCGATAGTATAGTTAAGTTCCTGAAAACACATTATATCGTTCTTGACGAAACTAATTATCAGACAACTTTTCCTGAAATTACTGACGGAGTTACCGAACCTTCAATATGGGATAATACTACATATCCTTTAAAGAGCACTGTTGTTACAAGAAACAGTATAGATTATACTATTTATTATCTTACTTTCCGTCAGGGCGTTGGAGATGCTCCATCAGGTGTTGATGATGTTAATGTTAACTATAGAGGTACATTGCTTGATGGAACCCAATTTGATATTGCTCCGGTAGTTGGAGGAACAAATTTCTCGTTAAGTGAAACGATTTCAGGCTGGCAGGATATTTTTCCGTTCTTCAATTCAGGAACATATATAGAAGGTAACGGTGGTGAGCCGGCGTCTTTTACAGATTATGGAGCGGGAGCGGTATTTTTACCTTCAGGCTTAGCTTATTTTAATGGTTCAAGAGCCAGTATACCTGCTTATTCTTGCCTGGTATTTTCGTTCCAGCTTTTTGATGTTACTTATACCGATATTGATGGAGACGGGATATTGAATAAAGATGAGTTTGAATGGGGTAAGGATGATGAAACCGGTGAATGGAAAAAAATACCGGTTGTATTTAGTGATACCGATGGTGATGGTGTTCCTAACTATGCTGATGTTGATGATGATGGTGATGGATTTCTTACTAAAGATGAGATAAGAAAAGTAATAAATGGTTTACCAAGCACAAACCAATATTATACTTATGACGAAATGCTGGATGAAAACGGTACTGTTAAAGAAGAATTCAGATGTCCTAACAGCACCAGGGAGATACCGGTTCCTAAATATATGGATGATACCTGTAGAGGCGGAGTTGCCAATTAGGGTAGTGAAAAGCTATAAATGAAAAATCCCATCAGTCGTTGAGGCTGATGGGATTTTTTATTTTATATGTTTCAGTGTTTGGATTTTAGTCGGATTATCCAAATCCTAATATTGTCGTTTATTTATGCCTGGCAAAAATCAGACAGGAAAAGAACAAGAATAAGTGCTGTGTAGTAGTGTTTTAGTAGTGTTTTCATAGTAAGGGGGATTTAGCTAAATTAATCTTCTGTTTTTGGTTACTCAAATAAAGGAAAAATATTAGTCAGAAAAAAGCCTAAAACGACGAAATGCATGAATAATCAGGTGAAATGCGTAGTGGTAAAATTTTGATAACACAGTGATATTAGGCTTTACTTAAAGTTAATATTTGTTTTTAGTTTAAATATTGAATTTTCATGTGTATTTTTTCTTAAAACACCTACAGTGGTAGCTTTATTCCGCTTAGGTTTTCAAATTCCAGCCTCAGGGCAGATTTAATTCCTATAATCTCAAAAGGGTCGTAATTGAAAAAAGTATATTTTAATCTGGCAAAATGAGTAGTGTCTTTGTTTATTGCTGTGAAGTAACTTATGAGAAGGTTAAAGTTTTCTTCGGCTTTTACTTTATCTTCAGATGTTATAAAAATTGTAAAAACCTCTATTAATTTCTCGTTCATTAGTGTAATTTTAAAAATTGGGGCACAAATATAACACTGGCCGCAGCTTTTAAAATTACGTAATCATTAAGGTAATGTTGTGCAGATTAAGTTTATGGTTGTGGGCGAAAGTCAGGTAACAAAAAAATCCCGCTCTTTCGAACGGGATTCTTTATATGAGTAAAAGAAAATTATTTCTTTCTGCTTATTGCTTTTTCAGCAGCTTCAACGATAGCACCATTGTTTAGCTTATATTTTTCCATAAGCTGAGCCGGTGTTCCTGATTCTCCAAAGCTGTCATTAACCGCTACGAACTCCTGTGGAGCAGGGTTGTTAAGTGCAAGTACACGTGCAACGCTTTCTCCAAGTCCGCCAAGAATGTTGTGTTCTTCAGCAGTTACGATACATCCTGTTTTACCTACTGATTTAAGGATAGCCTCTTCATCAAGTGGTTTGATTGTGTGGATGTTGATAACCTCTGCAGAGATGCCTTTAGCTTCAAGAGCCTCAGCAGCAACAAGAGCTTCCCATACAAGGTGTCCTGTAGCTACGATAGTTACATCAGTACCTTCGTTAAGCATCATTGCTTTTCCGATAACAAAATCCTCTCCTGTTTCAGAAGTGAAGTTTGGTACTGATGGACGTCCGAAACGTAGGTAAACAGGTCCGTGGTGCTCAGCGATAGCGATGGTAGCTGCTTTTGTCTGGTTGTAATCACAAGTGTTGATTACTGTCATGCCCGGAAGCATTTTCATCAAACCTATGTCTTCAAGTATCTGGTGAGTTGCACCATCTTCACCTAGTGTAAGACCAGCGTGAGAAGCACAAATTTTTACGTTTTTGTCTGAGTAAGCAACCGACTGACGGATCTGGTCATATACCCTTCCTGTAGAGAAGTTAGCGAAAGTACCTGTAAAAGGAATCTTTCCACCAATGGTAAGACCTGCAGCCATACCAATCATGTTAGCTTCAGCGATACCTACCTGAAAGAAACGCTCAGGGTGATTTGCTTTAAAGTCGTCCATTTTAAGCGACCCGATAAGGTCAGCACAAAGGGCAACTACATTTTCATTTGTTTTTCCAAGTTCAGTTAGTCCCGCACCAAAACCAGAACGGGTATCTTTACTTCCTGTATTTGTATATTTTTTCATCTTTTTCGAGTATTGAGTAGTGAGATTTTAGTATTGAGAACTTAGTAGTGAGTATTGAGATTTTAGTATTGAGAAAAGTTCTCAGGTCTATTATCTATTATCTTCGGTCTAATGTCTCAAATCTAATATCTCAAATCTAAAATCTATTAATAATCACCAAGGGTTACTGCATTCTGGTCAAACGCTTTTTGAAGCTGCTCATCGTTTGGCGCTTTACCGTGCCATGCGTGCGTATGCATCATAAAGTCTACACCATTACCCATTTCAGTATGAAGAAGCACACATACCGGTCTTCCTTTACCTGTTCTTGATTTAGCATCTGCCATACCTGCAAGGATAGCCTCGATATTATTACCTTGTTGAATTTCTACTACTTCCCATCCAAAAGCAACAAATTTTGCGCTGATGCTTCCCATGTTAAGTACTTCGTCTGTAGAACCATCAATTTGTTTACCGTTAAGGTCGATTGTAGCGATATAGTTGTCTACTTTATAAGCAGAAGCATACATCATAGCTTCCCAGTTTTGACCTTCCTGAAGTTCACCATCACCGTGAAGGCTGTATACAAGGTGGTTGTCTCCGTTAAGTTTTTTAGCCTGAGCAGCACCCACGGCTACGCTCATTCCCTGTCCAAGAGATCCTGAAGCCATACGTACACCCGGAAGCCCTTCGTGAGTAGTTGGGTGGCCCTGAAGCCTTGAGTTGATGTGACGGAAAGTTGCAAGCTCAGATACCGGGAAGTATCCGCTGCGTGCAAGAACGCTGTAGAATACAGGTGAGATGTGTCCGTTTGAAAGGAAGAATACATCTTCGCCGATACCGTCCATGTCAAATCCTTCTTTACGGTCCATAATAACCTGGTAAAGGGCTACTAAAAATTCTGTACAGCCAAGCGATCCTCCAGGGTGACCTGAGTTTACCGCATGCACCATACGAAGGATATCCCTTCTTACCTGAATCGTTAAATCGTTAAGTTGTTGTGTATTAGGCTTCATTTTATCTGTTAAAGTTAAACTGGTGCAAAGATAATCAGATATTTCGATTTAGGAAGCTGTACATTCCACATTTCCAAAAAGTTATGAAAGAGGTGTTTATAAATAAAAATATTCCCGTAAAACAATGATTTTTACGGGAATATCTCAGTTTTTTATAAAAAGCACTAATGTGTTTAGTCTTCTTTTTTGGTAAAGGTATAAGAACCGCCTCCCTGCTCTATGATAAAACGTTTCGTTTCAGGATAAAATGTTATGGTAATACCGGCAGGAGAGAAGGTGAAAATATTTTTCTCGGCCGATTCTAACGGAAAAGACTGCTGGCCGCTCGCCTGTGCAGATAATATTTTTCCGTTGGTGCTGATAACAAAATTCACAGGCATTTGGGTATTGGTATAAATACCAATCAGCTGATCAAGTTCTGCTGTCGTATAATTGTATGTTTTAAATTCAGGGATTTCGAATGGCTTGCCAAAAGCCCAGCTAAGCAGGTTTATGCTAAGGTCGTTGGTGTTCATGTTGGCACCGTTAGATGTCATGGCAAGAGTTACTTTTTCGTTAGGGAAGTAAGCAAGGAACGATGTAAAGCCATCTATACCGCCACTGTGTCCGTATGATTTCTTTTCTTCAAAAGGAAAACGGAACATTCCCATGCCATATTCATCGCGAAGGGTTTTCATTTGCTCAAGACTTGCCTGTGATACCAGTTTTCCTGAAAAAAGCGCCTCTATAAATTGAGAAAGATCTGTAGGGTTAGATACAACAGCTCCGGCGCCCATTGGTACAGACATATCGGTTTCCATGTCTTTTTCCCATTTCCCCATATATCCGTAAGAGTTAGCTTCGTTAGCAGCAGGATTTATCTTTCCGCCCATATAGGTGTTGGTTAGCTTAAGGGGCTTAATGATTTTTTCGTTAAGCAGTTCCTTGTATGGTTTCTTGTATGTTTTTTCAAGAATGTAGGATAGCAAAACATAATTAGCGTTACTGTAATCGGCTTTTGTGTCAGGCTCAAAATCGCTTCCGCCGCGTGTAATGTTTTCGATCATCTGGGCTTCTGTCTGAGGAATGTTAGACCAGGCATAATACGACGGATCGTTAGTGAAGTTATGAATACCCGAACGATGGCTCAGCATTTGCGCAATGGTAATAGTAGAAGCTTCGGGAATGTTAGGGTAATAAGTGTCGAGCTTGTCAGTCAGCTTCAGTTTTTTTTCTTCAATGGCTTTAAATACCATAGTTGCGGTAAACATTTTTGAGATAGACCCTATCCTGAATTTTGTTGCTGCTGTATTCTTTTTGTTGTTCTCAACATCGGCAAAGCCTGTCGAACGGCTGTAAATTATCTTTCCGTCTTTGGCTATGGCTACGCTACCCATGTATTTGTTGTTAGCTTCAAGAATGTCCATGTACTGATCCAGTTTGGTTTTGTCCGGTGTTTGGGCTAATAGGGTAGTGGCGGTAAGGATGGAGCCTAAGGTAAGTATGATTTTGTTTTTCATTTTTGTTTGCATTGAATTCTCAAATGTAGTGATTTTTGATAGGAAGTCCGATGTCGGAAGTAGGGAGTCCGAAGTCGGATGTTGATGTTTCAAAGTTTCAAAGACCTTATCGTTCCATCTTATCCCCGGACGGTATTCAGTATTCAGTCTCAGTTTGCAGGGCTATGTGGTAAAATCCGCGTCTATCCGCTCAAACCCGCGTCATCCGCGTTCTGTTATTAAGCAACAGTAGTAACCCTAAACCTGACTGCAAAGGTACGAACGATATTTAGCTGTTTACTGAAGTTGCCTTTTCAGCAAAACTTTGTCACTTTGCAACTTTGCCACTTTGCGGCTTTTTAATGGTTTTCTCCCCGCACCCCTCTTTCCTAAAAATTACAATTACAATACCATGTTCAAAATCAAATTCATTTACAATTACATTTTCAATATCACTTTCATTTTCCATATGCAAAACATATGATGAAAGGAGAGATTTTTGAGGTGTAGCTGATTTTACTGTTTAATGGTTTTGTTTTTAATGGGTTAAAGATGTAATGCTGAATATCACGAACAAAAAGTGCAATATTATTTTGTATCATATGTGTTGACATAACAGTTTCAAAGTCTCAAAGTTTCAAAGTCGCAAGGTTTACAGCAATAGGCAATAGTTATGAGTGAAGCTGGCTCCCCTCTCTTTTGTAGAAGTGTTGGGGGAGGCCTATCCGGGCATCCGACCTCAAACCCTAAACTCTAAACAACAAACTCAAAACAATTGCCTATCTTTGCGCCCTGTAAAAGAGAGCCATGAAATTTGACTTAATCACTAAAGACCCGCAAAGTAAAGCCAGAGCGGGCAGCATAACTACCGATCACGGTGTTATCGAAACTCCTATATTTATGCCTGTGGGTACGGCAGGTACCGTAAAAGGCGTGCACCAGCGCGAACTTAAGAACGATATCAACCCTGATATCATTCTTGGGAATACCTATCACCTTTACCTTCGTCCGGGTACTGAAATTCTTGAAAAAGCAGGCGGACTGCACAAGTTCATGAACTGGGACCGACCTATCCTTACCGATAGTGGCGGGTATCAGGTATATTCACTTTCGGCTAACAGAAAGATTAAGGAGGAAGGGGTTAAGTTCAAATCGCATATCGATGGCTCGTACCATTTCTTTTCGCCGGAGAGCGTAATGGAAATTCAGCGTACCATTGGTGCCGATATCATTATGGCTTTCGACGAATGTACGCCTTACCCATGCGATTACCGTTATGCAAAACGCTCTATGCACATGACGCACCGCTGGTTAGACCGATGCATCACGCATCTTGAAAAAGTTCCGTATAAATACGATTACAGCCAGGCGTTCTTCCCAATTGTTCAGGGTAGTACCTATAAAGACCTAAGGGCACAATCTGCTGAATATATTGCTAATGCCGGTGCAGTGGGTAATGCCATTGGCGGACTTTCTGTTGGCGAGCCTGCCGAAGAGATGTATGCAATGACCGATGTAGTATGCAGCATTCTTCCGGAAGACAAACCACGTTACCTGATGGGAGTGGGTACACCTATAAATATACTTGAGAATATTGCCCTTGGGGTTGATATGTTCGACTGTGTTATGCCTACACGTAATGCCCGTAACGGAATGTTGTTTACAGCTAACGGAACCATTAATATCAAAAATAAGAAGTGGGCTGACGATTTCTCTCCAATAGACGAAATGGGCATTACTTTTGTAGATACCGAATATACTAAGGCGTATTTAAGACACCTTTTTGCATCGGATGAATTCCTTGGTAAACAGATTGCTACCATTCACAATCTTGGTTTTTATATGTGGTTGGTTCGTGAAGCAAGAAAGCATATCTTAGCAGGAGATTTCCGTGAGTGGAAGGAGATGATGGTGAGAAATATGAGCCAAAGACTTTAAGTATATAATCTAAAAGCATTTATCCTTTGAAAATAATAGACTGGTACATTTTAAAACGTTACCTGGCCACCTTTTTTGTAATGCTCATCATGTTTATACCTATTGGTATAGTGATTGACGTATCCGAAAAAATCAATAAGATATTGGCTAAAAAAGTGCCTTTTATGAAAGTTGCCGGCTATTATGGCGACTTTACCATCTATTTTGCTAATATGCTTTTTCCTATAATGCTCTTTCTTTCGGTAATATGGTTTACCTCTAAGCTTGCCAATAATACCGAGATTATTGCTGTATTAGGTTCTGGTATCTCTTATATGAGGTTTTTAAGGCCTTATATCATGGGGGCATCTATAGTATGCGTGTTGGCATTGGTAATGGGTATCTTCTTTGTACCGAGCGCGAGTAAGGGTTTTAACGATTTTAGGTATACTTATCTGAAAAATAACCCTGAAACACGGCAAAGTACCGAGGTGTACAAGCAAATTAGCGATAATGAGTATATCTATGTAAGTCATTTTAATTATCTCGATAAAATGGGTTACAACTTTAACCTTGAGAATTTTAAGGATAACAAGCTTGTTTATAAGATCAATGCTTCTTCTATAAAATGGAATGAGAAAGACAGCACTTATACATTAACTGGATATAATAAAAGAACAGTTGGGGCTATGGGGGATAAGCTGGAGTCTGAACCAGAGAAGAAATTCAAATTCAACTTTAAGCCGGATGATCTTACACCAACTATATATGCCGCCGAAACAATGACTCTTGGCGAGCTCAACAAGTTTATAGAAAAAGAAAAAGACCGTGGATCGGGTAATATAAATGCTTATTATGTGGTGCTCTACAGAAAGTATAGTATCCCTATTTCGGCGTTTATCCTTACGGTTATTGCGGTGGCGGTATCGTCTATGAAACGCCGTGGCGGTATGGGGGTAAACCTTGCCTTGGGTATTGCCCTGGCATTCGTTTACATCTTTGTCGATAAAGTATTTGGTACCCTTGCCGAAAAATCAAGCATGAGTCCGTTCCTTGCTGTATGGATTCCTAACTTTGCTTTCGGAATACTGGCTATATATCTGTTACGCAATGCAAGACGTTAAGCTAAAAAACTACCTGCACCTTCATTTTATAGTGTTCATCTGGGGTTTTACCGCAGTACTTGGTGCACTCATTACACTTGACGCCCTGCCGTTGGTTTGGTTTAGGATGTGTATAGCCGTAGGTATTACAGCCATTTATGCGGCTGTTACCAAGGCTCCGTTAAAAATTCCCTTTAGAACACTAATAGGTTTTCTTATTGCTGGACTGGTTATAGCCCTGCACTGGTTTACATTTTTTCAGGCTATAAAGGTTTCTAATGTATCGGTTACGCTGGCATGTTTGTCTACGGGTGCTTTTTTTGCATCGTTGCTGGAACCTATATTCTTTGGCAGGAAAGTAATTCTGTATGAAGTGCTTTTCGGGTTGCTTGTCATTGGCGGTCTGTATATGATATTTCACTTTGAAGGTAATTATCTTAGCGGAATATTGCTGGCGCTTTCATCTGCATTCCTATCGGCATCGTTCTCAATCATCAACGGAAAATATGCAACACAATACAGTCCTGTAACCATCTCATTTTATGAGTTATTGGGAGGGGTATTCTTTTTCTCCTTATACCTTTTGTTCTCAGGTAGCTTTACACCGGAATTCTTTATGGTATCGGCTAATGACTGGTTGTGGTTGTTTGTACTGGGTTCATTTTGTACAGCCTACGCTTTTATAGCATCGGTACACGTTATGAAATACCTAACGCCTTATACGGTTATGCTAACGATAAACATGGAACCCATTTATGGGATAATTCTTGCTTTGATCGTGTTTAAGGACAGTGAACAAATGAGCTTTTGGTTTTATATCGGGGCGGCTATAATACTGAGTACTGTGATACTCAATGGAATACTAAAAAACAGGACGAAAAAAGTAAACTAAATGGCGATTGGTATTTCCTAAATCGCTTAAAGTTTTATCTTTGCATTTCGCAATAAAATTAAAAATCTGCCATACTATGGAATATTTAGATTTTGAACTTCCTATCAAGGAACTTGAAGACCAACTGGATAAGTGTACAATTATAGGCCAGGAGTCTGACGTGGATGTATCTGCCACATGCAAACAGATCGAAGAAAAACTGGAAGAGACTAAAAAGAAAATATATAAGAATCTTACTGCATGGCAAAAGGTTCAGCTGTCAAGACACCCTAACCGTCCTTACACGCTGGATCACATTAAAGCACTTGCAGGAGATACTTTCCTTGAGCTTTTTGGCGACCGCAGCTTTAAAGATGATAAAGCGATGGTGGGAGGACTTGCTAAAATCGGCGGACAGTCATTCATGATCATTGGTCAGCAAAAAGGACATAATACAAAAACCCGCCAATACCGTAACTTTGGTATGGCAAACCCAGAAGGTTACCGTAAAGCCCTTCGTCTTATGAAAATGGCTGAGAAATTCGGTGTTCCTGTAGTAACTTTAGTAGACACCCCGGGTGCTTATCCAGGGCTTGAAGCTGAAGAAAGAGGACAGGGAGAAGCTATCGCAAGAAATATTTTAGAGATGGTACGCCTTAAAACACCTATTATTACCGTTATAATAGGAGAGGGAGCTTCGGGAGGAGCACTTGGTATAGGTGTAGGTGATAAAGTATACATGATGGAAAACACATGGTACTCTGTAATTTCGCCTGAATCATGTTCTTCGATCCTTTGGAGAAGCTGGGAATTTAAGGAGCAGGCAGCCGAAGCACTTAAGCTAACAGCTGACGATATGAAAAAGAACGGACTTATTGATGACATTATTCCTGAACCGCTTGGTGGTGCTCACTACGACAGGGAAAATGCATTTAAAGAAGTTGAAAAATATATCCTTAAAGGATTCAATGAACTGAAAGACTTATCAACAGAGGAGCTAATTGCTCAAAGAATGGATAAGTACAGCAAAATGGGCGAATTCAAGGAATAATAAGCCATAATAGCATTAATTAGTCCGAAGCCCTACGGTTTCGGATTTTTTTTGGGTTATCAACAAACCCACCCCTGTTTATTAACAGGTAATGAGTTAGTTATCAACAGCTACTCTTAACAATTGCTTAACGCAACCCTAATAAAAATTTTTACCTTAGCGATATGGATAATCTCAGAAACGTAAACCCGGTAAAAGTTGATAAGACAACCATTATCAACCTCGAAAAAGGCAAGCTGCCACCACAGGCGCTCGACCTTGAGGAGGCGGTATTGGGTGCCATGATGATTGACAAGAAAGGGGTTGACGATGTTATTGATATCCTGCAGCCGGATGCCTTTTACAAAGATGCCCACAAGCATATTTATGAAGCAATCGTACAGCTTTTTAACGATACACAGCCTATTGACTTGTTAACAGTATCTGCACAGCTTAAAAAGAATGCAAAACTTGAGCTGGCTGGTGGCGATTTCTATCTTATCCAGCTTACGCAAAAGATATCTTCTTCGGCTCACATTGAGTTCCACTCGAGGATTATACTTCAAAAATACATTCAGCGAAGCCTTATCAGGATATCAAGCGAAATTATTGAGGAATCGTATGATGAAACTGCCGATGTATTCGACCTGCTTGATAAAGCTGAATCAAAACTATATGAAGTTACCCAGGGTAACATCAAACGAAGCTCTGAAACTGCACAAAGCTTAGTTATACAGGCTAAGAAACGTATTGAAGAGATTGCCGGAAAAGAAGGTTTGAGTGGTGTGGCAACAGGTTTCCACGATCTTGATAAACTTACTTCAGGCTGGCAGCCTTCCGATCTTATCATTATTGCAGCACGTCCGGGTATGGGTAAGACCGCGTTTGTACTTTCTATGGCGCGTAATATTGCCATTGACTATGGTCACGGAGTAGCCGTATTCTCGCTGGAGATGTCCTCGGTACAGCTTATTACCCGTCTTATTTCGAGTGAAACGGGACTTTCTTCAGAAAAACTGCGTACCGGTAAGCTTGAAAAGCACGAGTGGGAGCAATTGAGTATTAAAGTAAAAGATCTTGAAAAAGCGCCGCTCTATATAGATGATACACCGTCGCTTTCCATTTTTGACCTTAGAGCAAAAACACGAAGGCTGGCATCACAATATGGTATCAGGATGATTATTATCGATTACCTTCAGCTGATGACTGCCGGAGGAAGCGGAAAAGGAGGAGGTAACCGTGAGCAGGAGATCTCGACCATTTCGAGAACGCTTAAGGCATTGGCCAAAGAGCTTAACGTTCCGGTAATTGCACTTTCGCAGTTATCGCGTGCGGTAGAGACCAGGGGTTCGAGTAAGCGACCGCTGCTATCGGATCTAAGGGAGTCGGGTGCGATTGAGCAGGATGCGGATATCGTATCGTTCATCTACCGACCTGAATACTATAAAATTGATGAATGGGATGATGAAGAGCGTTCGCCAACACAGGGTCAGGCAGAATTTATCGTAGCAAAACACCGTAACGGTGGATTGGATAACATCAGGCTCAAGTTCGTGGGAAGCCTTGGTAAATTTGACAACCTTGACGATTTTGGCTCACCATTCGATGAATTGCCTTCGAGCATGAACAGTAATAATGATTTCATCAAGAATCTGCCATCGGCAAATGATGCATTTGGCAGTAACATGAATAGCGGTCCGTCTAACGATGACGATGTTCCGTTCTAAGAAATTGAGATAACCACCTAACCGAACAATATATGGGGAAAACTACACATGACGACTTCGTGATAAGCGAAGCCATACGACAAATGGATGTTAACGGTGCCGAACATATCACTGTAAACGATTAAGACGGCATCATCCATCAACTAAACATTAAACTATAAATGCACCGTGGGAAGCGGTGCATTTTTATTATAAATATGAATATTTATTAAGTCCCGGAGGGACGAGATATTTATAGGAGATTGTAGTGACAAAAGCAGAAGCTCCGGAGGAGCGGCATATAAATAATTTATATACCGCTCCTCCGGAGCTTCTTGTGTACTAGACTTACATATAACTATAAATATGTCGCTTCTCCGAAGCTCATAAGTCGAATCGTAAAAAAAAGCCGCTTTAAAGCGGCTTTTTCAATTATTTTTTAGACTCTTCAACAGATACTTTTCTGAAGTCTTTTAGAAGTTTGCTTAGTTCAAGTGCCGATTTACGAGCTCTTGTTCCAGCTGCTTTGTTACCTTTTTCGATGTGAAGCTCAGCTTCAGCTTTGAATTTTTCGATTTCCGCGTTGATTTGAGAAAACAATTCTTTCATGGTTTGCTTATGATTAAATTAGGTTGCAAAAATAGCGTTTTTGCTGTATATACAAGGGTTTTTACGTTTTTTTGATGTTATTTTCTTCTTAAATTTTTACTTAATTGTTTGTTTTCCTTTCTGATGATAATACGCTTCAATTTCTGTCGTTAGTTTAGTATCTTTGGATTTACTAAAACAATGAAAATGGCATTCAAAAGAATATGTATTATCCTGCTGCTTGTTATGGGGTTTTCGGCGAAAGCTTCTATGATATTGCTGCCTATGGACGAGACTTCACAGCAGAACCATCTTAAGGCTTACGGGATTACCTATTGGGCGCTTGACAAAAGCTATAAGGCTAACTGGCTCCTGAATTACAGAGGAGGCTCTTTTTTATTGCCGGATGCCGATCAGATTCGTCGTGAATGCCAGATACGTGGCGTGAGCTTTGAAGTACTGAGCGATGGCGAAGCCAATGCGATCCTGGATGAGATAAGCAGTCCGTCGCAAAATATGGAGAATGTAATTCTTGAAAAAGCACCTAAGATCGCAGTATATACACCACCCGGAAAACAACCATGGGATGACGCCGTAACAATGGTACTTACATATGCTGAGATTCCGTTTACTGCCATTTATGACGAAGAGGTACTTAGCGATGCTCTTTTGTTATACGACTGGCTGCACCTGCATCATGAGGATTTTACAGGACAGTATGGTAAGTTCTTTGGGGCATACCGTAATGCACCCTGGTATATTGAACAAAAGAAAGATGCCGAGGCTCTGGCTGCCAAACTTGGTTATGCTAAAGTATCGCAGGAGAAACTGGCTGTTGCTTTAAAAATAAGAAACTTTGTTATTGGTGGCGGATTCATGTTTGCCATGTGTTCTGCAACAGATAGTTTTGATATTGCGCTTTCTGCTGAAGGAGTAGATATATGCGAACCGATGTTTGATGGTGATGCGAGCCAGCCGAACTATCAGTCGCAAATTGACTATAATAATTCATTTGCTTTTAAGGATTTTATATTGGAACGCAATCCGCAGGTTTATGAGTTCTCAGATATCGATACTACCAATGGACGTACCATAATGATGGATAAAGATTATTTTACGCTTATGGATTATTCAGCGAAGTGGGATCCTATTCCGTCGATGCTGTGTCAAAACCATACGCAACTTATAAAAGGTTTTATGGGGCAGACTACTGCTTTTAAGGCCGACAGGGTAAAATCGAACGTATTGGTTATGGGTGAGAACAAACAAACGGGTGAAGCACGTTATATTCACGGCACAAAAGGCAAAGGGATGTTTACCTATTACGGTGGTCATGATCCTGAAGATTATCAGCATAGGGTAGGCGATGCGCCAACGGTTCTTGACCTGCATCCTAATTCTCCGGGTTACCGACTTATCCTTAACAATGTATTATTCCCTGCTGCAAGGAAGAAGAAATTGAAAACGTAGTTTTTGTCGGATGTCGGAAGTCCGATGTTTTTATGTCTGAAATTATAAATAAAAAACGGCTCAATTGAGCCGTTTTTTTATTTTATCACCTTAACCGGCAATCCTCCATAAGCAGAAGAACCGGCAATCTTTTCAAGGTTTACATTTACATTAAGGCTATTGCTGGTGTTTATACCTGAAACATTTACTTTTAAGTCATCACTTGTACGGACCCCAGTGATGTTTACATCCATAGGTGAAGTCGTTTTTACAGTGATACTACCGTCCTCATTTAGTGGAACAAGACCGTATTTAGGTTCGCTTACTGTGGTGATAGGAGTGGTGGTTGGAGCATTGGCGTATGCCTTAGGTATGATATCCAGTTTCTCAAAGGTATTTACGACAAGGCAAAAAGCGATGATGGTCAGGATGATTTTAGTGTAGCGGTCAGTTTTCATAGTTGATGATTTAGGATTGCTACAATAAAAGTAAACAAAAAACCCGCTCATTGCTGAACGGGTTCTTTATGTAAGTAAGAATAAATATATTGTTTATAGACGAATTATTTAACTTGGTTTACGATAGCTGTAAACGCTTCAGGGTGGTTAGCAGCAAGATCTGCAAGAACTTTACGGTTCAATTCGATACCATTTGCTTTAACTTTACCGATGAATTGAGAATAGCTCATTCCGTGAAGACGTGCACCAGCGTTGATACGCATGATCCATAGAGCACGGAAGTTTCTTTTCTTTTGTTTTCTGTCACGGTAAGAATAAGCCATTGCTTTTTCTACCGCGTTTTTCGCTACTGTCCAAACGTTTTTACGTCTTCCAAAGAAACCTTTGGCTTGCTTTAATACTCTTTTTCTACGAGCTCTTGAAGCTACTGAATTTACTGCTCTTGGCATAATTTTACTTTTTTTTTGTAGCAGGCGTCCTGAAATTATTTCGGGAACTTAGTGGCCATGCTCCAGGGTTATTAATTTGTTTTAACCGAAACAGCTATTAGATTAATCTTAATTGCTGTTTAACGCTTCTTTCGTCTGTCTTGTGAACAAGCGCAGAGTGAGTAAGCGCTAGCTTACGCTTTTTAGATTTTTTAGTCAGGATGTGACTTTTAAAAGCGTGCTTTCTTTTGATTTTACCTGAGCCAGTAACTTTGAAACGTTTCTTAGCTGAGGATTTAGTTTTCATTTTAGGCATTTTGTTCCTGTATTTGAATTTACTCTTACTTACTTTATCTTTTTAGTTCTAATGTTTGAAAGTTGTAATGTTATAATGTTACGCACGCAACTTTAAAGATATTTCAACATTTAACTTTAAAACTAAGCTTTCTTTTTCTTAGGAGCGATGAACATGATCATCCTCTTACCCTCAAGAACAGGCATAGCTTCTACTTTTCCCCATTCTTCAAGATCAGTTGCAAGTCTTAATAGTAAGATTTGTCCCTGCTCTTTATAAATGATAGAACGTCCTTTAAAGAATACGAATGCTTTTAGTTTAGAACCTTCTTTAAGGAACTTCTCAGCATTCTTTCTTTTGAACTCGTAATCGTGCTCATCTGTCTGAGGTCCGAAACGTATTTCTTTTACGGTAATCTGCGTAGACTTCGCCTTAAGCATCTTATCGCGTTTCTTTTGTTCGTAAAGAAACTTTTTGTAATCCATAATTTTGCATACGGGCGGTTCGGCGTTTGGCGAAATTTCCACCAAATCCACTTCCTGCTCTTCTGCCATTTGTAGTGCTACAGAAGTTTTGTAAACTCCCGGCTCTACGTTGTCCCCAACAAGCCTTACTTCAGGGACACGGATTGCAGCATTAGTTCTATGCGCATCTTTTTTCTCTACTCGAGGCTGGAAGCCTCTGTTGTTTCTAATTGCTATGGCTTTAAAAATTTAAGTTAAACTTAGAATGCTTTTAATGTTTTATCTATTTCCTGCTGTACTGCAGCAGCAAATTCTTCAATTGTCATCGATTGGTTCGACTTGCCTGAGTCACCGTGGCGACGTACAGAAATCGTTCCGTTTTTCTCTTCTTCCTCACCAACAATAAGCATATACGGCATTTTCTGAACTTCAGCATCACGTATTTTCTTGCCTATCGTTTCGTTACGGTTGTCAATTAGGGCGCGAATTTCGTGATTTTCCAGCAATTGTAAAACTTTTTTAGCATAATTTTCATATTTCTCGCTCAAAGACAATATGATAGCCTGTTCCGGCATTAGCCAAATCGGGAAGTTTCCTGCTGTATTTTCAAGTAAAATCGCGATAAAACGCTCCATTGAACCAAATGGCGCACGGTGGATCATAACCGGACGGTGAAGTTCGTTATCTGAACCCTTGTATGTCAGGTCAAAACGCTCAGGAAGGTTGTAGTCTACCTGAATTGTGCCTAACTGCCACTGACGGCCAAGTGCATCCTTTACCATAAAGTCAAGCTTAGGGCCATAGAAAGCCGCTTCGCCATATTCTACTACAGTGTTAAGTCCTTTGTCGCGTGCCGCATTGATGATAGCGTTTTCTGCTTTCTCCCAGTTCTCTTCAGAACCGATGTATTTCTCTCTGTTCTCTTTATCACGAAGTGAAATCTGTGCGCTGAAGTTCTCAAAACCTAATGAACTGAATACATAAAGTACCAGGTCGATTACATTTTTGAACTCCGCATCAAGCTGATCCGGTGTACAGAAGATGTGTGCATCATCCTGAGTAAATCCGCGAACACGTGTTAAACCGTGTAGCTCACCACTCTGCTCATAACGGTATACGGTACCAAATTCAGCATAACGCTTCGGCAGGTCTTTGTACGACCAAGGCTTAGCATTGTATATCTCACAGTGGTGAGGGCAGTTCATTGGCTTCAGCAAAAATTCCTCACCTTCATTAGGTGTGTGGATAGGCTGGAAGCTGTCTGCGCCATATTTAGCGTAGTGGCCTGATGTTACATATAATTCTTTTTGCCCGATGTGCGGTGTTACCACCTGCTCATATCCGGCTTTTTTCTGTGCTTTTTTAAGGAACTGCTCAAGACGGTCACGAAGGGCAGCACCCTTTGGTAACCATAATGGCAGACCCTGACCTACTTTCTGAGAGAACGTGAAAAGCTCAAGCTCTTTACCAAGCTTACGGTGGTCACGTCTTTTAGCCTCTTCAAGAAGTTCAAGGTACTCGGTAAGGTCTTTCTGTTTAGGGAAAGAAATACCATACACACGTGTAAGCTGTTTGTTCTTCTCATCACCGCGCCAGTAAGCACCGGCAACGCTCATGATCTTGAATGCCTTGATAATACCTGTGTTCGGAATGTGTCCGCCACGGCAAAGATCGGTAAACGTAGCGTGGTCGCAGAACGTAATTGTACCGTCTTCAAGGTTTTCTATAAGTTCCGTTTTGTACGGGTTGTTCTCGTTTTTGTAGAATGCAAGTGCCTCAGCCTTAGTAGCCGAACGCATGTTGAACTCATATTTGCCTCTTGAAATCTCAAGAACCTTATCTTCAATAGCTTTAAAGTCTTTGTCAGAAATAGAATGGTCGCCAAAGTCTACATCATAGTAAAAACCATTTTCGATAGCAGGGCCAATAGTAAGCTTGATACCAGGGTACATTTCCTGTAACGCCTGCGCCATAACGTGCGAAGTAGAGTGCCAGAAGGCTTTTTTACCCTCTTTGTCATTCCATGTGTATAATACTAACGAACCGTCCGTCGTCAGTGGGGTCTTGGTCTCAATAGTTGTACCATTGAAGGAAGCTGATATAACGTTCCTTGCTAATCCCTCACTAATACTCATGGCAACATCCATAGGAGTTACCCCAGCGTCAAATTGCTTGACTGAACCGTCCGGTAATGTAATATTTATCATTAGTAAAAATTTATAAAGCGCAAATATAACGTAATGCCTTTACACATACAATATATATGTTAAGGCATTACGAATTGTTTTACATTATTTTATAGATGGTTAAAATGGGTGGGTTTTGTGGGGAGCTTTTTCCCGCTGTCGCCTTTATCTCTCCGCTACGCTGCGAGGATACCGGCTCTATCGGGGCTAGGGCTTCGCGGTTATCTTTACGTCCTGTCATTGCGAGGAGGAACGACGTGGCAATCTCTTGTGGATATGAGTTTTTCTAGTTGACACGAGGCTCTTTTTGTGTCTTTTAATTATTTAGATATGGGCGTGACGTTCGCACCGGAATTGGGAATCTTATCTATTATTCATTCTCACATATAATATATGTTTGTGTTTTTCAGGTCTGAAAACGTTTGGATGTTGAAAATAAAATATGTTTCCTCTTAGTTCGGCTGTAATGGTTGTATTGTTGTTTGTGAAAGAAATTGTTGTCTGAGGTTCATGTCTTCCTGATGATCCTTTTTGGTAAGAGGATTTTTCAAGTTTCCAGATACCATGTAAAGGGGTGTTAGTGCTGTCACCTGATAATTCGAATTCATGATTTTGGTTTAATGTTAGAATTTCATCATGATTTATAGTTGTTTTGTCAAACCAGACAGGATGGTCAATATGATAATCGCCAATAAATTTACGCTCATCAGGAGTACAGCTAAATAGAGAAATTATTGCCATTAATATAGTTGTAGTGGTGAGCTTGTTCATTTTGATGTAATTGTTTATAGCTTATCAAATATAAGTATTCTGCTGTACTCATGTATAGGTAAATTATTCCCACAATCACTGAATATTGTTTTTATTTGCGATTCCAATAAAACACTATTCAATGACAACAGGAACATTACAATCCAAACCCCATTATCCTATTCTTGACGGACTCCGCGGAGTTGCTGCCCTTATGGTGGTAGCCTTTCATATTTTTGAAACCCATGCTACCAGTCACCTCGACCAGTTCATTAACCACGGGTATCTCGCAGTCGATTTCTTTTTCCTGTTATCCGGATTTGTAATTGGCTATGCCTACGACGACCGTTGGGGAACCATGACGTTGAAAGATTTCTTCAAACGCCGACTCATACGCCTGCAGCCAATGGTTGTAATGGGTATGATAGTAGGAGCAGTGTTTTTCTACTTCCAGGATTCGGTAGTGTTTCCGGGAATCAGCGAAGTCCCGGTATGGAAAATGCTGCTGGTAATGATCATCGGTTGTACAGTATTACCACTACCACCGTCTATGGACTTGCGTGGTTGGGGCGAGATGCACTCTCTTAACGGACCCGCATGGTCGCTGTTTTTTGAATATGTAGGTAATATACTGTATGCGCTGTTTGTAAAGAACTTTTCAAAAACCGTACTTTCTATAGTGGTGTTCCTTTCGGCATGTTTCCTGATCCATTTGGCGGTAACAAGTCCGAACGGCGATGTAATAGGAGGGTGGTCACTTACGGGAGAGCAATTGCATATTGGTTTCGCCCGACTGCTATTCCCGTTCTTTGGCGGATTGCTGTTGCAGCGCATCGTAAAACCGGGTAATATCAGTAATGCTTTTTTATGGAGCAGTCTCTTGGTTATTGCGGTTCTGGCATTCCCGAGGGTGGGTGGTAGCGAAAACCTGTGGGCAAATGGACTGTATGATTCACTTTCGATCATCTTTATTTTTCCTCTTATAGTATATATAGGTGCAAGCGGAACGGTTGAGGGGAGTATGGCGCAGCGTGTGTGTAAATTCTTTGGCGATATTTCCTATCCTATATATATTACGCATTATCCTATTATATATACGTATACCGCCTGGGTAAAAGACAATGATAAGAGCTTTGCTGAGTCATGGCCTGTAGCACTGTTGGTTTTTGTGTCTTCGATAACGCTGGCTTATGCCTGTCTTAAACTCTATGATGAGCCTGTAAGAAAGTGGCTTTCGGCAAAACTGCTACTGAAAAAGGCATAGTAAATTCAAAAATAGATACACTTATATATGTGAATCCCGCTCCGGCGGGATTTTTTGTGTCTATATATAAGGAGCTATTTCCCGCTTTACGCTATATCTGCCTACCTCGCCGCGGCGGGTCGACAGGATGCCGCTTCAATCGGGGCTAGAAAAGGAGAATAAGGATATATAATGTATGTAAGTGCCGTAGGCGCATCCCTTTGTGTGCTTTATCGATTCAAAACAAAGGTCTTTGTGCATCTTTGTGACTTCTTTGTGTTCCCGATAACTATCGGGATTGTGGTATAGTTTTGTATATGACAGGAAGTATTTGGTGTGTGAAAACAAATTTTGCTGCATATTTTTCAGTTAGCGGACTAAAAGAAAGCCAGTTTTTGCATAATTTTCAAAGAATCCGGATTGCTGATGCAAAAAACCTGAAAAAACTTTCGCTTCCAAACTATATAATATCAGCAAGTTAAGTCTAAAGGTTAAAAAAATGTCAAAAAAAGGTTTGTAAAAGTTTGCCAAAGCGGAAAAAGGCGCTACTTTTGCACTCGCAATAACGAAGTAGTTCACTGATATCCTGACAACGTCTTAACCCTTGTGAATAAAGGGATTCTTTGAAAAAAGAAAATAAAAAAAGATGAAAAAAGATTAGGGAGTTAGAAAAACAAGCTTACCTTTGCATCCGCTAAAAGAGCGACGGACTTTGAAAACATGAAACGCATTTTTTACCTTATATGTAAGAGTAGAAAATAACTGAAAAAAAAGTTTTGAAAAAAGCTTGGAAGTAAAAGGAAAAAGATTTTATCTTTGCCCTCCCAAACCGAAAGGTCTGGATGCTGAAAAAGCTTTTGAAATTCTGAATCGGCTGAGTTTTTTAGAAAGAAATTTTTTTTCAAAAAAGCTTGCGTAGAAGAAAAGAAGTTGTACTTTTGCAGCCGCTTTGAGAACGAAAGTTCAGAAGCGAAAAAAACAAGAAGAAAACGTTCATAGACATATTGGATTGACAGCATAAGAGAGAGTAAGAAATACTCGCTTATCATAAAAAAAACATGACCTAGCAATAAAGATCGTAAAAATATTAAAATATACGATGAAGAGTTTGATCCTGGCTCAGGATGAACGCT